>NZ_JBEZZJ010000009.1:0-200148 GCF_040639095.1 Micromonospora sp. NPDC023966 | reverse complement strand
GGGTCCGCTCCACGACCCACCTGCGCGGGTGCACGGCGAAGCCCCGCTGGTCAGCGGGCTTCCGCACGATCTCCAGCGTGATCTTCAAGGTGTCGTGGGTCCAGTCGACGAGACGGTCCGCGAAGCCCTGGTCGGCGAAGACGTGCCGGATCGGGGTGGCCAGATAAGCGCTGAGCAGGGCGATCTTCGCGCCGTCGCGGTCCTGCCACGACGCGGCCATCACCGCCACCGTGACCAACAGCCCGCCGGTATCGGTGATGATGAACCGTTTCTTGCAGTTGACCTTCTTACCCGCGTCGTAACCACGCGTCTGCTGCCCGACGGTGTCGGCGCCCTTCACCGACTGCGAGTCGATGATCCCCGCCGACGGCTCCGGCTTCCGCCCGTCCTGCACCCGCGCCTTAACCCGCAGCGTGGCCAGCAGGTTCTCGGTCACACCGGCGTCTTCCCAGCGCACGAAGTACCAGTACACCGTCTGCCACGGCGGCAGATCCGCCGGCAGGTACCGCCACGGACACCCCGAACGGACCACGTACAAGATCGCGTTGACGATCTCCCGACGAGGGTGCTTCTCCCGCCGCCCGTCCGTGCTCGGCTCCGGCAACAACCCTTCGATCAACGCCCACTGGGCATCGGTCAGGTCCGACGGGTAACCACGACGAGGCGACGACGCCCGGACACCCTGCCCGCCCCGACGGCCATCGTCACGCCGCCACACCATCCACACTCGACCTTGTCAAACACGCACTTAGCGGCACGAACGCGTATAGCGGGTTCTCGTCGTCGACGCACAGCACGGCCCTGCCGTCGCGGGCGAGGTTGCGGCCCTTCACCGAGGTCTTGCCGGTGTCGAACAGCACGTCGTCGCCGTCGAGTACGAACCACACTGGGACGATGTGCGGCGAGCCGTCGGCCCGTGTTGTCGCGAGCTTGCCGGTGCGGGTGCCGTACGAGACGAACTGCAGCCATTGCCCATGGATCATGGACTTGGCCGTACGGCCATTATGGGCGGCCGACGGATGCAGCCATGCGGGCCCGGCATCTCGATGGTGTCGGCGGTTCCGGCGCAGCCGCTCGTGTCTTTGAGGCCCCGGAAGGCCCCGGCTGGAGAACGGCGCCTGAGCGCGACAGTCGGGGCAGTGCATTGCCGCATCTACTGGTTAGCTTCCTGATGTGACGGATCCTGAGCGGGGTATCTACGAGCACCTGATCACCCAGCAGCTCGCCGAGCGGCTTCAGCACGTCGACCCCGCCCTCGTCCAGCGCCACAAGCTCGACCCGGCCGACGCGCACGAGGTACTCGCTCGGCACATCGCGGCGCTCGCCCGCCGCGCGCTGCTCGCCGTTGTCGGTGGCGACGACAAACTCGCCCGCCAGATCGAACTGGCAAACCGGATTGCTGAGAGCATCGCCGAGGCCGAGCCGGGCGCCGTCAGCGCCGATGACCAGGTCGCTGACGCTCAGCGCCTGCTGCACGCCATCGCCTCACCGCCGATGCCGCCAGCCCTAGCCAGCTTCCCAGTACGCCCCACGACCCCGCTCTCCACCGGTGGGCTCCTGGTCAATGGCCGGCACCAGCCTCGGATCGGCCACGAGGTCACGCACGAGATGGCCTCCGCCGACAACGTGGACCTGCTCTGCGCCTTCATCAAGTGGCACGGTCTGCGCATCGTCGAGCCGGCGATCCGCGACCTGATCGCCCGCGGCGGCAGGCTGCGCGTCATCACCACGACATACATGGGCGCCACCGACCAGCGGGCTCTGGACCGGCTCGCCGAGCTGGGTGCCAATATCAAGGTCTCCTACGAGACCAGGACCACCCGACTGCACGCCAAGGCGTGGCTGTTCCGCCGCAACAACGGCACCACGACCGCGTACGTCGGCTCCTCGAATCTTTCCAAGGCCGCGTTGGTCGACGGCGTGGAGTGGAACGTCCGGGTCTCCAACTTGGAGCAGCCGCACGTCATTGACACGTTTGAGGCGACGTTCACCGACTACTGGAACGACTCAGCTTTCGAGGCGTACGACCCCGCGAAGGACGCCGACCGGCTACGCATCGCCCTGCGCGGCGAGCGCCCCGACGAGGCACCGACCGAGATCGCGAACCTGGACGTTCGGCCGTTTCCCTACCAGCAGGAGATCCTCGACGACCTGGACGCCGAGCGACTCGTGCACGGCCGCTGGCGAAACCTGGTGGTGATGGCGACCGGCACCGGCAAGACCGTGGTGGCCGCGCTGGACTACCGGCGGCTCCGCAAGGCTGGCCACGTTCAATCGCTGCTCTTCGTCGCACATCAGGAGCAGATCCTGCGACAGAGCCGCTCGGTGTTCCGGCAGGTAATGGGGGACGGCAGCTTCGGCGAATCTCTCGTCGGCGGCGACCGGCCCAAGAACTGGAAGTACGTATTCGCTTCGATCCAGTCACTACACCGGCAGGAGATAGACCCCGAGGCGTACGACATGGTGATCGTCGACGAGTTCCACCACGCCGAAGCGCCTACGTACGCCCGGCTGCTGGAACGGCTGCGGCCGCGCGTACTGCTGGGGCTGACCGCAACCCCGGACCGCAGCGACGGTGGCGACGTGCGCCGGTGGTTCGACGGCCGCGCCTCGGTGGAGCTGCACCTGTGGGAGGCGTTGGAGCGGCAGCTGCTAGCGCCGTTCCAGTATTTCGGGCTGCACGACGACGTCGACCTGTCGCAGCTGCGCTGGAAGCGCGGGCAGGGCTACGACCCGGCCGAGCTGGACGGCGTCTACACCGGAAACCATGCCCGAGCCCGGATGATCCTGCGGGCAGTTCGCGACACCGCCGACGTCGGGCAGATGCGGGCGCTCGGCTTCTGCGTGAGCATCGGGCACGCCCAGTTCATGGCCGACTGGTTCACCGAGCACGGCGTACCGTCGGCGGCGGTGACCTCGCGGGTTGACCCCGCTGGGCGGCAGGCGCTGCTGACCGCGTTCCGCAACCGTGAGCTGCGGGTGCTGTTTACCGTCGACCTGTTCAACGAGGGCGTCGACCTACCGATGGTCGACACGATCCTCATGCTGCGACCCACCGAGAGCGCCACGATCTTCCTGCAGCAGCTCGGCCGCGGCCTGCGCCTCGACGACGACAAGCCCTGCCTGACCGTGCTCGACTTCATCGGCGGGCAGAACGCCAACTTCCGGTTCGACCTGCGCTGGCGGGCGCTGACCGGGATCAGCCGGCGGGCAGTGTACGACGCGGTCGACCAGGACTTTCCGAGCTTGCCGAGCGGCTGTCACATCCAGCTCGACCCGGTCGCCCGAAAGGTCGTGCTCGACAACCTGAAGTCGGCCCTACCGACCTCGAAGAACGGCCTGGTGGCAGAGCTGCGACAGCTCGGTGATGTGAGCCTGGCCGAGTTCCTGCGGGAGACCGGCCTGGAGATCGAGGACGTCTATCGGTCGGCGAGCATTGGCGGGTGGGCCGGGCTGCGGCGCCTGGCGGGCGTCGAGACCTCGACCGGCGGGTCGGACGACCGGGAGCTGGGCCGGGCCATCGGCCGGATGCTGCACATCGACGACGTTGCCCGGCTGGACCTCCTGGCTCGCGTGGCGGCCGGCGTGCACCCCGGCAGCGGACAGCTCCTGGACATGCTGCACTTCAGCCTCTGGGGGCCGTCGGTACCACTGAGCGAGCGCGAGGCACGGCTGAAGCGGCTCTGGGCGGAGCCGGCGCGGTGCGCCGAGCTACGCCAGGTCGCCGAGGTGCTGCGGGATCGGATCCACCGGGTGACGGTCGATCCGCTGTCGGACCGGGTGCCGCTGCGGGTGCACGCCCGCTACAGCCGCAACGAAGCGTGCGCGGCCTTCGGGATGGCGAACCCAGGATCTCTGCGTGAGGGGGTCAAGTGGCTGCCGGACCAGCAGGCCGACCTCTTCTTCGTCACCCTTGTCAAGTCCGAGGAGCACTACTCCCCCACGACGATGTACGCGGACCGGGCCATCACCGACAGCCTGTTCCAGTGGGACTCGCAGAGCACCACCTCGTCGGCGTCGGCCACTGGGCAGCGCTACATCCATCACGTCGAGCGTGGGTCGACGGTGCACCTGTTCGTCCGGGAGACCAAGGTCGCCGACCGTGACCTGGGCGCACCACCGTACCTGTACGCCGGGCCGATGACGTACCAGGAGCACACGGGTGACCGGCCGATGCGAATCCTCTGGCACCTACACCATCCGCTCCCCGCCGACGCGTACGCCGCCGCTCGGGCGATCGCCGCCTGAGAAGTCTCCCTGGGTGCAGCTACGAGCAGCGGCACGTGCCGAGGATGGAGATACGGACTGCGCATGAGGGGCAGATCTCGACAGGCTGTGGCGGGGGCGTCCGCCGCGACCGACGAGTGCTCCTGGCGATAAAACGGGCAACTTGTGTGGGCTGAGGCCTCTTGGATTTGCGAGACGAGGCGTCACGGAGGGTCTTCAATACTTTCCGCACCTCTGTCTCTGTGCAAGCGGGCCACCCATTCCTCCGCAGATAATGAGCTAGGCCGGCCGCATCCAGGAGGGGCTTGTGACTCCGGGCCATGCGGACTGCCTCCTCAAATCGACTACGGAGTTGGGGGCCATCGCCCCCGCGCGGCTGATCTGGCGCCTTCGTTGGGCGGAGCGCCTTCTGGCTGGCAGGGCGGGGCCCCGGTTGAGTCGCCGCGCGATTCTTGGCACCTGTCGTGGGGATCGGATGGCGCTGCAGGGCGGCGGCGACCTCCAGCGAGTCCACGTGGGTCCACCCTCGTTGCCGCAGCCGCTTGGCAATGGCCTTCGGGCGGATGTTGGGAATCTCGGCCTTGATGGTGTGGGCAGCGTCGGCGATTTCGCGTTCGGTCGGGCGGGATGAACCGGCGGTACGACCTACCCCACCATTGGCGCGGCCCTTTGTCTGGGGTTGTCGGGCCGACCTGTTGGTTGTGCCCCTCAGCCGATTGCCGTAGAGCTGCGTTGAGGGCGCGGAGGTCAGCCGATCGAGCCAGACGTCAGGTGTACGGTCGGGGCGGTCGTCGTACTCCCAGTCATGTCCGGGCGTGTCCCAGCCCTGACCTTCGGCATCAGCGTAGAAGTCGCCGATGCCCCTTCTTGCGACCACAGCCACCCCCGAAATCCAACGGCCCTGCGCCACCCATCGGCGGCATAGGTTCTTTTGGATTCTTCGGCAAAGTTGGGGGTCGGTAGAACCGTCGATCAGACACCGGTCCTGGCTGAACGGCGGCTATCGGGCTCCTGTCCGCCTATATGCTGGTCGCCGCCCGAGGCATCCAGCTTCTTTAGATGCCCCGGGCGCCGGCATGGCTCAGCTCACTCTGGCCCCGGCCAGGCCAGGCAGGCCACCTCAATGAGCGTCGCGGACCGCACGGCAATATGGTCTTCGGTCCATCCCTGCGTCCAGGTGCGCGCCATGTCCTGCGGTGCATCGGCCGGTGCCTGAAGAACGCTTGCGGAGGTCAGCAGGAGGACGGCGTGCTTGTTGAGTTCGGTGCGCTTGGCGTACCAGGGCCCGTTGCTGATAGAGGAGTTGAGCTTGGTGGTGGTCAGGGTCAGGTTGCCCAGCATGTGAAGGGCGTTTTCGCGCATCTCTCTGGCCCGGTCCGCCGGCTCGTCGGTGCGCAGCGGGTAGTGCTGTTCCCACTCTTGGGGCAGCAGGTGCTCGACGCTCAATTTGGCGGCCTGCGCAGGGCTGAAGTCCATCTCCGACTTCTCTCCCCGCAGTTGAGCCTCTATCCCGCCGAGCAGAACGCGCAGTCGGGGACCACGCAGCAGGAAGTACAAGTTCGTCTGCAGCAGGCGGTCTATGAACTCGTCGTCGTCTGGCCAGTATCGGGACTCAGCAGTCTGGGTGGCGAGTTGATCGCGGAGCTGCTCGCCCACGACGGTGTCGTCGGTGGCCCGGAGGTTCTGCAGCACTGCCAGGAACAACCGGTTGTAGTCCTTGGTGGTCCTGCCGCAGACAAACCTGCGGACTAGGAAGGATTCGATGGCAGTGGCCGCAATTGCTCGCTGCTCTGGGCTAACGCCGGCCCGCGCCTGCAGGTGCAGCAGGACCGGCACCGGGGTGGTGGTGTTGAGCAGATTAAGCACCTGCAGCAGCCGGCCGCTTGGCTCGGAGCCGGGAAGGCTTTCCATCCGCCGCATCGCCGTGCCGTGGTGGCTCAGGTCGGCCAGGACCTCCCCGGCAGCGGCCTTGCTGGCCGTTAGCCAGCGCCGGAAGTCGGCGAACAACCGCTCGACCGGAACTTCCTGCCCGGTGCGAATTGCCAGCCAGTACGACAGCAGCAGGTCGATCCGAGCGCGCTTGAACCGGCCGGTGGTGACTTCCTGGCTCCACCACGCGGCCTCGAGGGGCACCCAATACTTATCGTGCAGGTCCGTGACGTCCTCACCCTGCTGCTCTGCCAGCCGGAACAGGGTGTTCTTCACGAGGTCGGAAGCGCGCAGCCGGGTACCGCGGTCGTTTAACGTCTCGAAGATGACCTGGGCGTCGTCATATCCCTCCAACTGGATCTCGACTAGACCGAGGCGCTCTCGGAGGGCGATCACGAGGGCGTCGGCTCGCTGGACCGGGGTGGGTGATTCGGCGAGCCAGTCCCGCAGTTCGTTGTCGAAGTAGCGGCGAGCCGCCAGCAGTCGGTGTTCGTCTGGCCGCGCCTGTGGAAGGTGGGCGGCGAAGATGGCCTTGAACGCGTCTCGGTCCGGCAGCGACGGCCATACCTTGTACCGCTCATACGGGTGCTGTGGGTGGACCAGCTGCTCGGTGTTGTTCAGCAACAGTTTCAACAGCGCTTCAGCGTTATCGGCGGAGTGCTCCCGGGCGACGACTCGACAGGAGGCCAGCAGTACCTGCAGGGTCGTCAGGCGCTGCTGACCGTCGATCACGTTCATCGCCAGAATCCTGCCTGGCGCCGGGGGCGTCCGCTCAAGCACGATGGCGCCGAGAAAGTGGGTGCGAGGCGTGGTCGGGTACCCGCCGGCGGCACCGCCCATTTCCCCTTCCACTTCCTCGGCTGCCACCCGCACGTCCGACCAGAGCGGTGCCCAGTTGCGCTCCTCGTCCCAGACATAGGGCCGCTGGAAAACGGGGATGACATGTCGGCGGTCTGTGCCGAAGATGTGGACAAGCTGGACGGTATCCGCCTTCATACACGTTCTCCCCTGCTCATCGTTGCGGACTGTATTGCAGCCTTCCGGCACCTCAGGCCAGGTGTGCCGACGCCTCCACTACTCGGCTGCTGGCGGTCGCCAACTCGTCGTCGGTGAACAGCGCCCGGAACTTCGGTCGGATGACGACCGCCTCAACGGTCAGGTCCACCCGCCCCCGCTCCCAGAGCGCCGTAAACCCGTCGGAGACGCCGGGGTTGCGCAGCAATTGCCGGGCGGTCGCCAACCCACCCTTCTCGGTGAGCATGCGGAGGAACAGCGCGGCGTGTAGTTCGCCTCGTCGCGCGCCCGCTCGTAGCTGCGGACCATGGCGTCGTGGAAGGTCGCTTCCAGCGCCCGCCGGTCGGTCGTCTCGCCGTCCGGCTCGTCCGGCACGTCCTCGGCGCCCCCGTAAGCCCGCCCGATCGCCTGGTTGAGGGTGTCCTCGAGAGTCGTGCGATCGGTCGTCTCGAGGGCGGCTGAAGGCGGCGAGGTGGGCGGGACCTCCCGGCCCTCATTACTGCCGGAGAGCCGCAGCAGCCGGGTGGCGCTGCGGAACCGAACCGCGGCTGGGCTGGTCGGCGGGAAGTACTGCACCAGCCCAGCGTGGCGGCCGCGACTGTCTTCCACCGGCGTGTCCCGCTTCATCGAGGCGGCGCTGATGACGGCCTTCGCCTCGTGGGGGCGTACCCAGCAGATCAGTCGCGCGCCGGTCGGGTGGGCTCGCTCGACCCGGACGTTGGCCCGGTACTTGCGAGCCTCGGGGGACGCGCTGTCGTAGTACCTGGCCCAGCCCAGCACCTTGCCTTCGTGCCGGATCGGCACGTCCCGGCAGTGCTGGTAGCAGTCGACCGCGGCCACCGCCTCGTACGGCCGTAGCCATGCGACGTTGCGGTAGCCGACCGGCACGGGCACCATGCCGTCGTCCGTCGCAGGCCCGTCGGTCGACTGCGAGACCACCTCCGGCCCAGGCTGCCGCGGGGGTACAACGACCGCCGGCTCCCGAACGGCCTGCCGAGGCGGCACGACGACCGGCGGTGGCGTCCGCTCCTCGGCGGCGGGCCCGACCGCAGGTGTCGTACCAGGGTCCTGACTCGCCGGCACGGCGGCCGGCGGTGGTGCCGGCTCCTCCGCGGCCGGTTCGACACCGGATGGCGAACCAGAGTCGAGCCGGACCGGCGATGGTCGGGCGGCCTCGCGCGCGGCGGGCTGCGGCAGCAGAGTTTCGGGCGCCGCCGGCGCAACGGACACCTCGCCGACGGGCTCGGCCGCGACGGGCGCAGTGATCGGAGGCGACAACGGCTGTTCCGATGGCGGTGTCACGGCCTCGGTCAGCGCGGGCTCGGCAGGCCGCGCCGAGGGGACCTCCGGCGCGACGAACGGCGCAGACGTAGGCACCGCGACGACCGGCGGCGGGACGCTGATGCCCAGCTCGTCGATCCGCTGCCACAGGGGCTCCAGCGCCGCCTCCGGATCCCGGCTGAACACACTCCCCCGGATGCGCACGAAGACGCAGTTGCCGACCCGCTCCAGCACCGCCTGCCGGCGCATGTCGCTCTCCCACTGGTCCGGCCCGTGGTACGCGTCGCCGTCGCACTCGATTGCTAGCCGCCGGCCGTCGGGCGCGGGCAGGACGAAGTCGATCCGGTACCCGCCGATGCGGAACTGCGGCAGCGGCTGGTATCCGCGGCGCAGGATACGGCGCAGCACTTCACGTTCGAAGTCGCTGTCGCAGCGCTTCTCCAGGTTGTCGTACGCCTCGTCGGCTGCGGTGACGTTCTGGCAGTAGGTGAGCAGCAGCCCGCGGGCGTCGTCCTCGCGCAGGTGGGCCGGCTGCACCGAGTGGAACACCCACAGCTGGTCCCGGGCACGCGAGGCGGCGACGTTGACGCGCCGATGGTGGTCACGTTTCGTGAAGGGGGACACCGGGCCGTGATGCGGCTCGACGACCATCGACACCAGGACGATGTCCCGCTCGTCGCCTTGGAAGGTGTACGAATCGCCGACGCGCAGCCGGCGCCGTTCCATCTCTGCCTCGCCGATTTCCTCGCGGAGGCGGGTAAGCAGGTAGAGGGCCTGGCCGCTGGTGCTGAGCAGGCTGACCACACCGATGCTGCGTGCCTCGTATGCGGGGTCGGCAACAATCGCCGCGACCCGTGCGACGAGGGCTTCGGCTTCCGCAACGTTGACGTTGCCGTAGCCGGACAGGTCCTGGCGGATGCCCTCCGGCACGTGCACGGCGTTGACGGGGTCGCCGATGCCGGCGGGCCGGTCCGTGCGCAGCGGCTCGATCTCCCCGCCGTAGTACGTCTCGCTGGAGAAGCGGATGATCGCCGGCACCGAGCGGAAGTGCTCGGTGAGCAGGATGCGTTCCGGGGAGCGCCGGACGGCGTGGTCGTAGAGGCTGCTCTCCTGATCGAAGTGCTCGGCGGAGGGCACGTCAACCAGGTGCGAGTTGATCAGGCCGCTGATGGTGCCCACGCCCACCAGCTGTGGACCGATCTGCTGGTCGTCGCCGACGACGACGGCGCGTTCAGCCAGGCTGAGGATGGGCAGCGAGAACATGTCGGCCTGGGACGCTTCGTCGACGATCACGACGTCGAAGTGCGCGCCGCCGGCGAACTGCTCGATGGCCCGGTCGACGGACATGACCCAGACTGGTACGGCGTCGACGGCGGCGCTCATGGCCCGCTGGGCGTGCGCCTGCCACTGGGCGGCGTTCTTACCCGTACCCTTTCCGATCTTGCGCAGCGCGGTGGTCCAGTCGGCAAGCGCTGCCCGCCGACGGTCGTCGAGCGCCTTGGAGACTTCCAGCCAGGAGGAGGCGACGACGAGTTCCTGGGTGAGCCGCCGGATGCGGTCCCGGGTTTGCTCGACCCGCCGCCCGAGCGCGAGCGGGTCGATGCTGCCCACGACGGTGTCGAACCAGGTCTGGGTGCGGCGCCACTGCCACCGGTGCAGGCAGTCGCCGCCGGTGCCGGCGATGGCGGTGGCGGTGCCCTCGTCGATCTGGGCGGTCCAGGCGGGGGCGGCCGGGCGGAGCCGTTCGACGAGCTGGGTGAACCGTTGGGCGTCGGGGCGCAGGCCGGCCAGCCGGCGTACCTCGTCGAGGATTCCGTCCCAGCCGGGCAGATCGGCCTGCCGCCGGCTCTGGTCGAGCAGCCGCCACAGCTCACTGGCGTCGCTGGTGGACATGCCGACCTGGAGCACGACGCCCAGCTCGCGCTCCTCGGCGGCGAGCCGGTCGTGGGTGAAGATCGCCGCGCACCGGGCGACCAGGTCGGTGAGCGCGGTCAGCCGGCGTACGTCGATCGCGTGCTCGGCCCGGGGCACCAGCCGGCGGACGGTCGCGTGCAGGGTGGGCCAGCGTCGGCGGTCCCAGTCCAAAGCGGTCGCCGCGTCGGTGAGCAGTCGGCCGGTCCAGAGTTCGGGCTGGTCGCTGGGTTCCTTCGGCAGGTTGAGCAGATTCCGCCACTCGGTCCACCGGGTGGCGAGTTCCTGCCGCAGGCGGAGGCGGTTGACGTACGCGACGACGATGTCGACGTCCTCGGCGGTGCGCAGGATCTCGCCGTCGATGTGGCAGTCCGCGGCGAGTTTGGCGAGAGTGCCCTGGAAGAGCTTGCTGACGCCCTTGCCTATGGCGAAGCGCTGGCGAAGTTCGCCGAGCTGCGCCAGCAGCCGGCGCGGCTCGGCCAGGTGCCCGTCGGGGACGGTTACCTGGTGGCCGGCGACGGCCCGGGTCGCCGTGGCGAGTTCGGCGAGCGCCCGCTGGCAGGCGGCAACGTGGTCCTCCCATATCGCCTGCCAGTTCGGGTCGGCCTGCAGCAACTTGGCCAGCGCGTCCGTCCACGCACCCTCCCTGGCGGTGAGCAGGGTGAGGGCCTCACGCAGGTGTCCGGCGAGCTCATCGAGGGCGGGCCGACCGAACGCCCGTACCTCCGGCAGCACCACACCGTCGGCGACGAGCCGGTCGAGCTCGGCGCGGGTCGCGGCAAGTTCTCGCCGCGCGGCGAGCACGGCCGAGGCGGCCGGCAGCGCGGCCGCCGTGGGCAGATGTCGTAGCGCCTGAGTGCGGTCCTGGCGCACGGTACGGCGGGCAATGTCGAGCAGGTCGGTGAACTCCTCGACGGTGAGCGGGGCGTCGAGGTCCGGGGGGATCTCGTCGGGGATGTCGCCGTACCGTTCGGCGCGACCCCGCAGCCAGCCGCCGACGTCGCTCGGCGACAGCCGGATGCCGTCGATCTCGTGCTGGGCGGACTCGTTCTCTGCCAGGGTGCGCAGCGCCCCGAGCGCCTGGCCGAGGTCGCGCTCGGCCTCCTCGAGCTGGTGGCGTAGCCGGTCCACCCGCTGCTGCTCGCTCCGCTTGTCGAGGGTGGCGCCGCGGTCGGAGAGTTCGCGGGCGGCCAGCTGGAGCTGGACGAGCTGGTCGGTGGAGCGGCCGAGCACCGCCAGGCACAGCGACTGGATCTCCTGCGGCAGGCCGTCTCGCAGGACGCGCAGCGGGTCCTCCTTCTGCGCGACCACGAGGACCCGCTTGCCGTGCGCCATCAGGTGGCAGATCAGGTTGCGGATGGTGTGGGTCTTGCCGGTGCCGGGCGGGCCTTGGACGGCCACGTTGCGGTGCTGGGCGAGGCGCCGGGCGATGGACTCCTGCGCTTCGTTGGTGGGCAGCGGCATGAGCAGCCGCTCCCCCAGCGGCGCCCACCGTGCCGGCTGGTCCTGCGGCATCTCCAAGCGGCTCGGCTCGTGGGCGAGGATGGCGGCCAGCGCCCCGATGCTCAGGGTGTCGCCGCTGAGCAGGCGGGCCCGCAGTTCCTCGAGGAACCGGCGCAGCATCCGCTGCCTGGGCCGGACGAAGAGCACGCCGGTGTCGTGGACGTACGGGCCGGCCGGGGCGGGCGCGTCGGCGGCCCGGACGGTCGGATCGAGTCCGAGGCGGCGCAGGGCCCGTTCGAGGAACTCCAGGCGGGTGAAGTCGTCCCAGACATCGAGGTCGAGCTGCCCGCCGGAGCCGGCGAGGGCGAGCAGTTGGCTGAGGTATCGCTCGTCGAGACCGGTCAGCGGGTCGGTCTGGAGGCGGCCGGCGCCCTGCGGCAATACCCGGATCATCGACCTGTCGGCGTCGAACTCGATGGCGACCGGGGTCACCACGAGCGGGTACTGGACCCGATTCGCGCCGACGTCCGTGCGCAGGACGCCGTGCCCCCACACCAGCTCCTGGCTGGCAGCGTTCATGTCGACGCGGTGCATAAGGTCGAACAGGCTGCGGTGCAGTTTCCGGACCGCTTCGGTACGTCGGGCCTGCTCGGCCCACGGGCGCCAGTCTCGCTCCCGCCACTGCTCGAACCGGGTACGGAGGTGCTCGACCGTCTCCTCTTCGCCGGCCAGCCGCGGTTCGCTCTCATACGACACCGGTGCGGCGAGGTAGGGGCTGAACTCGGCGGGCGCCCGCAGCTGCTTCGGCGCGGGCGGAAGGCCGATCCGCAGCCAGCTGCCGTCGTCAGCAGACACGCCTACCTGGCAGTCGACGTGGCTGGGTAGTTGGTGCTGCCAGAACGCGTCGGCCTGCGGCACCGTCCGAGCCGGCTTCTCCATCTGGGCGCGCACGGCCATCAGATAGTCGACCAGGGAGGTGGCACGGTCCAGGATCAGCGCCGGCGATTCCGTGGCGGACGGGGAGCGGGAAAGCATGCGGCACCTTTTTGGTTCTGGCGGGTGGGACTGTCCCAGGTGACGAGGTCTGGTCCGATGTCAGCACACGTGATGCGGCACTCCCACCTCCCCACCGGCGGTGTCCAAAACACTACCTTCGGCACGCCAGCCAGCGGGACCCGCGGCGCTCCCCCGATCGGACGGCCCCGTCGGCCCGCTTAACCCTGTCAAGAACCTGCACAGGCATTAGTGCCCGCGGCAACAATTGTCATCGGGAGCGTGTGCACACCACCCGGCATCCGACAGCGACCGGCGCCGCGCTCCGGTACGCCCCAGCCACTCAGCACGGGGCCGGCCTTCCACAGGCTGGTGGCCGCCGCCCTAAGGTCGGCGGCCACCAGTGTGCAAGCGGTGAATCGCCTACTGGACGGCCAGCCTCTGCTTGTTGTAGTTGCTGCCTTCACCGTCCGGCTTGTAGTTGCTCTCCACGTTGCCGGCGATGTCGATCGAGAACCAGTTCACCGTCGTATCGCTGTTCACCGTGATGTTCTGGACGCCCTCACGCATCCCCGCCAGCGCCAGCTTCGGCGAGCTGTACGTCGGCCGACTCCCATCAAGCGTGTAGTACACGTTCGCCGGCTCACTGGTGCTGAAGGTGAACGCCGTAGCCCCCGCCTCCTGCTTGACGACCTTCAGCGACGTCCGAGGCTGGATCTTGTCCGTCGCGTACGCCCGGGCCACCTCAAGAATCGCGATGTTGCCGTTGGCGAACTCCATCGCCTCCTCATGCCCCTCGGCGAACGGCGGCTGGAACCCGACCGCGGTGAACCGCCCGGTCGTCGGGTTGTAGATGTCCGCGCCGACCTCGAAGTCCCAGCCGATGATGCCCCGGTTGTACCAGTGCTCGTCGGCGCTGTTGCCGGCCGCCGAGTACAGCACGTCCGTCACCGGGCCGGTACGGCCCGGCCAGATCGCCGTGCCCCGGTACTCCTGCACCCGGGAGAGGATGTAGTCCGAGGAGGTCCAGAAGTACGCCTCGGTGCCCTGGTCCACCCGCGGCAGCACCTCCCGCCCCTCGGCCTTGTACGCCCCCGGCGGCCACATGAAGTACCCGCCGTAGGAGTGGGTGTTCATCGAGAGCTTGATGTTCGGGAAGCGGTCGACCAGCCACACCTCGTTGCGCGCCTCCGGCTCGGACAGCTCGCTCGGCCCGGCGAACGTGTCGCTGGTGCAGTTGGTCGCCGACGCGCCGACGTAGCCGTCGAAGACGGAGCCGACCGAGAAGTTCCGGTTGACGTCGACGCCCCAGGCGTTGCGGCGGCCCGGGTCCGCGTTGGACGCCGGGCAGTAGTTGGTCATGTTCCGCCGCTGCATGTTGAAGTCGTACATGCTGTAGTGCGCGCCGTCCGGGTTGACGACCGGCAGGATGAAGATGTCCAGGTCGTCGACGATCTTGCGGGTGTCCGGGTCCCTGGCGTAGTTGCGCAGCAGCCGCTCGGCGGACTCCACGCAGACCAGCGGGGTCACCCATTCCCGGGCGTGCTCCTGGCAGTAGAGGAAGACCCCGACCTTCGAGCCGTCGCGGTGCTTGCCGATCCGCAGGACCTTCATCTGGAACGGCTCGCGGGACACGCTCACCGGCGCCTTCAGGTTGTCGGTCAGCTGGGTCACCGGAGCGGCGGCCACCACGCCAGTGCCGGCGTTGCCCCGGTACGTGCTGGCGGTGAGCAGCCTGGCCGCGTCGGCGTTGCCGTTGACCGCGGCGACGACCTGCGCCGCCGTGCTGGTGATCACGCCGGACCCGTCGGTGGCCAGGCTCACCGTGACGGCCTTGCCGGACACGCTCACGCTCAGCGGGGCGTTCGCCGTGCCCGGGTTGACCAGCGACATGGTGATGTCGTTGCCGCCCTCGGAGCCGTACGCCTTGGAGGTGACGTAGACGGTGCTGGCCGCGGCGGTGCCGAACTGCGCCTGTGCCTGGCGCCGGTAGCCGTTCGTCTTGTACGGCAGGTCGATCAGTTCGGTCAGCTTCGGGAACTCGGCGGCCAGGCCGGTGAACCGCGCGGTGACCTCGGTCGGGTCCATGTAGTGGTCGACGAAGTCCGACACGTACGGGTGCTTGCCGGGGTCCTTGCGCGGGCTGCCCAGCCACTTCGCGACGTCGACGGTGGCCGAGCCGCCCTTGTTGCTGGTGATGGTGGCCCTGGCCGGTGCGGCGGCGATGGGGACCGGGTTGCTGAAGCGGTGGTACATGTACTGGCCGGCGTCGGTGAACCGGGACATGGTGGCGGTGCCGCCGGAGCCGATCGCCGTGCCGGGCCCGCTGTCCCAGCTGGCCGTGAGCACCGTCGTAGAGTCGGGGCCGGCGCTCGACTTCACCTCGACGTTGAGGAAGAGCTGGTTGTCGAGGCTGGAGAACCATTCGGCCCGCAGCACGGTCAGGGTGTCGGTGGCGGCGGTCGCCGCCGTCGCGGCCCGGATGGAGGCGGACCGCTCGGCCATGTTCTGCGCGTAGTCGCTCTGGTCGGAGATGGCGTCCTGCACGTCGAAGCCCTTGTCGCGCAGCGCCTGGCTCTCCTGCGGGCTGAGGATCGCGTGCACCTCGATGCCGTTGTCGACCGGCTTGACGTACTCGGCGAGGTCGACGCCGAGGGCGTTGAGGCGGTCGATGCCCGACTTGTCGGCGACGACGATGCGCATCAGGCCGACGCCGTTCTGTTCGCCGGTCGACGACCGGTCGGGGGCCACGGCGTTGTCCGTCGTCGGACTGGCGAGGCCGGGTGCGCTGACGGCGAGCGCCAGCGGTAGGGCGAGCAGTGCCAGGAATCGGCGCGGTCCGTGGGATCTTTGCGTACTCCTCATGAGAGTCCTTCCGGCGAGGCGATCCAGAAGGCCGCGCAGTCGAGGCGTCGGGGTGGTCACCCCCGGCTGCCGCAGCTGCGCAAAGTGTGACGCCAACCTCACGATCAGTCAAGATCGATGTAGCGGGCGACGCGCCGAGTTGCCCCCTACACCCCCGCCACGCTCGCCGGCTCCGGCGGGGTATGCCGCCCCCTGACCGGCCGCTCGTCCCCATGCCCTGGCCACCACGCCTTGTGTCCGATCAGCGCCGTCAGCGCCGGCACGAAGAACATCGACATGACGAACGCCGACAGCACGATTCCGATCGCCACGGCGAACCCCATCTGCTGCAGGAACGAGATCGGCGCGAGCATCAGCACCCCGAAGGTCCCGGCCAGGATCAGCCCGGCCGCGGCCACCGTAGGTCCGGCATGCTCCACGCCGATGGCGGCCGCCTCGTGCGGCTCGTTGCCCTCCCGTGCCTCCTCCCGCAGCCGCGCGATCATCAGGATGTTGTAGTCCGTCCCGATCGCCACCACGAAGAGATAGAGGATGATCGGCAACTGGAAGGTCACCCCGGGCTGGTCCTGGAGCCCCTGGAACACGTAGACCGTCGCGCCCAGGGTCGCCGCGAAGTTGAGCAGCACCGCAATCACCAGGTAGATCGGCGCGACCAGGCTGCGCAGCAGCAGCGCGAGGATGAGCGCGATCAGCCCCGCCGCCACCGGCAGGATCACCGACAGGTCCCGGTTGTTCGCCGAGTTGATGTCCGCGAAGATCGCGGTGGTTCCACCGACCAGCGCCCGGGTGCCGGGTGGGGCCGCCGCGTGCACGGCGTCGCGCAGGTCGTCCCGGACGAGCGTGATCGCCTCGTTGGAGACGGGGTTCTCGTTCAGCAGCAGGTTGACTCGGGCCACGCTCGGGTCGCTGCTCCGCTCCGGCGGCTGCGCCCGGCCCACTCCTGGGGCCTTCGCCACGGCCGCTGCGAAGTCGTTGACCTGCTGCTCGGTCAGCGGCGTGCCGTTGCCGGTGGTCAGGTAGACCTCGGTGGGGGCGAGGGCGCCGGCGGCGAACCCCCGCTGGAGGTCCTTCGGGGCCTTCGACGACTCGGTGTCCTGGGGGAAGCCGGCGCTGAAGTCGTAGTCCGCCTTGTAGCCGAGCACGCCCGCGGCGAGCGCGACCAGCAGGGCGCCGGATGCCGCCGCGACGAGTGCTGGGCGCCGTCCGACGGCGGTGCCGAGGCGTCGCGACAGGGTGGCCTTGGGGGTACGCTGCCACGCCTTGGATGGCCAGAAGACGTACCGGCCGAGCAGCGAGACGACCGCTGGGATGAGGGTGAGCGAGGTGATCAGCATGACGGTGACGGCGATGGCGAGCGCGGGGCCGAGGGAGCCGAAGAAGCCCAGCGAGGCGAGGAGCAGCACGAGGAACGCGACGATGACGGCTCCGGCGGCCGAGGTGATGACCTCGCCGACCCGCTGGACGGAGACGATCATCGCGGTGCGCTTGTCGTCGCCGGCGCGCAGCCGTTCGCGGTAGCGGAAGAGCAGGAACAGGATGTAGTCGGTGCCGATGCCGAACAGCACGATGAGCAGGATCGTCTGCAGGTCCTGGCTGACGTTGAGGTCGAACGCCTTGCCGGCCGCGGCGACGAGCCCGGTCGTGATGGTCAGGACGGCGCTGACGACCACGACGGGCAGCAGCGCGGCGATGGGGCTGCGGAAGATGATCAGGATCAGTCCGATGATCAGGATGATCGTCGCGACGCCGACCACGGCGAAGGCCTTGTTGAAGGTGTCTTCGTTGTCGACGAAGCTCGCCACGTCGCCGGCCACGCCCGCGGTGAGCCCGCTGCCGGCCAGCTCCGGCCCGATGGCGGCCCGGAGGTCGTGTACGGCTTTGAGCAGTGCCGGGTCGTCGGGGGTGGCCGCGTCGAGCCCGACGTTGATCACCTGGACCGACTTGTCCGGCGCGACGGCCGGCGGGCCGGTGAGGTAGCCGGTCGTGTCCGGGATGTTCCTGGCCTTGAGCGACTGGGCGAACTGGCCGACCTTCGCCTCGTCGGCCGGGGTGAGCGGCTTTCCGTCGGCGCGCTTGACGACGATGGTCGCCGTGGCGGCGGCCTGCTGGGGGAACGCCTTCTGCCCGAGTTCGGTGGCCTGGACCGACTCGTAGGAGCGGGGCAGGAAGCTTTCCTGGTCGGCGGAGGTGATGTCGCTCAGCGACGGCGTGGTGAGGATGATGGCGGCGGCCGCGAGCACCCAGCCGGCGATCACCCACCAGGCTCTGCGTACGACGAATGTGCCCAGCCGCTCGAACATGGTTTCCCCCCGTGTGTTCGGCACAACGGATGTCTGGGGCGCAGAGCGCCCTCGGCGCCGGCCCGTCACTCTGCTGGGTGCCCTTCGCTACCTCTCGTGCAGCCTACCGTCGGGCAGCAATCCTTTTCGGACGCTTGCGGTGTGGGGCCCGGTGAGTCTCACGGGCCGTTCAGGCACCCTCGCACCGTTCCGGCGGCTGTTACCGTGCGCCGCCCGCTGCCCCGGCGCTGCGCGGTCCGAGGCCGGCCGTGGCGAGTGGAGGCGTGGCCAGAAGAGCGTTCAGCGCGTCCTGCATGCGTTCCAGGGGTCCGTCGGCGCTGTGCAGTCCCTGGTAGAGGTCGCGGAGCACGTCGTCGGATCCGTTGGTGAAGGCCAGGATCTCGGCCAGGGAGAGCTGGTGGTTGAAGATCTCCGCCTCGTTCCGCCAGTCGTGCAGCATGCCGACGAGCGTTTCGTCGCGTCGTGGGGACAGCACGGCCGAGGACAGCGCGGCGTTCACCGCTGACAGGTTCATCCGGGGGTAGACCTGCCGGCGAGCCGGCTGCGTGGTGCCCACGGCGAACGGCGGCGACGCCAGAATCCTCCCGTTGTCCTGCAACTCGTCGCCGATGGCCTGGAGGGCCTCCGCGCGCCTCTCGCGACCTGCCGCCCATCGCTCGGCGACGATGCCGGTGATGCCGCCGAGCAGGCCCAGGATCTGCACGGCCGGCTCGAAGCTCGACGTGCCGGATGACCGGGTCCACCAGATGGCACTGACGACGAAGGCCACCGCCAGGCTGCCGGCGGTGACCAGCATGATCCAGGTGCGTGGTGCCGTCACCCAGGACGGCAGGTGCGCCGGGCGTGGCCGCCGCTGCGATCCGCCCGTCATTTGCCGGGGCGGCGGAACACGTCCCGGGCGGCCGTGTCGGGGCTGGTACCGGCATCGCTGCTGGACAGGAGCATCAGGTCCATGCCGAACCGGCGGACCCGCTCATAGGCCTGGAACTGGGTGAAGGCCTCGCTCTCCACGAAGAGGCCGGCCTTGGCCAGCGCAGCAGCGAGGGCCTTGAGCTGGTATTTCCGGGTGATGAGCAGGCGGATGGTGTCGCCGCTCGGGAAGTGGACCTCGCTGCGGTTCGGCAGCACGATCTTCAGGTCTTCGGCCGAGCGGTTGCAGTAGATCACCTTGATGACCAGCGACCGGCCCTCGTCGACCACCCCTTCGAAGCGGACGTAGTTCATGTTCACCGAGAGGTCGGTGTTCTGGCGCAGGGCGCTGATGACGAACTCGCGGAACACCCAGCTGGTCTCGTACTCGCGGGCGGCCTGCTGCGCCATCCGGTCGTCGAGGTGGGATGCGGTGGCCACCTCCACCATGAGCCGGTCCTGGGGGCGGAGCAGTTGCTTGCTCAGCCGCTCGACCAGGTAGACGTCCTCGTCGAAGTTGGCCATCGTGTTGCCGAGCAGAGAAAACAGCACCGGCTCGTCCCCCATCAGCCGGTCACGCAGTTCGTTCAGCTCGGCCACGTTCTCTTCGACCGAGAAGTCGAGTTGCACGGGAAGCAGCTGATTCCGGAACTGCCGGAAGAAGGGCAGCGACTGTATCGGCTTCAGGCCCAGGCGCAGCATCTCCGCGCTCATGTCGACGGGCACGTAATACATTTCCGGGTTCAGCGGATGGAGGTCGGCCAGAACCGCGGCATCCTTCTCCCCGGTGCCTGGGCCGAGGCTGATGTAGTGGTAGGGCCGGCCGTTGTGCCGGGAGTGCAGGTTTCGCCAGCGCCGGCTGAAGGTCTCGATCCCGTCTCTCATGACGGGATAGTTGGGATCGGTGCAGGCCCGCTGCCAGTTGACCGCCGGCTCGATCCCCCAGTAGGAATAGCCGGACACGATCCGCTTCTCGTCGCCGGTGGAGGAGAAGGGCCGCTGCAGCTCCGCGGCCAGCTCGTTGAGCTTCCGGGACTGGTCTTCTCCCACCAGGCACAGCGACCAGGAGAACTCGGTTTCCGAAATGACTTTCTCGAGCCTGCGCAGAAGCTTCAACTGTTCCCTGGCCTGCTGATCCATGTTGTGCCATCCCCCGAGCGAGGTCGGACCGGTCCCCCATGCTCCGCCCGCCAACCTTAACAGCGCGAAAGTCTCCTCAGTGGACCCAGAAAGCCGCTGATGATCTAGCGCGGCGGGGGTATGCCCGTACCGGGTGACAAGGTCGCGGAACCCGCGGCGGGCCGGCGCGGGAGTGCCTAGCCTGACGGAGAGGCGCAAAGGGGGGCATCGTGGCGAACGTGGTCTGGGACGCGCTGGACGGCGTCCGCGAGGTCGAGATCACCGTGACGGGCCGGAAGACCGGGCGGCAGATCACCCACCCGGTGTGGTTCGTGCTGGACGAGGACAGCGTGTTCCTGGTCCCGGTGACCGGCTCGGACAGCCAGTGGTACAAAAACGTCCGGCAGACGCCGATGATCGAGGTGACGGCGAACGGCACGGCGCTGAGTTCGAGCGCCACCCCGATCACCGAGGCCGACCGGGTCAACCACGTGGTCGAGCTGTTCAGAGCCAAGTACGGCGCCGACACGGTGGAGAGCTACTACCCGAAGCACGACGTGGCGGTCCAGGTCCCGCTCGGGTAGCCGGCCTAGGTGTGCTGTCCAGGGAGCTTGGTCGAGATTGTGTGACGGGTCCACCCGCGTTGACAGGGAGTGACCCTTGTTGACCTGCGTTGACCCGGCGAACCGCCCCGACCGACGACCAAACGCGGATCACACCAGACGGGTCAGCGACCATGATCGTTGACCCCGATTGACCTGAGGTAGCGCAGATTGTGCCGGGATAGCTTCCGCTGGAGAGCACACGGTGCACACATCAGCAAGATCAATAAGGACCTATCGGCGACCCCTCACGTGTTCGCGAGCAGTGCTCTGGCTACATCGTCGGGATGGGTCAGCATCGCTTCGTGGGTGCCGGGGACCATGATCGGCTCGACGGCAAGGCGCGCGGCCAATTCGGTGCCGGGCGCGCCGCCGGATTCGCTGTCATGGACGGCCTTCTCCGTTATCGTCGGCGGCCACCAATGCAGCATTGCCGCGCTACCCGACCGCGGACGCGGCATCGGCCACACCACCGCGACCTCAGCCGCCATGATCCTGACGGACTCCACGATCATCGCCGACAGCCCGAACTCCCCATCCCTGACATCGCTGCGGACCTGGCTCGGCCGATGGGAACATGCCGCAGCCGGGCGACGCCGAACAGCACCTGGCCGAGCTGATGGATCAGGCGTTCGCCGTCGTGGCGCCGGCCCTCGGCGCGCCTACCGCGTCACACCGTGCCGAGTGTCCCCATCACCGTTGAGCTGACGGTGGTCCGCGGTCAGGTCGCGTCTCTGGCCCGGGTCATCGGAAAGGAGGGCTTGGGTAGGTCCGCGACGGCAAGCCGGTCGGCCCGCTCGCGCAGGTGCCGGGCGATCTGGTCGCTGGCCAGGGTGAAGCCGGCGGTGAAATCGGCGTCGAGGGAGATACCGGTCGCGGCAACGTGATGGTCGGCCTGCTGACGCAGCTCGCGGGCAAGCGCGTTACGCCAGCGGATCACCTCCTCGGTCAGGTGCGCCCGCTGAGCCGCCAACCGCCGCTGCGTCGCGGCCAACTGCTCCTCAATCCGTTCGAGACGGCCCAGCGTCTCATCGAGACGGTCGAGCTCCGGCAAGTCAGCCACGATCGCCCGCCCGAGGGCGGTCGGATCCACGCCGGGATGCAATGGCTCGATTGCGTTGGTCACCCGCGCCGTCCACCGCTCGCGCCGAGCGTCCCGCTGGTGCGGGAGTGCCGCCACGGCGTCGCGTAGGGCCACCAGCACCGGGGTGGGCGAATCGGTCGGGTCTGCGGACGGAGCAGTCGTGGCCAGGACGCCGCGGCGGGGGTTGCGCTCCGGCAACCCCTCGAGTTCCCTCGCCCGATGCGCCATCTGCTTGACGAACGCGGCGTACGCGGCCCGGTAGCCAACCTGGTGTTCACCCTCACCGGCCATCGGTGCGTGACCGATCCGCTCCGCCTCGAGCCGGAGGGCATCGGCGATGGTGGTGTCCGGGTCGCCGATCTCGAAAGCCGGGTCCGGGCCGTGCAGCACCAGTTCGCGCAGCGTGCCGAGCAGGCTCTTGGCGTGCTTGCAGCGATCCCGGGCGCTCGCCATCAGGTCCAGCTCCGGCACGGCGTGCCAGACCGCCCAGGCCGCGGCGGCCGCGTCGTCGTCCGGCACCGGCGCATGCCGGCGGATCATCTCGCCGATCTCGTACACCGGCTCGGGTATGTGCGTGTACCTCGCCGACTCAAATCGCCGCAGCAGGGCCAGCAGCTCGGCCCGGTACTCCGGCTGGGCCGACGAAAGGTCCCCGATCAGCTCCCGCAGGTCAGACGACCAGGGGGCCGGTGGTACGCCCGGGCCTGGCCGGCGCAGAGGTTGACGCGATCCACGTCGAAATCGATTCCACCAACCCATCGATCCAGCCTTGCACCCGGCGCGGATCACACGCAATGTGTCCGTACGGCCTCTTCGGGCGAATTCGGGACCGAGCCAAGCGTGATGAGTGCGGCACCGCCGCGCCTGGCGCCCGGCATCGACCTCGCAACTGCCTCGCCACCCTGCTTGCTTGATCAGGCAACGCGGCCGGCCTTGAGGTGGGCGGCGACGTCGACGACGCGGCGGGCCTGGTGGCGGGCCGCTTGCAGGATCACCTCACCGGGCGGGCCGTCGCCGACCACGTGGGAGCTGCCGTAGGGGTTGCCGGACTGGAATTGGGTGGGGTCGGCGTCGCCCCTGGGCCCGACGACCTGTTCATCGTTTCCGATCCGCATCAGCGGATCTATGACAACCACGTGTCGCTCGGCTCGGCTCGGCATCGGCATCTGGGGCCGCAGCCGGCGGCTCACCGTCAACTACCGAACGACCCAGGAGATTCTCGCCTGGTCGGTGAGATTGTTGACGGGCGTGACTCCGACGGGCCAGGACGACTAGTCGTTGCGCGCCGTCTCCGGGCCGGTGATCCGGCGCAGCAGCGGCAGCGTCGAGGCGACGATCGCCAGCGAGATCGACCAAGCCGCGAGCGACGCAGGAAAGGCTCGAAAGGCGGACGCCCGCCAACCTTCTACCCCACCACCTACCGGCAACGCCACGCCGTCGAGTGCGGCATCAACCAGCTCGAACGCAACCGAGCCCTCGCCACCCGCTACGACAAACTCGCCGTCCGCTACCACGCCACCGTGCACGTCGCCACGATCGACGGATGGCTCCGACCGAACTTATGAAGAAGGGCCCAAGGGCGCGAGTACGGGCAAAGATGCAAACCCGGCAGTCGCGGTCAGAGCCTCCCCGGCGATCCTTTCCGAGGAGGCTCTGACCACTGCTGGCGGACCGGTTCGGCTATCTCACAGGCGCGGGTCCTGCTGGACCTTCAGGGCGTTGAGGATCGGGTCGCGCTCGCCGATCTCGCTGCGGAGCTCGACCTTCAGATCGCCACCGGCGTGCTCGACGATGACCGTGTTCACGTCCGCGGTCAGCGCACCCGCCCTCGCCTGCACGTCGTGGTCGTGGAGTACGGCCTTGCCGTCGACCAGAACATCGAAGGTACGCGTGCCGGCCTTGACCTTCTCGATCTCCGCGAAGTCGAGGCCGAGCCGGTACGTCCCGGCGGGCGCGTCCTTGAACACGTAGGTGAACGTCTTGCCGGTCCGCTGGGTGCGGAACAGGTCGTCGTCCTCCGTGCCGCCGATGTCGGCCTTGGTGGCACGCGCCGTGCCGCCGACGTAGCCCCACGGCCGCGAGCCGAGCTCCTGGTCGGGCGACCAGACGAAGCCGTCGGCACCGACGTACCCGGATCCGCCCACGTCGATGCCCTTCCAGTAGGCCGAGGTCGCCAGGCGGACCGGCTTGAGCTGGGCCTCGCTCTTGCCGGCGTTCGACGCTACGAGCACGTCCCCGACGAGCACACCGGGCTCGACGCCGGCGTTGTCGGCCGTCGCCGTGACCGTGGTGGACTCCCCGGCCGCCAGCGTGACCGTGCCGGTTGCGGCCGCGCCCGTGAGGGTCAGCCACGGAAGGTCGGCGGCCTCGTGCCCACCGTCGCTGGTGCGCTTCTGCTCGCTGAGCCGCACCTCGAGCGGGGCGGAGCCGGTGTTGGTCACGGTCACGCCGGCCGTCGCCTTCTGGCCCTTGTCGAGGAGCCAGTCGAGGTCACCTCCGGTGACGGTGGCGATGCCCGTGGTCAACGCCGTGTCGACCACCTCGGCCTGATCCTTCTTGGCGATGGTCACGGGGTGGCTGGCGGTGACGTAGTTCGGCGCCGACACCTCCACGGTGTTCTCGCCGACCAGCGCCTGGGCCTTCCACCGGCCCTTCGCGTCGGCCGTGATGACCCGCTCACCGCCCGGCCCCTTGAGCGTGACGATCGCGCCCTCGATCGGCTTGCCGTCGTTCTTGTCGGTGACGGTGCCCTCGATCGTGCCCGCGGCCGGGAGGGTGTACTCCAGCCCCAGGCCGGCCTTCAGGATGGGCTGGTTGAAGGAGTACTGGCCCGCGGGGTTGCGCGTCAGGCTCTCCAGGCCGACCGTCGCCGACGACCCCCGGGTGAGGGGATTGTCGCCGCCGACGCCGTCGCCGTACCCGATCTGGACGCGGCCGTCCGCGATCAGGGTGACCGAGAAGCTCACCCGAGCCGTCTGGTCGTCGTAGAAGGTAACGTTGCGCCACTCGATGACCTCAGCGGCCAGGCCGTCCACCTCGGTCCTGCCGAAGTAGATGCCCGCCTCGTCGTCGACGACCAGGTCGTCCCAGAGCGGATAGATCGCGTCGAACTCGTATGGCGACGGCAGCTCCGTGTTGTTCCCCACGGCGCTGGCCTGGTCGAAGATCAGCTGGCCGTTCGTCGTCACGCACACGCCGTCCCAGGCCGTGTCGTAGAACGGGAACAGGAAGCTGGAGTCGAACCACAGCACGCCGCAGACGTCATCGCCGTGCCACCCGGACTCCTCCGCACCCTGGCGATAGAGCCCGTCGGTCACCTTCATCGAGTACGAGCGACCGGCGGGGGCCACCGGCACGGGGCCCGGCTCCGGCTGCTCGGGCTGGGGCTCCGGCTCCGCCGCGTCCGCGCGCGGGTCGAGCGTCACACGCAGCGCGGCAATGGTCGGGGCCTTCAGGCCCTTCGAGCCCCGTAGCTCCACGGTCAGCGGACCGCCCTCGTGCTTCACGACGGCGGTGCGCCAGTCGGCGGCGTTCGGCCCGACGGCCGCGGCCGTGTCGTACGCGTACTCCGTCAGCGTTCCGTCCACGAGGACGTCGAACACCCGCTTGCCCTTGGCCACGTTCTCGATCTCGGCGAACCCGAGATCGATCGCGTAGGTGCCCTTGGGCGCGTCGGGGAAGCGGTAGAACAACTGCTTGTCGGGCGTGGTGCGCTGCGACTGGAACAGGGCGTCGTCCGTCGTACGTTCGATCCCGGACTGCGTGGAGGCGACCTTCGTCTTCCCGTCGTAGCCCCACGCCTCCTTGCCGGCGGCCTGGTCCCCGGACCAGGTGTAGCCGGAGCCGTCGGTGAACTGTGAGCCGCCGGCGTTGACGCCGACCTGGTACTTCGTGGTCGTGAGCGTCACCGGGACGTACGTCTTGGACTGCCGTCCGGAGTCGGACCTCACCACGATGTTCGCGCCGAGGACGCCGGGCTTGGTGTCCTTCGAGGAGATCGAGACCTTGACGGTCGTCGACTGACCCGGGGCGAGGGTGCCGCCGGTCGAGGACAGCGACAGCCACGGCAGGTCGGTGAGCAGGTCGTCCTCGACGTCGACCAGCACGACGTCATCGGCGACCTGGTCCGCCGCCCACAGCGCCCCGGTCGAGTCGGTCTCGAGGCCACCGCCCTGGGTCGCCTTCTGGCCCGGGAACCACCACGCGTTGACCAGCGAGCAGTCGTCGGGGTCGACCTGCAGCAGGCGGGTGGGCCTGTTGAAGGTGAGGTCGGTGTACCAGATGGTGTCGGATGCCTGGTTGTAGGCCAGGCCCATTACCTCGGGCAGCGGCGGGGCGCAGAAGGACAGCAGCGCCCCCGCGTTGTCGTGCGACGTACCGGCGACGGTGCCGATCATGCCGTTCGCCCGGCCGCCGACGTAGAACACGTCCTCCGTCGGGTTGTAGGCGAGGCCGGTCAGCTGCAGCGTGGACCAGTCGCCCTTGATCTGCCGGGTCTCCTTCCCGGTCTCCCGGTCGAAGCAGTGGATGTAGCTGGCCGGGCTGTCCTCCATCTGGCACATGTCACCGGTCTTGGTGTCGAGCGCCATGTCGAACGCCCGGTACGCGGGGTTCCACGAGGCGTCGAAGACCTTCCCGGTCGGCTTGCCCGTCACCGTGTAGGCGGTGTTGGTCCGCGCGTTGTAGTCGTGGACCCAGACGTCGCCGTCGTACCCGATGCCGGAGGGCTCCTTCTCCTGGATCGTGCCCGGGATGGCGATCCGGGTGATGACGTCTCCGCCGGCGGTAGGGCCGACCTTGCCGGCCGCCTGTGCTTCCGCGGCGCTGGACGTCGCCGCCTTGCCGTCGACGTTCGACGGCTTCATGCCGCTCGCACCGGCCTTCCAGGCGGTGAGGTCGATCGTGCTGGCCGCACCCGTCCCGGTGCGCGCGGTGGCGCCGGTGGCGTCGAGCTCGGGGTGGCGCGCGGCCTCGCCCAGGTCGTACGTGAGCGGGGCGGAACCGGTGTTGGTCAGCGTCAGCGAGCCCACACCGTTCTGGTCGGTGCCCATCACGGCGTCGAGGCCGCTCGCCTTCAGACCGGCGACGCCCGTGGTGAGGCGCGCGTCGACCGTCGCCTTCGCGTAGAGCTTGTCGAGGGTGAAGTCGTACGACCCCGTCACGTAGTTCGGCGCCTCGACCGTCATCGTGTAGTCGGCGACCGGCAGCTGCCGATGCACGATGCCCGTCGCGTTGGTCGTGACCGCCTCGACGAGCCCGTTCTTGTTCGTGAAGGAGACCTTGGCCCCGGACACCGGCAGCCCGTCGTTCTTGTCGACGACGGTCGCGTCGAGGTAGCCCCAGTCCGGAAGGTCGTAGGTGACGATCATCCCGTCGTGGAGCACCGGGACGTTGTCGGAGAACCGGATGCCGTCCACGCCGGCCCAGCCCTGGATGCCGGTGATGGTGCGGGCGCCGCCGGTCACCGGGTCGTCGGTCCCGATGCCGTCGCCGTACCCGAAGATCACCTTGCCCGAGCGGGTGAGCGCGGCCGAGAAGCTGACCGGCTCCGTGTACTCAGACCGGATCGGATAGGCCCAGATCTTGGCGTTGCGGAACTCGACGACGAACGCGTCCTCGCCGTCGACCTTGGTGGCCGACGTGAAGACTCCCCCGCCCGGGGCGAACTCGACGGGGGACGTGACCCAGAACGGGAAGATGCCCGCACCGCCGCTGCCGGGTCCGGTGGAGGTGTCCGGGGAGATCACGCCGCGCAGGCTGATGCCGAGGGTGTCGTGGCTGCCGTTGTAGAGCGCGACCGGGAACGGCAGCTTCACCGTCGCCCACACGCCGCTGGTGAACGCGACCGGGTCGGTGCCGTGCAGGTACTCGCCTTCGGAGACGGCGCAGCTGTAGCCGCCCTTGTCGACGACGAGCCCGACCGGGATCTCCAGCGACGTGTTCTCGGTGCCGACGGTCATCGGGAGGGACGTCGGCGAGAGGCACGCGTTGGGCGTGACGGCGAGCCCGTACTGGCCCTCCGGCACACCGGCGATCGTGAACGCGCCGTTGGCGTCCGTACGTACCGGCTTCAGCGGCGTGTCCTTGACGGAGACGTCGGCGTTCGGTACCGGCTGCTTCTTGTCGTCGACGACCTTGCCGCTGATGTCGTGGCGCGCGGCGGCCGTGAGCGGCAGCTTGACGGAGGTGTCCTGGCCGAGGGAGATCGTGACGTTGGCGGTCGCGGTCAGGTAGCCGAAGACCTTGGTGCTGAGCTGGTAGTCACCGACCGGGAGGTTGATCTTGAACCGGCCGTCCTTGTCGGTGCCGATGGACCGGCTGAACGGTCCGCTGATCGTCACGTCGGCGGCGGGGACCGGGGCGGCGTTGGCGGTGACGACACCGGTGAGGGTGCCGCCCTGCCGGGGCGCGAGCTCGAGCAGGCGGACGAGGTCGAGCCGGCCTTCGCCGTACTTGTTGTTGACGTCGGCGGTGCCGCCGCACTCGGTGTCGTCGACGTCGACGGCCGAGTCGGCGAGCAGGCGGCGGGTCTGCTCGACCTGCCCGATGAGGGTCGGGTCGTAGCTCCACAGGTCGGCGACGGCGCCGGCGACGTGGGGAGCCGCCATCGACGTGCCGGACATCTCGGTGTAGCTGTTGTTCGGGTAGGACGAACGGACAGCGACGCCCGGAGCGGAGATCTCGGGCTTGATCCGGCCACCCTCACCCTCACCCTTGCGGGAGAACGACGCGAGCGTGCCGTCCGAGTCGTACGCGCCTACGGAGTAGGCACTCTCGGCGGAGCCGGGCGAGGAGACGGTGTCGCAGGCCGCGTACGGGCTGGTGTTGCCCGAAGACCAGACGCTGAAGACGCCCGCGGCGCTCCAGGCCTCGTCGATGGCCTGGAAGAAGTCGTCGAAGTTGTGCTCGAGGGTCTGACCCCACGAGTTGTTGATGACGTGGGGGCGCTTGGACGGGTCAGGGTTGTTCCCGTTGACGTCGGTCGGAGCAAGCAGCCACCAGCCGGACTTGAGCAGCGACTCGACGCCGCTGCTGTCGCAGCAGCCGTTCGTCGCGATCCACTGCGCGTCCGGGGCGACACCGATGTGCTCGGTGCCGTCGTCGCCGACCATGGTGCCCATGGTGTGCGTGCCGTGTCCGTTGTCGTCGCACGGCGCGCCCGTGCACGGGCCCCGGGTGGCCATCCAGTTGTAGTTGTGGTCGACGGTGCCGTCCGGCTTCGTGCCGCGGTACTGGTGCATCAGGGCGGGGTGGTCGAATTGGACGCCCGAGTCGAGGTTGGACACGGTGATGCCCGCACCGGTGGCGCCCATGGCCCACGCCTGGGGGGCGTGGATGGCATCCAGACCCCACGTGGTGATGCCTGCCTCGGCGGCGGCCTTTGGGGCGGCGGGGCGGGCAGCCTGGTCGGCGGGGACCTTCTCCTCGACGGGCTCGACCAGCGCGACCTGCGGCGTCGCGTGGATCTCGGCGACCTGCCCGACCGAGGCGACGTCGAGCGCGAGCTCCTGCGTGCCGCCCTTGACGAGCACGGCGTTGACGAGCGGGTAGGACGTGTACTTCACGCCCGCCGCGTCGAGCTCGGCGGCGACGGACGCCGCGGAGCTCTTCGCTGCCACTTGCAGCGCGTCGTAGACGAACTGACCGCGTTCGGTCCAGTTCGCGATCTTCTTGGCGGGGGCGAGATCGGCCTTGGTGTCGAACGTGATCCAGAAGTCGGAAGCCGGCTGCGTGCGGAAGCGATCCTTCAGGTTCGACGCGATCTTGTTGGCGGCCGCGCCGGGATCGGGCTCAGCGGCGGACGCCGGTAATGGCTGGATCATGCTCAGGCCGACCGCTGCGGCCAGCGAAGCCGCGAGGGCTTTGAGTCTCATGCGGGATCCTTCTGCCTACAGGGGTTGGTAGGGGTCGTGGCTCTCGTGCTCGTCGGCGTCGTGGGCGTCGCGGGCGTCGGAGGCGCTGACGCGCGGCTCGCGCGACACCTCGAGAGGTGGCGGGTGCTCGCTGGCGGAGTCGTCACGCGCGACAGGTCGCTCAGCCATGCATTGGCCTACGGCTATGGATCATGCAGTCATGCTCGGCGGACGAGTGACCGCTCGCTATCCAGCGGATACGTCAATTTTCACGACGCGTCGCCGAGGGAGTCCTCTTCTGCGAACACTCCGGCCTCCACTGCCTTGACCGCGAGCGCGGTCCGGGAGGTCACTTTCAGCTTGCGCATCGCCGCACGTAGCTGTTGATCCACCGTGGCCGGCGACTTGGCCAGGATCCGGCTGATCTCCCGGTTCGTCTTGCCGGCGACAACCAGTTGGACCACGTCGAGCTCGCGAGGTGAGAGCTGGTCGCCGTACCCTCGTCGGCCGCCGCGCCACAGTCGCGGAACCTCGGCGCCGTGTTCGCGAAGCCGCTGTGCGACACGGTCCGCATCGCCGCGGGCGCCGAGCCTGAACAGTTGCTCGTACTGCGCGGCCAGCAGCTCTCGGCCCTGCTCGATCTGGCCTTGCGCGATGAGCGCCTCGGCTTGGCGCTCGCGGGCGAGCATGGCGTCGTAGGGACGCGGCAACGCGCTCCAGGCGCCCGCCGCCCGACCGTAGGCCGTCGCCGCGCGGGCGTGGTCTCCGGCTGCCGCGAGCAGCAGGGCACGGCATACGGCGAGCGCGGCGCGAGGCGCAGGCGCCGTACGGCCACGCAGTCCTCTGGCGAACTGGTCGCCCAGGCGTGTCGCGGCCTTCAGGTCGCCCGCCGCGAGGTGCGCCTCGATCCGGGCGGGGACGAGGTCCGTCGCCCAGACCCAGATGCCCTTTCTCCGGACGGTGTCCATCGGCTCGTTCGTGACCTGCAGCGCCCGGGCGCTGTTTCCGTCCGTCAGCCACAGTCTGGCCAGCGCGGCGGCGGCCTCCATCGTGTCGTCGGCCGCGCCGAGACGGGCAGACTCCTCGAGGACGAGCCGGAACTGCTCCTCGGCGGCGCGCCGCCGTCCGGCCGCGGCTGCCAGCCGCGCCGCGAGGCGGATGCTGCCGAGGTAGTGCGCCGGCCGGTCCCGGTCGGCATCGGCGAGTGCCGCGCTTCGCTCCGCGAGACCCTCCCACCGGCCGGTCAGCCAGGCCAGGTTGGCCTGTTCGAGTCGGACGTTGTGCTGCAACCGGGACGCCTGCTCGGCCTCGGCAAGGCGCATGGCCACAGTGAGGTGTTTGTCCGCGTCGGCGTACCGACCCCAGATCAGCGCGCCGGTCCCGACATTGGCGTGGATGCGGGCCACGTCGAGACGCTCCGCCGAGCTCGCGCCGTCGACGGGCAGGTCGGCGACGACGTCCCAGGCCTCCTCTTCGCCGAGCATGAGCAACGCCGCGGCCCGGTTGCCGGCCAGGTTCAACCGCGCCGCGGGAGAATCGAATTCGCCGGCGAGCTCGGCGGCGCGATCCAGCCAACGCCGGTGGGTCGACGCGGGCCACGGTCCCGCATAGGCCCATCCCAGGTAAGTCATCGCCCGAGCCGCCTCGACCGGGTCGTGGTCGAGGTTGGCCACCGCCTGCTCCAGCTCGCTGAGTGCGGCCTGCGCCTCACCCCCGGTGATCAGGAGTCGACCCAGGGGGTTGCGGATCTCGGCCTGCTGGCGGGCGGAGAGTTCAGGGGTCTCCAGCACCCAGCGCAAGGTACGGATCACGCGGTGGTAGACCTCGTCGACCGGTTCACGACGGCCCAGTGCGGCAACTCCGGCGATGCGCGCGACTCGTGCCCGATCCACCGGCGGCAACACCGCCCACGCCAACAGATCGACAAGCAGGTCGACGGCCTTGGTGTGGTCACCCGAGGCCATGGCCAACTCGGCGCCCCGCTCGGCGTACCGCGCCCAGGACCGCGTCTCGCCCGCCTCACGGAAGTGGCGGGCAAGGCGGGCGACAGGCGGCGGATGGATGTCCTCCAACGCCCGGCCGGCCAGCAGGTGGAAGTGTCTGCGGTCGGTCAACGGGATCGCTTCGTAGACAGCCGTGGCGGCCAGCACGTGCCGGAACCGCCACTGGCCGCGGTCGTTTCCGTCGAGGATGCCGGCATTGGCCGCCTCCGCGACAGCGCCTCGGCACGCATCCGGTGACAGACCGGCGGTCATCGCGATCGTGGTCACCGACGACCGCTCAGCCAACGTCGCTGCGGCTCGCAGCACCTGCTGCGCCGTCGGTGACAGCCTGCCCACGCGCTCCCGGGTGGAGTCGCGCACCGTCGGCGGCACCTGTAGCTCGCGCAGCTTCAGCCGGACCCACTGCCCGTCGCGAAAGACGAGGTCGGCACGGTCGCACATGAGGCGAACCGACTCCTCCAGCGCCAGCGGAACACCACCGGTCCGCTCGTGCATGAACGTCGTGAACTCCTGCGATATCGGGTTGCCGTCCAGCATCGAGGACACCAGCGCTGCCGTGTCGTCGGGTCGCATCGGCGCCAGGGCGATCCTCAGCTGGGTCACGCCAGCGGGCAACCGGGACGTCAGCCGCAGCAACAGCGACCCGGCGTCCACCTCCTCCGGCCGATAGGAGACCACGAGGCTCGGCCCGTCCGACTGCTGTCGGGAGGTGACGAACAGCAGGAACTCCAAGGTCACCTCGTCGGCCCAGTGAGCGTCCTCGAGCACGAGAACGTCGACACGCAGAGCCCGCAGCAGCTCGTCCAGGGCGCGGAACAGGCGATGCCGCGCCGCCTTCGCATCGTCCAAGGGCGGCAATGCGGGCGGCAGGTCCGACGACCATTCAGGGAACAGGGGTCGTAACGCACCCGCAAGCTCGGTGAGCCGCAATCGGGACACCGGCCGGTCGATCCCACGGAACGCGTCGACGATCGGCCCCAACGTCAGCGACTCGCGAAGCGGTGGGCACACCGAGACCAAGGCGGTGTGCTGGTCCGGCGCGGCCAACCACTCCCGCAGCAGTCGGCTCTTCCCGATCCCCGCCTCGCCCTCCACCAGCACGATCGCCGGTGGCCGGGCCAAGGCGCCCCGAAGCGCCGTCATCTCCCGATCACGACCCACGAAATGCGGCGTGGAAACCGTCGGTGAAGTCCGTTCGCCCTCGGGCGAGGGGTCGAGCATGCGTGATGATCTCGCTTTTCGCTGCTCGGGCGCAAGTAGCGCGATCCACGTACTGCTCGAAGCGGAGGGCCGGCTGCCTCGCCCGGCCCTCCCCGACCGAACTCAGTCGTTGCGCGCGGTCTCCGGGCCGGTGATCCGGCGCAGCAGCGGCAGCGTCGAGGCGACGATCGCCAGCGACACCGCCAGCCCACCGGCGACCATCAGGTAGAACGACCCGTCCGGCGCGAGCAGCGTGTAGCCGAGCTGCGCCCGCAGGAACAGGTGCGCGGCCAGGAACCCCATCCCGATCGCCACGGCCGCGACGAGCAGCAGCGGCACGACGGTCTCCAGCCCCACCACCCACCGCAGCGTGCGCAGCTGCACCCCGGTGAGCCGCAGCATGCTGAACGGCCGCTTCCGGTCGCTCAAACCGCCGGCCACGCTCACCGCCAGGCTGCAGCCCGCGATCGGCAGGCTGGCCAGCATGATCACGTTGGCCAGCTGCTGGAACTGCACCATCAGCCGTGCGGAGTTCGACTCCCACTCGGCGACGCTGGACGGGAAGCGCATCGTCGGGAACGCGTTGATCAGCATGGTCCGGGCCTGCTCGAACGCGGCGCGGCTGGTGGTGTTGACGACCACCGACCGGATCGGTTGCCGGTCGACCTGCGCCGGGTCCAGGTCAGCCGGCGCCCAGACGTAGCTGTCGTTGGTCAGGTCCCACGCGCGCTCGCCGATCAGGTCGTCGGCCACGGCCGCGACCCGCGCGCCGGCGGGGCAGCTGCCGAACACCGCCAGCCGGTCCAGCTCGGCGCAGGTGATGACGCCCGGCCACCACCATCGATAGGCGGGCGATTCCGTCCCGTTCACCTCGAGCGGGGGTGGCGTGTCGACGGGGTTGGCGCGGACCAGGGTCACGCTGCGTACCCCCGGGATCGTCGCGAGCCCGGCCGGGATCTGGTCCGCGGTCGGTGCGGGGCCCTCCTCGTGCGGGAACGAGATCGACAGGGACGTGGCGGCCACCGAGTCGGTGCGCGGCTCGCCCCGGTTGGCCACGTAGGTGGTGATGATGCCGGTGGCGACGCTGGTCACGAAGAGCGCCACGATCAGCCCACTGACGGACCGGAAGCCGGCCCGGGGGTTGTCGGCGAGGCGTCGCCCGGCGATGAGCGCCGCAGGCCGGCTCGCCCGCCCGGCCAGCACCCGCGCGCCGGCCATGGTCAGCCAGGGACCGGCCAGCACCAGCCCGACCAGGATCAGCAGAAACCCCGAGAGGTACGCGGTGAGCTGCCCGTTGGTCGTCGGCGGGCGACGGCCGACGAAGTACGCCAGCTCGACGAGCCCGGCGACCAGCGGGATCAGCCGCCAGGCGTGGGGCGGTTTCGGGGTGACCCGGCGCGCGACGCCCAGCGGGGAGATCTGTACCCGGCGCAGCGCCAGCCAGGAGGCCACGACGGCGCCGAGCGGGATGCCGAGCGCGACGGCCAGCACGTCGACGGCGGTGAGCGACAGGTCGCTGGTGAAGAACGGCTCGCCGGTGAACGGGATCGCGGCGATACCGGGCCGGGCCGCGAGGAACAGGCCGAACCCGGTGAGAGTGCCGGCCACGGCGGCGAGGGTCGACTCGACGGCCGAGATGAGGGAGATCTGCCGCGGGGTGGCGCCGATCAGCCGCATGGCGGCGAAGCGCTGTTCCCGCCGGGTCGCGGCCAGCCGGGTCGCGGTGCCGATGAAGATGAGCACCGGGAAGAGCAGTGCGGCGGCGACGATGGACAGCACGAGGGCCATGCCGTCGTGGTTGATGCCGACGTAACAGCCTCTGGGGCAGCCGTCCGGCGAGGTGGTCATGATCTGGGTGACCTTGCGCGCGCCCAGCGGTTCGAGGTCGGCCGGGGTGCGGCCGATGACGATGAGCAGCGAGTCCGGCGAGGGCAGCGCCTCTCGGCCGATGGTGCCGACGTCCCGGCCGGGGAAGCGGTCGCCGAGTTCCGCGGCGGGGGTGGCTCGCAGCAGCTCGCCGAGGGCGGGTGAGACGTAGAACTGGCCCGGCCCGGGCAGCTTCGGGATGCCCGGCGGGACGGGGGTGTCCGGCCCGGTCGCCGCGACCTCGACCCGGCCGATGGACCGGCCGTGGAAGTAGTCCTCCCGGATGAGCCACCACATCGGCTCTACCGAGGGATCGGCGGAGGCCGGGGCGACGGCGGTGTTGAGCCAGGCGTACCGCTGGTTCTGCGCGTCGACGGCATTCATGCCGGCCAGCGTGGTGAGGAGCATGCCGACGCCGAGCGCCACGGCGGCGGCGATGACGACGAGCCGGGTGGCGGCCTCCCGTCCGCCGGCCAAGGACAGCCGCACCGCGAACCGGATCATGCCGACACCAGCGCGTTCACCTTGCCGTCGCGCACGATGACCTGCCGGTCGGCGTACGCGGCGACGCGGGCGTCGTGGGTGACGAGGACGACGGTCGTGCCCTCGTCGCGGGCCGAGGAGACCAGGAGGTCCATGACCTGCTCGCCGGTCAGCGAGTCGAGGGCGCCGGTCGGCTCGTCGGCGAACAGCGCACCGGGCCGGGCGACGAGGCCGCGGGCCAGCGCGACCCGTTGCGCCTGCCCGCCGGACAGCTCTCCGGAGCGGCGCCGCTCCAGCCCGGTCAGGTCGAGCCGCTCGAACCAGGGCCGCGCCTCCTTCAGCGCGGCGGCCCGCTTCACGCCGTTCAGCAGCAGCGGCAGCGCGACGTTCTCCTCGGCGGTCAGCTCCGGCACGAGCTGTCCGGACTGGAACACGAAGCCGAACCGGTCCCGGCGCAGGACGCTGCGCTGGTTCTCGTTGAGGGTGTCGATGCGGCGGCCGTCGAAGTGGATCTCGCCGGCGTCCGGCACGAGGATCCCGGCCAGGCAGTGCAGGAGGGTGGACTTCCCGGAGCCGCTCGGGCCCATGATGGCGACGATCTCGCCGGGGGCCACCGCGACGGTCGCCCCGCGCAGCGCCGGAGTCTCCCCGAAGGACAGCACCACGTCCCGTGCCTCGACCGCCGTCATCCCCGCACCTCCTTGGCGAGCGCGTCCAACCGGGCGGCTGTGGTGTCGATCCAGTGCAGGTCGGCTTCGAGGTGGAACAGGCCGTGGTCGGCGAGCATGGCGTCGACCAGCGAGCCGGAGCGCTTGATGTCGGTGAGTTCCTTCATCCGGCCCAGGTGGGCGGCGCGCTGGCGGTCGAGGTACTCCTCGGCGGGCCGGCCGAGCATGAGCGCCAGCACCACCTTGGTGAACAGGACCGTCTGCAGGTTCGGCTCGGCCGGGACCGGCTCGGTCAGCCACGACTCGACCTCGGTGGCGCCCCGCTCGGTGATGACGTAGCGCTTGCGCTCCGGGCCGACGCCGGGCTCGACCTCGCCGATCACGATCTTGCCGTCGCGGGCGAGCCGGCTCAGGGTCGCGTAGACCTGCCCGAACGGCAGTGGCTTGCCCCGGCTGAAGAAGGCGTCGTAGTCGCGCTTGAGGTCGTAGCCGTGGCTGGGCTCCCGTTCGAGCAGGCCAAGGAGGGTCATGGGAACGCTCATGCCGCGACTATAACCCGAGGGTATACCTCGCGTATATACCTCCGGCGTATGTCAGCGGACCCTCCCGCTATCGGCACCGGCAGCGGCCGGCTGTCCGGTCGTCGTCGACGGGATCAGTTCGAAGTGGACGGTGCGGCCGGTCCTGGCCCTGCCCAGCCGGTGGGTCAGCGGCACCAGCACCCCGTGCAGCAGCGGATGTTTGCGGACCAGCGCCTGGCTGGCCGCGCGGTACTCCGCCCCGTCCAACCGCCGCGCCACCGCCTCTACTGCCTTCCCGGTCGGCTTGCCGAGGGCCGTCGACGGGGCCAGCTTCACGTGCGGGTTGTTGCGGATGCGCCGGGTCTTCCACGCCTTCTCGAAGCTGCGCACGTACGCCCGGTCCCCCGCCACCGCGACGCTCACGGCCGTCGGCACGGCCGTCCCGTCCCGCTTGAACGTCGTCAGCACCACGGTCTTCTGCCGCACCAGCGGCGCCCACCCAGGTGCCGGGGCGGGGTCGACGTATCCGACCACCCAGCCGAGCTGACGCAGCCGGGCCACCAGCGCGGCCAGGGCCAGCAGGGCCGACAGCAGGACCAGCCAGGTCTGGGCCGCGCTGCCGCCCAGGTCGGCGTCGACCACGTGCGACACGGTGTGCGCCGCCCCGCCGACCACGTATCCGGCCAGGGCGACCGCCAGGGCGTCGGCCCAGATGAGCGCCAGCAGCAGGGTAGCCCCGATGCCGAGCTGGAACGCCCCGACGTCGTGCACGAAGTGCTCGTGCGGCGGGAAATTCACCGCCGAGCTGAACGAATCCGCCCGGGCCAGCGCCCAGACCCCGACGACCAGCGAGGCCGCGCCGAGCAGTGCGGCCGTACCACGTACCAGTGCTCTCATGCTCGTGGGACGGGCCGGCGGCCTGGGATGTGACCACCGCCGGAGCAGCGCGCGGCGAGCCGGCCCTTGGTCGTTCCGAAGCGCCGGCCGACGAGCCAGGTCAGCTCGGCAGTCGGAGGCCAGCGGGATCGACGGCCATGCCCGTGGAGGCTTCGGGATCACCGCCCAATTACGCGCCGTTGAGATCTACACCCGACGCGGGGTCCGTCTGGGCGCTGCGCTCACACGACGGGATGCGGGAGCCGGGTCATCCTCTGCCTCCGTGTCACGGAGGGCTGGTGGTGGCGAGGTCGGCGAGGGTGAGCAGACCAGGGCGACCATGGAGATGCCACAGCGGACCCGCAGGGCCAATGCGCACAGCCTGGTCACGGCTGGCGGTGGCGACAGGCACGGGCACCGGCGCGCCGGCGAGGTGCTGGTGGAGGTGGCGGGCACGGGCGGCGGAGTGGAGCCAGAACAGCACCGGCCAGCGGGGTCCGCCGGCGGCGGTGAGGCGGGCGTAGCCGATGAGCTTGCGCATAAGTTCGGTCAGCGGTTCGGTGCCAGTGTCGTATTCCAGGAAGAACGGCACCTGTCCGGTGGAGGCGGTCCAGATGCCATGCCCGTCGGGGCGGATCGGCGTGGTTAGGGCGAGGACATCGACCGGATCCCCAGGGCTCCCGGGACGAGTGAAAGCGCCAGGTTGGGAACAGCGGGTTTCGGGCCACCAGCGGGTGAGGGCGTGGTCGGGGTGGGTGCGGGCGTAGCCCACGAGGTCGGTGAAGAAGCCGTTGACGCCAAGCCGGTGGCCGAGAGTGCGGGCGGCGGTCCAGCGCCGGCGGTTGGCCTTGCCCTGGCCGGGGCGTGGTGGGGGCTGTCCTCGTTGAGCGGCGACGACTTCGACGCCGAGCTGGTCGATGACGTAGTGGAAGGGATAGGAGCCCCCGTCAGGGCGAAAGGGCCGGAATCGGTCGACGACCCGCAGCGTGGTGAGACGTGTGAGGCGGTGTTGCGCGAAGTCCAGGGACGGGAACAGGGCGTAGGCGAGCTGCGGTGTGGTGAACACGCCGTGGTCGACGAGCCATTGCAGGAGCAGGTGGTCGCGGGCGGTGAGGATGGACTGCAAGCGCAGGACGTGGTCGGGCATGACTGGCATTCCTTCATTGATGACCGCGCACGGGTGGGCAGAGATGACACGCCTGTGTCTCTGAGCGGTGGGCCGGATCTGACATACCGGCCGTGAGCTGCGCTGACAGGCCGCGGCGGGAGTCCGTCTGGGCGTCCACCTGAAGGCGGACGGCACGACGGACAGCAGCGAGGACAGCAGCGGGGACAGCAAGCCGACGTCTGCGGAAAGCACACCGCTCCTGCCGCTGGCACCGCCGATCAGCTGACTGCGACGCCATCGCGCGGGTTGGGCATGTCACCGTCGTTGCTGCGCCACCGGGCGGCTGTTTGTCCACCCGCCGCCGCCCCGCTCCACCCTTCACCCTCAAACCGGGCTCTGTCAGCTCTGACGAACACCCTTGTCTCTGACACCGGCCTGACAACCTCTGCCCGGTGTCGGACGCCGGTCTGACAAACTCGCGCCGTGTCTGACAGCCCAGCCGCCGGCGCTCTGTCAGGGCAAACCGCGCTGCCGCTGACAGATGCGGTCATGTCCGCCGGGGTCTGACAAGCAACCTGCTCGCCTGTCAGTCCAGCGCTGTCAGACATCGACAAGCACGAGCCCCGTGCACGGCCGACAGCCGCGGGCCGCGGCCCGCGCGGACAGAAACCGCCGTGATCTGGGCGTTGACAAGACCGCCAGGCTCCGATGGCAGGGACAGCGTCATCAGCAGGGGCGCGCAGCCGCATCGCGCTCACGTCGACTCCTCCTGAGTGGCAATCAGAGGTGCCGCCGGTCTGCAGGCTCTGCCCATGGCGCCCGCGATGGTGATGCCACAACCACTGGTTGACAACCCGCCGGTCTGACACCTCAGCTCCACCCGGAGTGACATGACATTCCCTACCTCACGAGTCCAGAACGGATGAGATGTCCTCCAACCCTGGCAGCCGGGGAGATGCGAAAAACGGAGTCCTCCGCCACGGCGGCCTGACAGACGGGCTGTCCCTCCACGTGTCCTGGGCCTGCCCGGCAAGAGTGCATCTCTGGGCTGCGGACGGTCAGTGGCGCGGCCGGGCCACTCGCGACGCACGGCGCGCCGACCGAGGCGCAAGCGCTCGGCATCCCGCTCGACCTCGGTGGCCGGGACCCCGCCGTGGTCGTCAGCGACCTGCAACCGCCGCCGCGGCAGGACCCCGGTGGCCGACAGTTGACCACCCTCGCCACCCGCTACGAGGTGTTGTCAGATGTCTGTGAGATCCCGGAGTCCTGCTTCAGTGCTGACAGCCGCCGTTTGAAGATGTCAGCACTCCAGCTCCGGCGCAGGCAAGGCAGCCACCGCTGACCGTCACCTTGAGGATCAAGCGGGGACTGAGCAGCTCCACTTTGACCGCGGATTCGGGTGGCAGCTTGTGCATCAACATTTGACGTTCTCTCCGCCCGAGGAGGCGGCGATTCCCTCCGCGCTACGCGCGACAGCGCTCGCGCCCGGGTGGATTCCTGCTTCTCGGCGCGGTGCCGGCACCTGGGGTGCTGGTCTTACCTGCGCTCCGCAGGCGTTTAGCCTCTCGGCGCGTCCCGCCGCGAGAACATTGATTGCGGCGTTGACGTCTCGATCATGGGCTGCCCCACAGGGACAGGTCCAAGCTCGGACGTTCAACGGCTTCCGTCCATCGATCCGGCCGCATCTAGAGCACGTCTGCGAAGTCGGCGTGAACCGGTTGATCTTTGCGAAGACCCGCCCATGTCGAGCAGCCTTGTACTCCAGCATGTGCACGAACTGCGACCAACCAGCGTCATATACAGACTTGGCCATTCGGGTGCGGGCGAGCCCTGACACGCACAAGTCCTCCACATACACCGCTTGGCTGTCGCGGATGATCTGGGTGGATAGCTTGTGCTGCCAGTCCCGCCGCGCGTCGGCGACCCGTGCGTGAGCGCGGGCGACCTTGACCACGGCCTTCTTGCGGTTACTGCTACCTCGTTGCTTGCGGCACAACGCCTGTTGCAGCCTGCGGAGTTTGCGCGCGGCGCGGCGCAGGAACCTCGGCGACGTGACCTTCGTGCCATCGGAGAGGACCGCGAAATGGGTCAGCCCCAGGTCGATCCCTACCTCGGTGCGGATCGGTGGCAGCGGCTGGCCGGTGGCCTCGACGACGAACGAGGCGAAATACCGACCCGACGCGTCCCGGATGACCGTCACGCTTGACGGCGTCGCCGGCAGCGGCCGAGACCAGCGGACCTCGATGTCACCGATCTTCGGCAAGCGCAGCCGGCCGTTGCCCTGCACTCGGAAGCGAGCGTTCGCGGTGAAGCGGATAGTCTGCCTGTTGTCCTTGCGTGACCGGAACCTCGGCGGCGGAACCTTGCGGCCCTTGCGCCTGCCTGACACAGAGGCGAAGAAGTTCCGGTAGGCGGCATTAAGGTCGGCAAGAGCCTGCTGCAACACCACCGCCGACACCTCACCCAGCCACACCCGCTCAGGCGTTCGCTTAGCCTCCGTGATGACCCGCTTCGACAGATCCCCGTCGGTCACGTACGGCAGACCCTGCTGTCGGGCCTCCTGCCTGGCACGCAACCCGTCGTTGAACACCACCCGCGCACACCCGAACGCCCGCGCCAGCGCTTGCTGCTGGACGGGCGTCGGATAGATGCGGTATCGGTAGCGAAGCAGCACGGTCCACAAGTTAGCTCTGTTCTGAGACAGATCAAGTCGTTCCCATAGCTCAGGGCGACCCTGGCACAACGGGTGGCATCGGAAATTCGCTCCGATGCCACCCGGTCCGCTTTCCGATAGAGGCTCAGCCCCAGTGCGTCATTTCAGCCTTCGTGCGGGCCTTCGCTTACCCTTCGGACGTCGACCTCGACGTCAATGCCGCTCTCCACGAAGACATCAACGAATCGCTTTCCCCACTCGACCGCCTCCTCCTTCGACCGGACCTCGATCAGCCCGAACCCGGCGATCAGTTCCTTGGTTTCGGTGAACGGCCCGTCGGTGATGGTGGTCTTGCCCTTGGTGGCGGTGATCCGCGCCGACTCCTCGCTGCTCTTGCACAACCCCTCGGCGGCGAGCAGGATCCCGGCCTTGGTCACCTCTTCGAAGTAGGCGCCCATCCGGGTCATGAACTCCGGCGACGGCTCGAAGTTGCCGGGGACGGCTTCGTCCAGCTTGTGCATCAACATGAATCGCATCTCAGTGCTTCCTCTCGGTGATCGTGTGCAGGGAAACCGCGGTGAGCCAGCCGAACACCAGGGCCGCGCCGAGCGCCATCCGGACGCTGATGCTGCCCTGGTCGGGCCAGGCCATGACGACGACCGTCGCCAGGGCGACGAGGACCGACGACAACGCGCCCACCCGCCCGAAGCGGCGGGCGAAGACCAGGCAGGCGACGGTGAGCGAGCCGAAGGAGAGCATCGCCCCGACCCCGTGCCCGTAGGAGTGCCAGCTCATCGTCTCGGGGTTGCCTTCCGGCGCGCCGGCCGGCCAGCCCATGCTCGGGTCGGCGCGGAGCACCCCGGCGACGATCAGCCCGACGCCGAGCACCGCCACCAGCGCCGGCCCCCACGTCCCGGCCGGTGCGCCGCGCAGCGCCCGCCGGAAGCCGACCGCCCCGGCGAGGGCGAGCAGCCCGGAGGCGACGAAGTTGGCGATCTGGATCCAGCCGAACTCGCCGAGGGCGAGCAGGCTGAGCGGTTGCCGGCTCGGGTCGAAGCCGTCCCGGGTGAACGCCTGGGCGAGGCCCAGCGCGAGGAACAGCGGGCCGGCGGCGGCGCCGGCGGTGAGCAGGGTGGCGGTCGAGACACCCCGTGTGGTCCCGGCCTGGGTGAGCGTCGTGCTGGTCATCTCGATCTCCTCGTCGTCGGTTCTCACTGACGCGTCGATCGGGGCGACCGGGATCCGACATGAGTTTTCAAGATTTTTTACGAGCCGCAGGCGGCGGCCCGGTCGAGCAGCAGCGCCCGCTCGCGGGCGTTGCCGGTGAGCGACGCCGCGCGCTCGAACTCGGCCCGCGCCTCCGCGTGCCGGCCCAGCTTGACGAGCAGGTCACCGATCACGCTGGGCAGCAGGTGGTAGCCGGCCAGCGCCGGCTCGGACTCCAGCTCCCGGGCGAGTTCGAGGCCGGCGGCGGGCCCGTCGGCCTGGGCGACGGCGACGGCCCGGTTCAGCTCCACCACGGGCGAGGGCACGAGCCGGGCCAGCTCCGCGTAGAGGGTCGCGATCCGCGCCCAGTCGGTCTCTTCCGGGGTACGCGCCCGCGCGTGGCAGGCCGCGATCTCGGCCTGGAGGGTGTACGGGCCGGGGTGGTCGGTGCGAGCCCTGTCGAGCGCGGCGAGGCCGCGCCGGATGAGCAGCTGGTCCCAGCGGCTGCGGTCCTGGTCGTTGAGGAGGATCGGTGCGCCGTCGGGGGCGGTGCGGGCGCGGGTGCGGGATGCCTGGATCTCCAGCAGCGCGGCGAGGCCGTGCACCTCGGGCTCGTCGGGCATGAGCCCCTGGAGCAGCCGGGCCAGGCGGAGCGCTTCCTGGCTGAGGGCGGGGCGCATCCAGTCGTCGCCGGCCGTGGCCGAGTAGCCCTCGTTGAAGATGAGGTAGACGACTTCGAGGACCGAGTCGAGGCGTTCGGCGGCTTCGGCCGGGCCGGGCACCTCGAACGGGATCCTGGCGTTGGCGAGGGTCTGCTTGGCCCGGGTGATGCGCTGGCCGACGGTGGGTTCGGTGGTGAGGAAAGCGCGGGCGATCTCGCCGGTGGTGAGGCCGCCGATCAGCCGCAGGGTGAGCGCGGCGCGGGCGATCGGGGACAGGATCGGGTGGCAGGACACGAAGATCAGCCGCAGCAGGTCGTCCGCGATGTGTTCGTCCAGCGCGGCGTCGAAGTCGGGGGTGACCTGCTCGTCGAGGTCCCGGCCGAGCTCGGCGAGCGTACGCTGCTGGGTCTGGCTGCGGCGCAGCATGTCGATGGCCCGGCGCTTGCCGACGGTGGTCAGCCACGCTCCCGGGTTGGCCGGCACGCCGTCGCGCGGCCACTGCTCCAGGGCGGCGACCAGCGCGTCCTGGGCGAGTTCCTCGGCCTGGCCGACGTCGCGGACCAGCGCCGCGATGCCGGCGACCACCCGGCCGGCCTCCATCCGCCACACCGCCTCGACGGTGCGCCGCGCGTCGAACTCCCCCATGGGCACATCTCAGCAGGCCGGGCCGACGTTTCGCCAGCACCTGTGGGGTCAGGCACTGCTCGGGCGGGGAAGTGTCGTAGGCGGCTCATAGCCTGGCGCGGTCATCGACGATCGCAGGGAGACGACATGCTCGACCACTTCTCCGTCATGGTGCGCGATCTGCCGGCCAGCGCCGCCTTCTACGACGCGGTGCTCGCCCCGCTGGGCGGCCGCCGGATCATGGAGCCCGGCCCGATCGGCTACGGCGTCGACCGTCCCGACTTCTGGCTGGTGCCCGCGCCCGCCGACGGCGGCGGGCCGCTGGAGGCGCACATCGCCTTCACCGCCCCCGACCGGGCGGCCGTGCAGGCGTTCCACGACGCCGCCGTGGCCGCCGGCGCCGAGGTGCTGCACGCGCCGCGGGTGTGGCCGGAATACCACCCGACCTACTTCGGGGCGTTCGTCCGCGACCCGGACGGCAACAACGTCGAGGCGGTCTGCCACCGGCCGGAGTGAGGCGTCCGGGCCCGGCGGCGGGTGGCGGCGATCAGCACGTCGACCAGCCGGGCCAGGTCGCGGGCCCCGTCGGGGTCGTCGGCGCGGCGTGGGACCAGCAGCACCGGGGCGACCTGGTCCAGCACCACGCCGGCGCGGCGCAGCACGGCGTCGAGGGCCAGCATGGCGGCCCGGCCGTTGCCGTCGGGGAACGGGTGGAAGAACGCCACGTCGAGGTAGGCGCGGGCCGCGCGGGCGGCGAGGGGCAGTTCCGGGTCGGCCGACTGGGCGAGGCAGTGCCCGAACTGCTCGGCCGTGTCCACGGTCAGGCCGTACCGCTCCCGGCCGCCCTTGGCGAATGCGGGCCCGCGCCGGAACCTCACCTCCGGCACGCCGAGCACGGTGGCCTGCCAGCTGGCGAGCAGCGCGTACGACAACGGTTGGCCGGTGGTGGCGCGGGCCTGGGCGATGGCGGCGAGCAGGCGGGCGGCCCGGGCCGGGTCGCGGGCGGTGACCGGGCCGCGGACGAAGTCCACGATCCCGTCGCGGCGGCCGGTGACCGGGCCGCCGACCGGGTGGGCGGTGGCCGCCCAGTCGACCTCATCCCGGATGCGGCACCAGGTCAGCAGGTCATCGCGCATCGTCGGTGACGTCCGCGGCGAGGCGTTCGGCGACCTCGCCGATGACCAGGTTGGTCGGGGCGACCCAACTGGCGAACCGACCCCCGATCGCGGTGTCGATCAGCCGCTCGTGCCGGCCGGCAGGCACGCCGGCGGCGGTGAGGAACCAGCCGAGCACCTGCCTGCAGTGATGCTCCCAACCGCTCTCCGCGCCGCTGCGGTCCACGACGACGGTCACCAGGTTGGCTACGGCCCGCTCCCAGGCGTCGAGGACGATGGCCTCCGGCTGCGCGGGGTCGGTGACCAGGGGCAGGAAGCGGCCGAAGCGTTCGGCGAGGTCCTCCAGGTAGGTCCGCCATTCCAGCAGTGCGTCGGCGACCACGGTCAGGGTCGCCTCCGGCGTGCTGATGGAGTGGCTGGGGCAGCACCAGGATCCGACGGGGCCGCCGCCGATGTCGCCCTCGCCGACGCTGTAGCGCCACCCGGTGGCCCAGCGGCCGTACCGGTCGAGGATGGCGAAGCTCATGGCGTCGGCCCACTCGTCGCCGGCCTCGTAACGCAGCGCCGACCGCTCGGCGGGGGCGGGCACGGTGGCGGCCGGGGGCAGCGACCGGATGGCCTCCGGTGCCGTGGTCGGGTCGAAGGGGTGCCGGGCCGGGTCGACCTCGGCCCAGGTCAGCGACCACGGGAGGATCGGCTTCCGGGCCTCGAAGCGGGCCTGCAACCTGGCGTACTCGTCCGGGTCGGAGCTGCGGTTCATGCGACTCCCGGGGGTCGGCGCGGTGGATCCTGGGTCATCAGAGCAAGCGGGTCACCCGTTCTCCGAGTTAGGGCGCGCCGGCGGTGTGTCGGTCGGTGCACCGGGGCGCGTTCACGAGAGCCGGGAAAGGAGGCGGCATCCGGTGTTCGACGGCTTCGAGGAACTGGACGTCGTCACCAGCGACACGACCATCCACGGGCGGCGGGCTGGTGAGGGGCCGCCGGTCCTGCTGCTGCACGGCATGCCCGAGACGCACCTGATGTGGCACCGGGTCGCGCCGCGGCTCGCGGAGCGGTTCACCGTGGTCGCCACGGACCTGCGCGGCTTCGGCGGCAGCGGAGCGCCGCCCAGCGCACCGAACCACGCCCCGTACAGCATGCGGCGGGTGGCCGCCGAGCAACTGGAGGTCATGCGGCTGCTGGGGTACGACCGGTTCGCCGTGGTCGGGCACGACCGCGGCGGGCGGTGCGCGTACCGGATGGCGCTGGACCATCCCGACGCGGTGACCCGGCTCGCGGTGCTCGACATCGTGCCCACCGCCGACGCGTTCGACCGCGCCGACATGGCGTTCAGTCTGGGGTTCTGGCTCTGGTCGTTCCTCGCCGCACCCGAGCCGGTGCCGGAGCGGCTGGTCGCGCAGGCCCCCGAGGTCATCGTCGACCACATGCTCGACGATCTGTCCGAGGTGCCGGACGCCTTCCCCGCGCCGGTCCGGGCGGAGTACGTGACGAAGCTCGGCAGACCGGAGGCCATCCACGCGATCTGCGAGCAGTACCGGGCGGCGGCGACCCTGGACTACCAGCACGACCGGGCCGACCGCGGCCGGCGCCGGATCGGTTGTCCGGTGCTGGCGCTCTGGGGCCACGCCGGTCCGGTCGCGACCTGGTACCGGCCGCTTGAGGTGTGGCGGTCCTGGGCGGACCAGGTCGAGGGCGGGCCGATCGCGGCCGGGCACTTCCTGCCCGAGGAGGCGCCCGACGAGACGCTCCGGCACCTGCTGGCGTTCCTCTCCTGACCGCGCGGGGACTCGCGGGGCACGATGGGACGCGTGGACATCGAGCCGGTCGAGTGGGCGCCCGTACGGGCGTTCCGGCGTTCGTGGCTGCGGCAGCGCTGGCAGGACCTCACCTTCCTGCACTGGGCGGTCGAGCCGGAGCTGGTCGCGCCGCTGCTGCCCGTCGGCACCCGGCCGGACACCCTCGACGGGCTCAGCTACGTGGGGCTGATCGGCTTCCGGATGGTCGGGCTGGGACTCGGGCGGGGACCGGGCGTGCCGTACTTCGGCACCTTCTGGGAGACCAACGTCCGGCTGTACTCGATCGACGGCACCGGGCGGCGGGCCGTGGTGTTCCGCTCGCTGGACGCCTCCCGGCTGGTGCCGGTGCTGGTCGCGCAGCTGAGCCTGCGGCTGCCGTACAAGTGGTCGGCCATGCGGCTGGAGCGGGACGGCGACCGCCTCACCTACCGCTGCCGGCGCCGCTGGCCCGGCCCGCTCGGCGCGGCCAGCCGGATGGCGGTCCGGGTCGGTGAGCCGATCGCCGACCCGACGCCACTGGAGCATTTCCTCACCGCCCGCTGGGGGCTGCACACCCGGGCGTACGGGCACACCCTGCACCTGCCGAACTGGCATCCGCAGTGGCCGTTGCACCGGGCCGAACTGCTGCACCTGGACGACGACCTGGTCACCGCCGCCGGGTTGCCGCCGCCGGCCGGGCCGCCGGTGAGCGTGCTCTACTCCCCCGGCATCCCGGTGGTGTTCGGCGGGCCGGCTCCCCTACGTTGAGTCGTCAGCGCAACGGGTCGTGGGTGCCGCGCGGGACGTCGGGTCGGCAGCGACGGACCCGCTCGGCCGCCAGCCGCCCGCCCACCGCCAGGCCGTACTTCTCCACGGCCGCCAGGCCGTAGGCGCTGCACGTGGGGGTGTAGCGGCACTGGGCGGGCCAACGGTGCGACAGCCAGCGACGATAGCCGAGGATGGCGGCGCGGCCAGCGCGGTCCACGGCGGGCCTGCGCACCACACCGGCGGCCACCGAGCCGAGGGTCAGCAGCAGCGAGAAGAGGCCGAGGTCGCAGCAGCCCGGGCCGTCACAGGGCAGGTCGCAGTCGCACCAGTCCCGGTCCTTCTTGCGGCGGCGCCGCTTCCGCATGATCACAACGCCATGATGCGACACCCGCGCCAGGACGCGGCCAACCGATCGGATCGGGTTCGGTGGGGTCGGGTGGGGCGGATCGTTGATGCCTAGCGTCGAGGGCGTCAAAAGGAAGGAGCACCGGGTGCTGGAGCGGCTCAACCAGGCCATGGACCATCTCGAACGCCACCTCGACCAGCCGCTCGACGTGGCCGGGCTGGCCCGGATCGCCTGCACGTCGGAGCACCACTTCCGGCGGCTCTTCTCGGTCCTGGCCGGGATGCCGCTGTCGGAGTACGTGCGCCGGCGCCGGCTCACCGTGGCCGGGGCCGAGGTGCTGTCCGGGGAGGCGTCGCTACTCGACGTGGCGGTCCGCTGGGGGTACGGCTCGAACGAGGCGTTCGCCCGGGCGTTCCGCGCGGTGCACGGGGTCGGCCCGGCCGAGGCCCGGCGCACCGGGGCGGTGCTGCGGTCGCAGCCCCGGATGTCCTTCCGGCTCGTCGTCGAAGGGAGCACCACCATGGACTACCGGATCGTGACCAAGGACGCCTTCCAGCTCGCCGGGTTGAAGGCCCGGGTGCCGCTGGTCCACGAGGGGATGAACCCGCACATCGTGGCGTTCCTCAAGGGCATCGACCCCGAGGCGGTACGCCGGATCGAGGCGCTGTCCGACCAGGAGCCGGGCGGCATCGTCAACGTCAGCGACGACCTGGCCGGTTCCCGGGCCGAGGGCACCGAGCTGGACTACTGGCACGCGGTGGTGACCGGCGCGGAGGTGCCGGCGGACCTGGACCGGCTGCCGGTGGCGGCCGGCTCCTGGGCGGTGTTCACCGTGTCGGGCGCGTTCCCGCAGGCGGTGCAGCACCTGTGGCGGGACGTGTTCACCCAGTGGTTCCCGTCCAACCCGTACGAGACCCGTCCGGGGCCGGAGATCTCGAAGGTGCGGGTGTCGGCGGATGGGCGGACCGCCGACGCCGAGCTGTGGATCCCGGTGCGTCAGGCCACGGCGGCGGCCCGCGACAGGCAGGCCGGCACGTCGCCGAGGTGATAGGGGTGTTCGCTCGGCTCGATGCCGGCGAGGAACATCGCGTACACGGCGGCCATCCGCAGCTCGGCGACCGGGCGGAGCAGCTCGACGGCGCGCTCCGGGTCGCTGCCCGGCACGTCGGCCCGCCAGCGCGCCGCCCAGGCCGCGCGCAGCCGGCCGGCGACGGGCGGGTCAAGCGTCTCGGTGAGGCGCAGGATGTCGAAGGCGGGGTGGCCGACGAACGCGTCGCCCCAGTCGATGACGACCCGCCGGGTGCCGTCGCCGCGCACGTTGCCGGGGTGCAGGTCGCCGTGCACGAGGGTGTCGGGCAGGCCGCAGTCGCCGACCTGGTCGAGCCGGTCGTCGAGGCCGGCGAGCAGGTCGGCGGCCACGGTCTGGTCGTGCGGGGCCAGCCGGTCGCGGATCCAGGCGGCCAGCTTCGGCCCGCGCAGATCGGGTACGCCGGCCGCGACCAGCCCGGCGGCCTCGCCGGCCGCGCGGAGCTGCACGGCGTGGTGCTCGGCGGCGACGGCGGCCCGCTCCGCCTCGTCGGCGCCGTAGCGGTCCTCGCCGGGCACGTGGTCGAGCAGGATCCGGCCGGTGTCGTCGGCGGCGAGCAGGGTGGGGGCGGCCGTGGGCGCGGCGGTGTTCAGCCAGCGCAGCACGGCCGCCTCGTGCCGGAAGAACGGCGGCACCTGCTTGAGCCAGGCGCTGCCGGCCGGGCCGTCGAGCCGCCAGATCGCCGACAGGTTCCAGGTGCGGTGCTGCGCCACGGTGGTCGTCGGCCGGCCGAGCCGGCTCAGCTCAGCGGTGGCCCAGGCGACGCTGCGGGCCGGGCCGCCGGGTTCGGCGTACGGGGCGCGCAGCGGGTGCGGCGCGAGGTCCACCGGCGCCGGGGTCAGGGGCACGGCGGGTGGCTCGGTGACCTGAGCCAGGTAGGTGATGTGGCCGCCGGGCGGCTCGGGGCGGTCGCCGGCGAGCAGCCGCAGCACGGCGACGTCGACGCCGTACCGGCGGTGGGCCTCGTCGACGATCGAGCCGACCTGCTGCCACCACGGCTCCGGCACGTCGTACGGGGGCAGGGCGCCGAGCGGCCGGCCGGCGGCGTCGAGCAGGACCAGGGTCACAGTGCGGGACACCTGCCGGACGCTAGTGGCGCATCCCTGAGGGACGCGAACGGTTAATCGGGGGGCGGTTGGGGGGTCAGCCCGGATGTCCCCCGGCCGCCCGGCGACCAGGCTGACGCCATGACCCTCACCGATATCCGGACGCGTCCCACGTACCCCTGGTTGCGGCCGGTGGCCGTGACCGCGTCGCTGCTGCTCCTCGGCTACGGCCTGCTTCGCCTGCTCGACCGGCTGGACGGGCACAGTGACAAGGGCGCCTGGGCGTGGAACACCGGGCACACCCTGTTTCTGCTCGGCATCCTCGGGTTCGCCGCGCTGATCGTCGGCCTGCACGGCGTGCTGCGTACCCGCTCGACCCGGCTGCGGGCGGTGGACGACCTGGCCGCGCTGGCCGGCCTGGTCGGCGCGGCCGCCTTCATCTGGGTGATCCTCGGCGACCTGTTCCCGCGCTTCGCCGACGCGGTGGAGACGCCGGACGCGGTGCTGCTCGGCGGGCCGGCACTGTTCGAGCTGGGCCTGCTGGTGCTGCTGTACCGGGCCGCGGCGGCGCGGCTGCTGCCGGTGTGGGCGCCGGTGCTGGTGCTGGTCGGGTTCGTGGCGATCGGGGTGAACCTGGACCTGCTGCCGGTCGGCGCGGCCCTGGTCCTCGCCGGCCTGCTCCCGCTGCGCCGGACGCCCCGCCCGGCGCGGATCGGCGGGTAGGGTCCGGGCATGGAGCAGCGGATCAGCCTGATCACCCTCGGCGTGGCCGACCTGGCCCGGGCCCGGGCCTTCTACGAGCGGTTGGGCTGGCGCGGCCAGGAGGTCGAGGAGACCGTCTTCTTCCAGGCCGGCGGCCTCGCCCTGGTGCTCTGGGGGCGGGAGAAGGTGGCCGAGGACGCCGGCCTGGCCGACCCGGGCGGGGACGGATTCGGCGGGATCAGCCTGGCGCAGAACGTGCGCAGCCGCGCCGACGTGGACGAGCTGCTGGGCCGGGCCGCCGAGGCCGGCGCGACGGTCACGCGGCCGGCCCGGGACACCTTCTACGGCGGGTACGCGGGCTGCTTCACCGACCCGGACGGCCACCTGTGGGAGATCGCCTGGAACCCGAGTTTCCCGCTGGCCGAGGACGGCTCGCTCACCGTCCCCGACCTCGACGGCTGACCGGTCAGGTCCAAAAGGTCCGGCGGTAGCCCCGGTTGTCGGCGCAGGAGTCGCGCTGCCCGCCGGTCAGGCTGACCGTGCCGTCGCGGCACTGCACCAGCCAGCCCCGGCCGGACCAGAAGCCGGGCACGCACTCGAACCAGTCGCAGATCCCCGCGGCCGGCTTGCGGATCCGTTGGCCCCCGCAGAAGTCGTACCCGTAGGGGTTGGCCGGGGCGCCGCAGCGCCGCTCGGCGGCCGGCTGGAACGGGGTGCTCCGGGACGGCGCGGTGGCCGGCGTGGTTCGGGTGCGCTGCGGCCCGGGGTTGGGCTTGACCTGGACGGCGGGGGCGATCGGCGGGGGCGTGGGGGTGGCGGTGGCCGCCGGGGTGGCCGCGGAGGCCATCTCGGAGCCGGGGCGCACCGGCGGGTCGGACTCGAAGAGCATGGCCGGCACGATCAGCGCGAGGGCCGCGCCGACCGCCACGGTCCGCCGGCCACCGGGAAGCCGGGCGGAGAACCGGGCCTGGGCCGGGGTGAGCACGGCCGGCCGGACGGGCTGCACCGCCTCGTGCTCCGCGATCAGCTCGTCGAGCTGGGCGACGACCGCGGCGCGCTGCTCGATCGCGTCGGCGAAGGCCAGGGTGAGCTTGAACCGGAAGTCGGCCACCGCGCCGGTGGGCAGCAGCAGACCGGAGGTACGCCGCCGATCGAGGACCTGGATCAGCGTGACCGGCGCGCCGGGGTCGTGGGACAGCCCGGTCATCCGGCCGTACGTCCAGTCCCGCCGGCCGCGCCCGCCGAGCAGCACGAGACGCCGGTTGGTGAGCACGGCGAGCCCGGCGTCGACGACCTTCACCCCCTCGGGGCGGCGCGGGCGCAGCACCGGCGGTTCCGGGTCGACGGTCAGCTCGGGGGCCGGCAGCACGGCGGTGTGCCGCACCTCGACCAGCTGCGCGGCCGGCAGCGTCCAGAAGACCACCTCGCCGGGGCCCAGCTCCATGGGCAGGCCCGCGCCGGCCTCGGCCGAGCCGTGGAAGGACCCGGCGAGGGTACGCAGTCGGCGCAGCTCGTCGTCGCGGCGTCGCCACGCCTCGTCGGCCATGCGGAAGGCCCGCTGTCGCCGGTCGTTCTGCCGGTGCGCCCACCGGTAGCGCCATGTGGAACCCGTCGAATCAGTCATCGCCACGCCGACTCCTCCGCCGCGCGAGCCCACCAATCGGGGTGTCATTCATGTCAACGGCGGCGCAGGGGTGGCAAGACACGCGCAAGTCACCAATTTGACCGAAAGGGTGATTGCGCGACACGTTAGGCGGAATCTTCTGCGTCGGTTCACCGTGGTCCGGGCGGCCGCGCTTCGCCATGCGAGGGGGTCGGTGCGTCGGTAACGTCAGCCGCAGGGCGGGACGCGCCGCGACCCCGGGACGCGAGGAGGTGCACCGGTGGGCGACCCGGCCGTCGTGGTGGGCGTGGACATCGGCACCACCAGCACCAAGGCGGTCGCGTACGACACCGGCGGCCGGCAACTCGCCACGCACTCGATCGGCTACCCGCTGGAGGAACCGCACCCCGGGTACGCCGAGCAGGACCCGGTGCGGATCTACGACGCGGTGGTGGGCTCGATCCGGGCGGTGGTCGAGGAGTTGCGCGAGCCCATCGCCGGCCTGTCGTTCAGCACCGCCATGCACAGCCTGATCGGGCTCGACGCCGGCGGCACCCCGCTCACCCCCTCGGTCACCTGGGCCGACTCCCGGGCCAGCGCCCAGGCCGAGCGGCTGCGCGCCGTCCCCGCCGGGCTGGCCCTGCACCGGCGCACCGGCACCCCGGTGCACCCCATGGCGCCGCTGCCCAAGCTGGTCTGGTTCGCCGAGCAGCAACCCAAGCTGCACGAGCGGGTCGCGCACTGGGTCGGCATCAAGGAGTACGTGCTGCTGCGGCTGGCCGAGACGCTGGTCATCGACCACTCGGTCGCCTCCGCCACCGGGCTGATGGACATTTACCGGCTGGCCTGGGACGCCGAGGCGCTCGGCATCGCCGGGATCACCGAGGAGCAGCTCCCGCAGCTCGTCCCCACCACCCACGTGCTGCCCGGGCTGACCGCCGAGGCGGCCGTGGCCACCGGCCTGCCCGCCGGCACCCCGATCGTGGTGGGCGCCGGCGACGGTCCGCTGGCGAACCTGGGGCTGGGCGCGGTGCATCCCGGCGAGGTGGCGTGTTCGATCGGCACCAGCGGGGCGATGCGGGTGATGGTGGAACGCCCCGGCGTCGACCCGCTCGGCGGCGTCTTCTGCTACGCCCTGACCGAGCAACGCTGGGTGGTCGGCGGGGCGATCAACAACGGCGGGATCGTCCTGCAGTGGGCCAACGAGGCGCTCGCCCCGGAGCTGGGCGAGCACGCCGAGGAGGAGCTGCTCGACCTGGCGGCCCGGGCGCCGGTCGGCTCCGGCGGGCTGATCATGCTGCCGTACCTGCTCAGCGAGCGGGCGCCGCACTGGAGCGCGCTGCCCCGCGGCGCGTACGTCGGGCTGACCCACGGACACGGCCGGCCGCACCTGGTCCGGGCCGCGCTGGAGGGGGTCTGCCAGCAGCTCGCCCTCGTCCTCGCCTCCGTCCGGGCCGCCGGCAACGAGGTACGCGAGATCCGGGCCAGCGGCGGCTTCGCCCGCAGCCCGCTGTGGCGGCAGATCCTCGCCGACGCGCTCGGCATGCCGGTGCGCTTCCCGGCCGGGCACGAGGGCTCCAGCTTCGGCGCCGCCCTGCTCGGCATGCAGGCGCTCGGCCTGATCGACTCGATCGAGGTCGCCGCCGACCTGGTCCGGATCGAGGAGACGGTCCACCCGGACCCCACCTCCGCCGCCACGTACGCGGCCCTGCTGCCGCTCTTCTCCGAGCTGTACGACGCGCTCGTACCGACGTTCGCGTCGCTGCGGCGGCTGGCGCCGAGCCTGCCGCCGGAGCCGCCCCCCACCGCTCCTCCCCAGTGATCGCCCGTCCCGGAGGCACGGACGACTACCGAAGGTCGTGATTGCCGTGGTCACACTGCTCGCCGCACCGGCGGAACCCCTCACGAACGCCGGCAACACCCAGCTCGTCATCGCCGCCCTGCTCGGCATCGCCGCGGTGGTGGTGCTCATCGCCTGGGGCAAGGTGCACCCGTTCCTGTCCCTGATCCTCGGCGCGGCCGTGCTCGGCGTGGTCGCCGGGGTGAGCCCCGACAAGATCGTCACCTCGTTCAGCGGCGGGGTCGGCTCCACCGTCGGCGGCGTCGGCCTGCTGATCGCGCTCGGCGCGATGATCGGCGGTCTGCTCGCCGAGTCCGGCGGCGCCGACAGCATCGTGGAACGGGTGGTCGGCCGGGTCTCCGGCGGCGCGCTGCCCTGGGCCATGGCCGGCGTGGCCGCGCTGATCGGGCTCCCGCTCTTCTTCGAGGTCGGCGTGGTGCTGCTGGTGCCGATCGTGCTGCTGGTCTCCCGCCGGGTCGACGTGCCGCTCATGAAGATCGGCATCCCGGCGCTGGCCGGCCTGTCGGTGCTGCACGGCCTGGTTCCGCCGCACCCCGGCCCGCTGGTCGCGATCGACGCGCTCGGCGCCAACCTCGGCCAGACCCTGGCCCTGGGCCTGCTGGTGGCGATCCCGACGGTGATCATCGCCGGTCCGGTCTTCGGCAACTTCATCGCCCGCTACGTGCCGGCCACCGCGCCGGAGGCGCTGCTGCCCACCCGGCGGCCGCTCGCCGTCGGCGGGGACCGGCGACCGACCCGCCCCGGCGAGGGCCGGCTCGACGCCGACGGCGACCTGGTCACCGAGGACGACCTGGTCAACCCGGGCGCCGGGCGCCCCGGCGCGCCGATCGAAGAACCGGTGGGCCCGCGCGCCCGCCGGGAGCCGGCGCTCTGGGCCGCCGTGGTCACCGTGCTGCTGCCCGTGGTGCTGATGCTGCTGCGCGCGATCGGCGAGCTGACCCTGGCCGAGGACACCGCCGGCCGCAAGGCGCTGGACATCGTCGGCACTCCGATCGTCGCCCTGCTGGCCGGCGTCATCTTCGGGATGATCTTCCTGGGCTACGGGACCGGGTTCAGCCGCAACCAGGTCTCCGGCTTTCTGGGCGGCTCGCTGCCGGCGATCGCCGGCATCCTGCTGATCGTCGCCGCCGGTGGTGGCTTCAAGCAGGTGCTGGTCGACGCGGGCGTGGGCAACCTGGTCGCGGACGCCGCCGAGGGCGCGAACCTCTCCCCGCTGCTGCTGGGCTGGCTGGTCGCCGTCGGCATCCGGGTGGCCACCGGCTCGGCCACCGTCGCCACCATCACCGCCGCCGGCATCGTCTCGCCGCTGGCCGCCACTCTCCCGGGCTCCGAGGTGGCGCTGCTGGCGCTGGCCATCGGCTGCGGCTCGCTGTTCTTCTCGCACGTCAACGACGCCGGCTTCTGGCTGGTGAAGGAGTACTTCGGGCTGACCGTCGGGCAGACCATCAAGAGCTGGTCGGTGATGGAGACGATCATCTCGGTGGTCGGCTTCGCCGGCGTCCTCCTGCTGGATCTGATCCTCTAGCGGACGCTTGTCGCGCGGGCGCCCGGCCCGGCCGGTCGGGCGCCCGGGTCACGGGGCCTCGACGCCGGAGATGCGGAACTTGTGCACCTCCGCGCCGAGGATCATCGCCGCCTGCTCTCCGTCCGGGCCGGAGCCGCGGAAGTCGAGCAGTTGCTGGTCGGACTCCCACCGCTCGTAGACGTTGATCCGTCCCGGCTCGACCAGGTCCGCGCTGACCGCGAAGTCCACGCAACCCGGAGCCGAGCGGGCCGCCCGGACGACGTCGGTGCAGGAGGCCAGGTACGCGTCTCGCTGGGCCGGGTCGACGTAGAGGGTGCCGGCGACGATGAACAACGTGACCTCCGGAGGGTGAGCCGTCGGGCCCATCCTGGCACCCGGGGCGGATCAGGCCCGGCTGATCGCGTTGGCGTGGATCGCCTCGTTCAGGTACGCGGCCAGCCCCGGCCGGATCTTCTCGAAGTACGCGGTGAACCGCGGGTCAGCCACGTACATGTCGGCCAGCCCGGTGTGGATCTCGTACGAGCACTCGTAGAACCACCGGCTGATGAGCTGCCGGTGCTCCTCGGCCAGCGCCATGGCCTCCGCCGAGTCGGCCGGCGCGCCCGACTCCATGAGCGCGGTGATCCGCCGCCCCCACTCCTCGTTCTCGGCCTTGTTGCGCAGCCAATCCTCCTTCGAGTACCGGCCGACCCGCTCGGTCGACTGCCGGTACGCCTCGGTGCCGCCCCAGCGCCGCTCGGCCTCCTCGGCGTGCTCGTCGGGGTCGAAGTTGCCGAACACCTCGAACCGCTCCTCCGGGGTGAGCTGAATGTCCAATTTTCTCGCCTCCATCGCGAGTTCGATCGCCGCGACCATTTCCCGCAGCTTCCCGATCCGCCCGCTCAACAGCTCGTGCTGCCGACGCAGGTGCGGCAACGGGTCGCCGCTCGGGTCGTCGAGGATCTCGGCGATCTCCTCCAACGGGAACCCCAGCTCCCGGTAGGCCCGGATCAGCTGCAACCGTTCCAGGTCCGCGTCGTCGTAGCGGCGGTAGCCCGCTGCGGTGCGGCCGCTCGGCGAGAGCAGCCCGATCTCGTCGTAGTGGTGCAGCGTCCGGACCGTGACCCGGGCCGCCCGCGCCACCTGACCCACCGTGTACGCCATGGTTCCCTCCCTTCCGCGACAAGGCTCCCGCCTCCCGTTGCGTGAGGGTCAAGCCCGATTCTGCGGCGGGCGCGACCGGGCCGGCGGGAAACGGCGATCGCCCCGGTCTCCCGAGGGGGTGCGGGAGGCCGGGGCGATCGGAGCGGGTCAGGCGCTGACCCGCTCCTTCTCGGGGGCGGCGAACGTCTCGCTGGCCGGGGTGCGGAAGGCGTGCACCAGGCCGGCGACCGAGAGCAGCAGGAGCAGCGCCGCGCCGAGGTACATGGCCAGGGCGCCCTGCCCGGCCTTGCGGCCGAACTCGCTGAACCCGTACGAGGTGAGCAGCAGGCCGCGCAGCGTCTCGCCCTTGAACACGGTCTCCCGCTGGGCGCTGACGTCGGCGAGCTGCTTCTGCAGGTCGGCCAGGTTGGCGGCGTTGGCCTGCTCGGCCTGGGCCACCTGCTCGCGCAGCGCGGTCTGCGGCTCGCCCAGGTCGGCGTACGTCCTGCCGCCGCCGATCGACTTCAGGTGCCGGCCGATGTAGTCGTTTGCGTAGCACTCGGCCTGCTTGCCGCTGGTGAGCGGCTGGCCGGCGTACTCGCGCAGGCAGGCCGACTTCTTCTCCTCGTCGCTGAGCCGGTCGGCCGGCGTGAAGCTGATGTGCTGGGCGGCGAGCTGGTCGTGCACGTAGCGGTTGGCGAAGTTGGCGTTCGTCGTCAGGACGACGCCGACGACGAGCAGCAGGACCGCGAGGCCCAGCCCACCGATGCTGAACAACAGGTCGAGCGTCCGTCGCTTCATCTCTGGTCTCCTGTATGGATGGTGTCTCCGTTGCTTGCCGACACCATCGTGGCGGTGGAGTGGGCACCGCCGGCAGGGCCGAACCCCCCGTCCTGCCCGGGACCTTCGACCCTGCGCCGGCCGGGCCCGTCAGCGGGTCGCGTCGACCGGGGTGAGCGCGTGCAGCAGCTCGGCCAGGGCGACCGGGCGGCCGTAACGCCAGCCCTGGCCGTGCAGGCAGCCGATCGCGGTCACCGCGGCGTGCTGGCTGCCGGTCTCCACGCCCTCGGCGACCACGGCCAGGTCGAACGCGCCGGCCAGCCGGTTGACCATCTCCACCGTGGCGTACGCCCGCGGGTCGTCGGCGTCGAGCCGGGACACGAAGGACCGGTCGATCTTCAGCTCGGTGGCCGGGATCCGGTGCAGGTAGCTCAGCGAGGAGTAGCCGGTGCCGAAGTCGTCGATGGCGATGCCGACCCCGAGGTCGCGGAGCTGGGTCAGCCGGTCGAGCACCGCCTCGCTCCCCTCGATCAGCGCCGACTCGGTGAGTTCCAGGGTGAGCGCGCGGGGCGGCAGGCCGGCCGCGCCGACCGCCTCGGTGACCGTGGCGATCAGGTCGGGCCGGCGCAGGTGGGCGGCGGCGATGTTGACCGCGACGGTCACCTCGGGCGTGCGCTCCCGCCAGGCGGCCGCGGCCCGGCACGCCTCGTGGATCACCCACCGGTCGATGGCGATGATCAGGCCGGTCTCCTCGGCCAGCGGCAGGAACCGCGCCGGGGCGAGCACCCCGAGCCGGGGGTGCCGCCAGCGCACCAGCGCCTCGGCGCTGCGTACCGCGCCGGTGGGCAGGTCGACGATGGGCTGGAACTCCATGAGTAGCTGGCCCTCGTCGACCGCGCGGCGCAGGTCGGCGATCAGCTCGGCCCGGGTCACCGCCGACTCCCGCAGCTGCGGCGTGCAGGTCCGGTACACGGACTTGCCGGCCGCCTTCGCCGCGTACATGGCGATGTCGGCGTCGCGGAGCAGGTCGGTGTGGGAGGTGTGCTGCGGGCCGTACTCGGCGATGCCGATGCTGGCCGAGGGGTGTACGCCCAGGTCCTCCTCGCCGGGCAGCGGTTCGAGGGCGGCGAGCAGCCGGACGGCGAGCCGCTCGGGCGCCACCGGCCGGTCCCCGGCGACCAGCACGGCGAACTCGTCGCCGCCGAGCCGCGCGATCATCCCGTCCGGGCCGGTCGCGTCGTGCATCCGCTCCGCGATGGTGCTCAGCAGCCGGTCTCCGGCGGCGTGCCCGAAGCGGTCGTTGACCTGCTTGAACCCGTCGAGGTCGAGCAGCAGCACGGCGACCGGGCCGCCGTCGCGCAGGGCCCGGCGCAGCCGCCGGGTGAAGGTCAGCCGGTTGGGCAGGCCGGTGAGCTGGTCGGAGTATGCGAGCCGGCGCAGCCGGGCGACCAGCCGCAGGTTCTCGTTGGCGGCCAGCCCCTGCCGCACCGCGAGCACCCCGAGCAGCGTCATCATGCCGACGAAGATCAGGTGCGGGGTCTGCCCGGTGGGCCGCCGGGAGAGCACCACGGCGATGATCGCCCCGCCCACCGGCAGGTAGGGCAGGGCGACCCGCCACCACGGCGGCAGCGGCGACTCGCCGGTCTCCTCGTCTCCCGCGCAGGTGGGCGGCGGCGGGTAGCGGGTGGCGAGGCCGATCAGCAGGTAGCTCAGCGGCCAGCAGACGTCGATCGGGTGGCCGGGGGCGTAGGTGCCGTGCGCGACGAGGGAGACGTAGACGGCGTCGGCGCCGGCCCGGATGGCGAGGCCGACGCCGATCAGGGTGAGCGCCCGCCACATCGGACGGGCCGGCCCGGCGACCGCCACCAGGATGGTGAGCTGCATCAGGTCGAGCATCGGATAGAGCAGCCCGGCGGTGCGCAGCGGATCGGTCAGCTCGGCGTCGGCGAGGTCGCGGAACACCACCACCCAGCCGATCGGGATGAGGGCCAGCGCGACGATCACGCCGTCGAGCAGGGTGCGGGCCTGCCCGACCAGGCTGCGCGGGGCGGCCAGGGAGCAGAGCAGCGCGGCGGTGCCGGTGAGGATGCCGGCGGTGAACAGCCCGCCGACCAGCGGGGTGTGCGGCAGGTCGTGCCCGCCGAGCCGTTCGACCGTCCACACCGTCCGGCCGAGCGCAGCGAGGATCATGGTGGCCGCGAGCAGCGCCCAGAACCGGCGCAGCGGGGCCGGGTGCCGCCGGGCCACGCCCGTGCAGGCCACCGCCGCCCAGCTCGCCATCGTCACCGCGCCGAGGTCGCTGACCAGGGCCCCGCCCGGCAGGCCGGTGACCAGCCAGATCGCTTCCCCGGGTACGGCGAGGGCGGCCGCGACGAGCCCGACACGGCCGGAGAGCGGGCGACGGGCCGGCGCCACGGCGGCGAGGCTCACGTCCTGCTGGGGTACAACGATTCGCTCCGGCTCTCTCCCAGACGGGCACCCTCGACGATGAGGACCGGTTGCGGACGGCGATCGGCGCAAGCCTAGTCAGCCCTCGGGTGCCGCCGCCAGAGCCGATCGGCGTCGGTCACCACCCCTGCGGCCCAGGGTCCGCCGGGTCACGTCGGCGGTAGAGGGAGACGAGGACGCCGTAGCGGGGCTGGTCCGGGCCGGCCTCCTCGGCCTCGCCGACCAGCGTGTCGAGGGTGGCCCGCAGCCGCTCGGCCTGGGCCGGGGTGAGCCGCAGGTGGCGCAGGTGCAGCAGCGGGTCGGGGTCGCCGGCCAGTTCCTCGGCGACCGCGCCGAACAGCGCGGTGGTGGCGCCGGCGTCGGCGGTCTCGCCGACCAGGCGGCGGAAGGCGCGCTCGTGGTACTGCTCGGTGCCGCCGCGGACCTGGCGGGTGTGCGCGATGCGGACCATGCCGGCCTCGGTGAGCACCTTGAGGTGGTGGGCGACGGTGCCCTTGGCCGCGCCGAGCCCGGTGGCGAGCTGGCTGATGGTGGCCGGCCCGGGCCCGAGCGCGAAGAGCAGCCGGTGCCGGAACGGGTGGGCCAGCGCCTTGAACTGGGCCGGGGTGCGGACCTCCAGCTCGGGTTCGTGGTTCACCGCTAAAGCGTCTAATTCTCTTGACGCTTTGTCAACCGGCCTGCTCTACTCGGAACATGCGTCAGGATGAGACCACCGACATCATCGAGCGGGCCGCGAAGCTGGTCGCCGAGCAGTACGTCTTTCCCGAGGTGGCCGGCCGGATCGCCGCCCACCTCGGCGACCGCCTCCGCGCCGGCGCCTACGCCGACGCGAGCGACGCGGCGGCGCTCGGCGCGCTGGTCACCGCCGACCTGCAGGAGGCCAACGGTGACCTGCACCTGCGGCTCAAGCACCACGAGACCCCCCTTGCCGACATCGCCGACGACCCGGCCGAGGTGCAGTTCGTCCAGCTCGCCGCGCAGACCATGGGTGGCATGGCCCGGGTGGAGCGGCTGCCCGGCAACGTGGGGCTGCTGGAGATCGCGCCCTACCTCTTCCCGCCGCAGCTCGCCGGCGACCTCGTGGTAGCCGCGCTGCGGCTGCTCGCCGGCACCGACGCGCTCCTGCTCGACCTGCGCGGCAACCGGGGCGGCAGCCCCGACATGGTGGCCCTGGTCTGCGGCTGGTTCTTCGCCGAGCCGACCCACCTGCACACCATGCACGAGCGGGCCGGGGCCACCCACCAGTACTGGAGCGCCGCCTGGCTGCCCGTGCCCCGCTACGCGCCGGACAAGCCGGTGTTCGTGCTGACCGGCCCGGAGACGTTCTCCGGCGGCGAGGAGCTGGCGTACGACCTCCAGCAGCTCGGCCGGGCCACCGTGGTCGGCGAGCGGACCCGGGGCGGGGCGCACCCGCGGGTCGGGCACCGGCTGCACCCGCACCTGGAGCTGACCGTGCCGGTGGCCCGGCCGGTCAACGCGGTGAGCGGCACCAACTGGGAGGGCTGCGGGGTCGTCCCCGACGTGGAGACGCCGGCCGGGGCGGCGCGCGACGTCGCGTACCGGAGGGCTCTGGAGGCCTTGCTGGCGGCGGACCGTCAGGGGCCGGCGGCGGCCGAGGCGCGCGAGGCCCTGGCCACCCTCGGCTGAGCCCTGAGGGCTCAGGACCAGTCCTCCGCCGGGTCGGCGTCGACGGACGGGGCCGGGGCGTCGGGTGCGGGTGCCGTGGCCGGCGGGCCGCCGTGGGTCCAGGGGGTCTCCTCCGGGGCGGGGAAGCTCCCGGCCGGCAGGAAGCCGTCCGACAGGGTGGTGAGGCAGAGCCGCTCCCCCACCTCGGGCACGGTGCCCGGCGGGGCGGTCAGCCCGCGTCCCATCCCGCCGGAGAGCTCCAGGACCACCTCGGTCTTGCCGTCGGCGGCCGGGGTCCGGAAGACCACCTTCGCCTTCTGGCCGGGGCGGGCCGGCGAGTGGAGCGTCGCGCCCACCGGCACGAGCACCGGCTCGGTGGTGACCACCTGGATCCGCGGGCGCAGCATCGGCCGCTTGCCGGAGTCGTCCACCCGCTTCGGGTCGGCCAGCGTCACGTCGCCGACGAACGCCTCCCCGGTCAGCCGGTGCTCGGCCATCACCAGCGGGTCGTCGTAGGCGCGCTGCACCGCGTAGGAGGTGAGCGCCCGTTCCAGCCGGTGCAGGCGCACCGCCGCGGCCACCGCACCGTCCCGGCGCGGCTGCGGGCCGCCCCCGCCGTCGATGTGCTCGGCGTGCGCGGTGAAGGCGTCCTTGTCGCCGTCCCAGCGGCCGGCCACCCGCGCGCCGGGCGGCAGCGCCCGGAGCAACCCGACGCCGCGCCACATCAGCTCCCAGGTGGGCGTCAGCTGCTCGCGCAGCAGCCCTTCCAGCTCCGCGTACGCGGCCGCGCGCGCAACCTGGTCGTCACCGGCCCGGGTGTACGCCTCGATGGCCGGCGCGAGCCGGTGGTTGTCGAAGTCCGGGTCGGTGGCCGGGCCGGCGGGCGGGCAGCGGGCCGGGTCCTCGGCAAGGGCGGCGGCCTCGGCGCCGGTACGCCCGGGCGGCGGGTCGAGCCAACCCAGCAGCGCCGGCAGGTGCAGGTCCTCCACGGCGCTCTGCCCGGTCGCCCAGTGCAGGGTCAGCGCCTCGGTCAGCGCCACCAGCGCCGCCGAGCCGGGATGCTCGGCGCGCTCGGCGAAGAAGGTCAGCCAGCGGCCGAGCAGCGGCACCGACGGGTGCACCGGATGCTCCCCGTCCGGCCGGCGGAACCGGGTGGAGCGGCCGAACAGCCGCAGGAAGGTGATCCCGGCCGGGTTCGGCACCAGCAGCTGCGGGGCGTCGGCGTAGCGGTACCGGACGTCCTTGCCCCGGTCGATCGGCACCGCCTCGCTGACGCCCCGGAACCCGTCGAGGTACGGCAGCACGATCCCGGCCAGCTCGGCCGCGAACGCGAAGCGCTGGTCCCGGTTGCGGGGCTGCGGCACGATCAGCAGCCGGGCCTCGTCGGGCGCGGCGCCGACCAGGGCCGCGAGCGGGGCGTTCGCCTCGCCGGCCAGCGCGAGCGGCACCAGCACGAGCGGGCGGTCGGACAGGTGCAGGTGCCGGACGGTGGCCACCGGCTGGGCCACCCCGGCGGCGACCGCCTGCGCCTGGGCCAGCGCGCGCAGGGTGCTCACCGGGTGCTCCGGTCGGGGCGTCGGGCCGTCCTCATGCGGGGTGCCCGGCCAGGGCGTCGGCGCGCAGGCGCGCGGCGGCGCGCAGCAGGGCGGCGGCCTCCGCCTGCTCCGGTTCGGGGGCGCGAACGCCCTCGGCGAGCGCCAGCACGTCGGCCACCTCGGCGACGCCGCCCAGCGCCTCGCGGACCGGCCGGCCCAGCGCGCCGGTGTGGCCGCGCGCCTCGTGCCGGCAGAAGTAGGCCAGCTCGCAGGCGGCCAGGCAGTCGGGCGCGTAGTTGGCCGGTACGCCGGTGAGCGCGCCGGCCAGCGCGGCCGGGTCGGCGGTCAGGTCGGCGGTGAACCCGGCCGGCACGGCGGTGAGCAGGTCGTCGATCCGGGCCGTCCGGTCGAGCTGGCGGCGCAGCACCAGCAACTGCTTGCGCACGTCGAGCAGGCTGGCCACCGGCCGGTTGGCGAAGTCGCGCGGGCAGACCAGCACCACCTCGTGCGAGACGAGGTCCGGATCCTGCCCCTCGGCGGCGAGCAGCTCGCGCAGCGCCAGCACGTAGACGGCGGACTGGATCGCGGCCGCGGCGACCTTGGCCGGGTCGGCCTGGCCGTCGATGATCGGGAAGGACTTGATCTCCACGACGTGGAAGCGGCCGGCGAGCCGGGCGGCCACCAGGTCCGGTTCCAGGTTCACCCGGCGGCCGGCGACGTCCAGGCCGAGCAGCGGATGGTCGAAGAGCGCCGGGCCGTCCCCGGACGCGGTCAGCGCGGCGCGGGACCGCTCCGGCCGGTCCTCGTCGCCGCCCAAGTCGGTCCAGGTGGCGCCGTCCGGCACCGGTACGCCCAGCCGCTCCGCGACCAGGCGCAGCAGTTCCGCCCCGCCGTCGGCCTTCACCTGGGCCTCGAACGCGTTGCCGCGGGTGATGGCGAAGCGGGACTGACCGAACCGGGCCGGGAAGCCGATCCGCTCGGCCAGCTTCGGCTTGTCGACCCCGGCGCTGTCCAGCACGGCGCGGCGGGTGCAGCCGGGGTTGCCGGTCAGCGCGGCGATGGTGCGGGCGTTGTGCCGCCGGGGCGGCACGCCACCCCGGATCTCGGCCAGGCGCTGCGCGGTCTCCGTCACGACAGCCCACCCTAGCGGTGGAAGGACGGGCCCCCTGTTGACGCCGGCGGTCGAGAAGGGTTTCCTTCTGACCGTCGGGCCGGAGCGGGGTCAGCGGCCGGCGGAGCGGTTCCAGGGGGAGCGGGGTGACTGGGCGCCGGCCGTGGGCCGGGTGCGGCGGCGGTGCCGGCGACCGGGCGTGCAGGGCGGCCGGGAGACGGTGTGCACCGGCGCGGCCGGCGGGGTGACCGGCTGGCGGCCGATCAGCCAGCAGAGGAAGCGCGCCACGGTCAGCCGACCGGGAGGCGCTCGGCCTCGGCCCGGGAGACGTCGTACTGCGCGCCACAGAACGTGCACTGCTGCGCGTAGCGGGTGCGCACCGGGATCAACGGGATGAAGAAGAGGGTGAACTTCGTGGCCCGCCGGGTGATGACCTGGGCGGCCCGGTTGCCGCAGTTGCGACAGACCTGGGTGACCACGCCGGACCGGTCGACCTTGGTCCGGAGCCCGAAGATGAAGAACATCGCCCGGCATTACCCCGCCGGGCCCCGAAAATCACCACCAAAAATTTCTGCCGCCGCTGTCCGGATGCGCGGCCGGTGTTCGTCAGGGTGGATGAAGGCACGACCGACAGGAGTGAAGCGATGAAGTACATGATGCTCGTCTGCACCGACACCCAGCCCGACCGGAACCCGGACGCGGCGCCCGACATCGAGAAGTGGGTGGCCGAGCGGGACGCCAACGGCCAGCGGCTGACCGGCAGCCGGTTCGCGCCTGCGTCGGCCGCCACCACCGTCCGGGTCCGCGACGGCGAACTGCTGCTGAGCGACGGCCCGTTCGCCGAGACCAAGGAGGTCATCGTGGGCTTCGACCTGCTGGAGTGCGCCGACCTGGACGAGGCCGTCGAGGTGGCCCGCGCCCACCCGATGGCGTACGCCGGGCGCATCGAGCTGCGTCCGCTGGTCGAGGACTGATCCGGATGACCGACGCGGCCGGGGCGGTCGCCGACGCGGGCGCCGAGGCGTACCCGCGGATCGTGGCCGCCCTGATCCGCGTCACCGGCGACTGGACCCTCGCCGAGGACTGCGCCCAGGAGGCCCTCGCGGCGGCGCTGGAGCGCTGGCCCCGCACCGGCGTGCCGGACAACCCCGGCGGGTGGCTCATGACCACCGCGCGCAACCGGGCCGTGGACGTGCTGCGCCGGGCCACCGTGGAACGCCGCAAGCTGCGCGACCTGGCGCTGCTCACCGACCCCGCACCCGCGCGACCGGAGGGAGACGTGGTGGACGACCGGCTCCGGCTCATCTTCACCTGCTGCCACCCGGCGCTGGCGCTGGAGGCCCGGGTCGCGTTGACCCTGCGCACGGTGGCCGGCGTGCCGACCGCCGACATCGCCCGCGCCTTCCTGGTCACCGAGTCGACCATGACCCGACGGCTCACCCGGGCCAAGACCCGGATCGCCACAGCCGGCGTCCCGTACCGGGTGCCGACCGGGCCCGCGCTGGTCGAGCGCCTGCCGGGCGTGCTGGGCGTGCTCTACCTGCTCTTCACCCGGGGGTACGACGCCGACGGCGAGCCGGCGTTCGCCGCCGAGGCGATCCGGCTGGCCCGGCTGCTGCACACGCTGCTACCGGACCAGCCCGAGGCGGCCGGGCTGCTCGCCCTGTTCCTGCTGCACCACTCCCGCTGGGCGACCCGCCGCGACCCGGCCGGCGACCTGCTCACCCTCGACCAGCAGGACCGCACCCGGTGGGACCCGGCCGCCATCGCCGAGGGCGTCGCGCTGCTGGACCGGGCCGGCGACGGCCCGTACGCCCTCCAGGCCCGGATCGCCGCCGCGCACGCCACCGCCCCGACCGCCGCCGAGACCGACTGGCCGGCCATCGCCCGCTGCTACGACGCGCTGGCCCAGGTGCACCCGACCCCGGTGGTGCGGCTCAACCGGGCGGTGGCCCACGGGTACGCGTACGGCCCCGACGCCGGGCTGGCCCTGCTCGCCGAGGCCCGGGAGGGCGGGGCGCTGGACGACTACCCGCCGGCGACGGCCGCCGAGGCCGAGTTGACCGCCCGCCGCGGCGACCCGGTACGCGCCGCCGTGCTGTTCCGGGCCGCCGCCGACGCGGTCCGCTCCGACCCGGAGCGGCGGGCACTGCTCCGCCGGGCCGCCGAGCTGTCGCCGTGAAGCGTCAGGAGGGGCCCCTCCTACACCTGAGGCGTTAAGAAGGGGCCCCTCTTGACCTTGACCGCACCGCGGCTCAGGCGTTGCTCGGCATCTCCACGTCGAGCCAGATCGGCTGCCAGTCGGCCACCTCGTGGAAGCGGCGCAGCTCGGCGAGCCCGGCCACGCTCCCGGTCCAGGCCGCGTACGGCGGGTTGCTCTCGTCGAAGCCGGACTGCACGAAGGTCAGCTTCGTCCGGCCGCCGGACTCGGCCAGTTCCCAGGTGCTGACGCCGGTCGGGCCCCAGTCGACGGAGAGCGCCCGGCCCGGCGTGAGGTCGACCACCTTGGCCGCGTAGCCGGCGTCGAAGCCGCCCATGGCGTAGCGGCCGCCCACCCAGGGCTCGATGCCGATGGGGAAGCCGAACCAGGCGCTGGCCTGCTCCGAGTTGGTCAGCGAGGTCCACACCTTGTCCATCGGCGCGTCGATCAGCACCTCGCCGCGCAGGTCGGCGGAGGTGAAGTCGGTGCGCGGCAGCAGCGGACGCCCCTCCAGGTGGGCGTTGAGGTTGGCGATCGCGAGCGCCCAGAAGGTCTGCAGGACGCCCCGGATGCTGCTGCCGCTCATCGCCTCCTCGAAGCTGAAGTGGCTCTGCCGCAGGGTCAGCACGGTGCTGCCGTCCTCCGGCGTCAGCTCGAACTCGGTGGTGGTCTCCACCCCGTCGAGCGTCCAGGCGAAGCGCAGCGTCCGCTCGTCGGCGTGCAGCAGGCGCTGGTGCGGGGCGTCGCCCTCGGGCGTGTAGCGGCCCCAGAACGCGTAGCGCCGCGGCAGGTCGACCTCGGCGTGCTCGGCGAGCCAGACGCGCACCTCGGCCGGGTCGGTCAGCGCGCGGCGCACGGTCTCGACGGGTGCGGCGAGGCGGGCCCGGACGGTCAGCAGGTCACTCATGGTTTTCGTCCTTCGGGTAGCAGGCCACGGCGAGTTTGAAGGCGTCTCCCTCGGCGCCGCCGTAGCGGGTGAACAGGTCCTGCAGCGTCGACTGCAGGTCGTGCAGGAACTCCTGCCGCCGCTCGGCGGGGACCCGGATCTCGCCGGAGACCCCGATCGACGGCAGTTCGGGTGCGGTGCGGTCCAGCGCGGCGATGTCGGCCTGGACCTCCTCCATGAGGTCGAGCAGGTATCCCAGGCTCAGCTCGTCCTGCGCCCGGCGTGCCCCGCCGATCCGGCCGACCAGCCGGGGCGAGAGCCAGTAGGACCGGGCGACGGCCTGGTAGATGCCCTCGCTGATGCCGCGCACCCGCCGCTCGGCGACCTGCTCGGCCAGCCCGGCGGCGACCAGTTGCTTGACGTGGTAGTAGACGCGCTGCGGCGTCTGCCCCAGCCGGGTGGCGATCTCGGTGCAGGTGCGGGGCTCGGCGAGCTGCCGCAGCACCTCGATGCGCTGCGGCTTGAGCAGGGCTTCGGCCTGCTCGCGCTGTTCCAGGTACAGGACGTCTCTCATGGCAAAATCAGTTTGAACGTACAAAACTTCTTTGTCAATGGGTTCGACGAAAGGCCGCGCGGATCGCGCGGCCTTTCGTGCGGCCTACTTGCCCAGGACGATGACGTGGGCCGGTGGCTCCACCTTCACCGGCAGGCCGTAGCCCGAGAACTCGATGACCACCGCCAGGTGCCAGGTGTGGTTGTCCCGCGCCGGCCTGCTGGTCCGGTCGTAGGAGACCCGGGCGATCCGGTCGTCCGCCCCGATCCGCACCTCACCCTCGAACCTGTCGGCCAGGACCTCCGGGGACGGCTTCGTCAGCGCGAGTTCGAAGTGGTAGACCCCGGATGACCTCTCCGTCACCGTGGCACCGGCCTGGCCCAGCACCCGGAACAGCTCCTCGGGGCTCGCCGAGGCGCCCAGGCTGCCGCCCATCGCCGTGTCGAGGTCGAGGTGGTCGTACCGGCCCTCCTCCCGCGACCAGGCGAGCTTCCGGCCGCTCCGGTCGCTGCCGTCGATCGCGGCGCGGTACCGGACCCCGCCGACCAGCTTCTCCCCCGACCAGCCCGACACCACGGAGGGACGCGACTTTCCCTCCCACGGCGAGTTCCAGTAGCCGGTGTCGGTCGCCGGGTCGAAGGCACCCTCGGTGACCCACGTGTCGGCCACCCACGCGGACAGCTTCCCCGGCTTGGCGGACCCGTCCCTGGTGGTGATCTTCACCCGGTAGCTCACGTTCTGGCTGGCCGCGGCCGCGGCCGCGAGCCGCATCCGCGGCGCGTCGCCGGCCGCCGTCGCGGGACCGGCCACGACCGGTGCTGGCGCGCCGCCGTCGCCGGCCGGCGTCCCGCCGCCCACGGTCACCACCGCGGTCACCGCCCCGGCCACCCCGACCACCCCGGCCGCGTACGCGGTGCGGTGCAGGGCGGTGCGCCGCCGGTGCCGGCGGGTGGCCGCGCCGAGCACGTCACGGGTGGGCGTCAGGCCGGTCACCCGGTCCCGCATCCCGGCAATGAGCTGGTCCTCGAGGTCGGTGGTCATCTGCGTGCTCCGTTCATCCCGGCGCCTTCGAGCGCCCAGTCGGCGGTGAGTTCACGTAGCCGGGTGAGCCCCCGGGAGGCGGTCGACTTGACCGTGCCGACCGAGCAGCCGAGCAGCTCGGCGGCCTCCGCCTCGCTCAACTGCTCCCAGTAGCGGAGCACGAGCACGGCGCGCTGCCGGGGCGGCAGCAGGCCGAGCGCCTGCACGAGCGCTTGCCGCAGGTGCAGCACGTCGGTGCCGTCCGGCTGGCCCGGCGGTTCGACCTCCGCCAGCACCTCCGGCCGGCGCCGGCGCAGCCGCCACCGGTCCACCGCCAGGTGGTACAGGGTGCGGCGCAGGTAGCCCTCCGGGTCGCCGTGCACCCGGTGCCAGTTCCGCATCAGCCGTTCCAGCGCCGCCTGCACCAGGTCCTCCCCGGCGACGCGGCTACCGGTCAGCAGCACCGCCGTCGCGAGCAGGGCATCGCCCCGCTCGGCGACGAGGACCTCCAGCCCGTCGAAGCGTTTCTTCCGCCACACCGGCTCTCCTCTCGTCGTCACCAAGGACGACGGGACACGCCCGGAGGTTGACCGGCCGGACCGCCCGGTTTCACGACGAGAGGCCGCGCGGACCGCGCGGCCTCTCGTGGGATCGGAACCCGTCAGGGCGTCCAGTCGGGACGCAGCGGGTAACCGTTCACCCCCTGCGGACCGTTGTGCGTGGCGAGCACCTGGTGCAGTTGGATGCCGTTGCGCTCGAAGGCCATCCGGGAGCCGGCCATGTAGAGCCCCCAGACCCGGGCGGTGCCCGGGCCGACCTCGTCGACGCAGAAGTCCCAGTGCTCGACGAGGTTGCGGCACCAGCCGGCCAGGGTCAGCGCGTAGTGCTTGCGCAGGTTCTCCTCGTGGTGCACCTCCAGCCCGGCGTCGTGGATCTCGCTGATCAGCCGGCCCGGGCCGGCCAGCTCGCCGTCCGGGAAGACGTACCGGTCGATGAACGCGCCGGAGCGATGCGGGGCCCGGTTGTCCGCCCGGGTGATGCAGTGGTTGAGCAGGCGGCCGCCGGGCTTGAGGCGGCTGCGCAACGCCCCGAAGTAGGCCGGGTAGTTGCGCACCCCGATGTGCTCGGTCAGCCCGATCGAGGAGATCGCATCGAACTGCTCGCGCGGGGCGTCCCGGTAGTCCAGGTGGCGCACCTCGGCGAGGTCGCCCAGCCCCTCCCGCTCGATCGCCGCCTGCGCCCACTCGGCCTGCGCCCGCGACAGGGTCACGCCGAGCGCCTTGACGCCGTATTCGCGGGCCGCGTGCCGGACCATGCCGCCCCAGCCGCAGCCGACATCGAGCAGCCGCATACCCGGCTTCAGCGCCAGCTTGCCGGCGACCAGGTCGTACTTGGAGCGCTGCGCCTCCTCCAGGGTGTCGGTGGGGCTGCGGAAGACCGCGCAGGTGTACGTCATCGACGGGCCGAGCACCTTCTCGTAGAAGGCGTTGGAGACGTCGTAGTGGTGGGAGATCGCGTTGCTGTCCCGGGTGCGGGAGTGGCGCAGCCCGTTCATCACCCGCTTCCAGCGCGGCGCGGCCTCCTGCGGCGGGGGCGGCGGCGGCAGCAGTCGCTCCCAGCCGAGCCCCTTGACCAGGGCCAGCGCCTCGGCCACCGGCGGCATCCGCAGCGGCATCTCGTCCTTGAGCACCCGCAACGCCTCGTACGGGTCGCCCGGGTGGACGCCCTCCAGCCCGAGGTCGCCGCTCACGTAGGCCCGGGCCATGCCCAGGTCTCCCGGGGCGGTGAGCAGGTAGGACAGCCCGCGTTCGGAGCGGATCGCCAGGGTGATCCCCGCGTCGGCCGGGCCGACGGCGCTGCCGTCGTATCCGGTGATGCGCACGGGCAGGTCGCCCGTGGTGACCGCGCGGATCACATCCGCCACGGTCGGTCCGGTCCGCCGGCCCCCCGCCGGCGGTCCCGCCGGGGCACTCGCCGCCCCGGGTGTTCGGTCGGTCAGACTCATGCTCTCGCTACCGCCTTCTCGTACAGTCCGGTGAGCCGGTGGTCAGGGTCGTAGCGTTCCTTCACGGCGCGCCAGGTCTCCCCGCCGTAGAGCCGGTCGAACGCCGCCCGGTCGTAGTACGCGTCGGAGTAGAGCGACTTGTGCCCGCCCGCCTCCGACACCGCGTGCTCGATCTCCCGGTTGACGTCGCCGTCGGCGGCGCCCTCGGCGATCGGCACGCTCCCCCAGAAACCGATGTTCACATAGGTTTCGCCCGGTTGGAGGGGATACAGCGGCCAGGCCCGGGCGGATCCCGGGCCGGCCGGCTCCCGCAGCCGCAGCGGGCAGAGCCACACCGGCGTCATCCGCACCGTCTGGGCGAACCAGCGCAGGAAGTCGGCGGTGCCGGCGAGCGGGATCTCCACGTCCTGCACCACCCGCTCCCGGGCCGGCCGGCCCCGCCAGCGGTCGACCCGGGCGGCCACCTGGTGCCGGTGCTCCAGCCGGACGAGCCGGTGGTAGAAGTCGCTGCGCCGGTAGCGCTGCGGCCAGAGCCGGCGGACCACCGGGTGCTGCACCCCGAACGCGGCGGAGCACCAGAACCAGTCGGTGTCCCAGCGCCACAGGTAGTCGTAGGTGGTGAGCACGTCCCGGGTGCGCCGGCGCAGCGAGCGGTAGTAGATGTCCTGACCGGTGTAGTCGCTCGGCCGGCCGTCGGCCTCGTCGGTGAACGTGGCGAGCACCAGGTACGCCTCGCCGGGGCTGAACATCACCCCGTCCATCCCGTCGACCGGCTCGCCCTCCCAGGAGCCCTTGGCGACCACCTCGGCGATCGCGTCGGTCAGCTCCTCCAGCCGGCTGAACCGAATGTTGCGCAGCGCCACGTAGCGGCGGACCGGTTGCAGCTCGATGCGCAGCCGGGTCGAGTAGCCGAGGCTGCCCAGCGAGTTGGGGAAGGCCCGGAAGAGGTCGGCGTGCTCGCCCACCGGCCGGGCGGTGACCAGGTCGCCGGACCCGGTGAGGATGTCCAGCTCGGTCACCGACTCGTGCGGCAGGCCGTTGCGGAACGAGGTGGACTCGATGCCCAGCCCGGTCACCGCGCCGCCCAGGGTGATCGTGCGCAGCTGCGGCACGACCAGCGGCATGAGGTTGTGCGGCAGGGTGGCGTCGACCAGGTCCTCGTAGGTGCACATGCCCTGCACGTCGGCGGTCCGGGCGTCCGGGTCGACGGAGAGCACCCCGGTCAGGCCGCTCACGTCCAGGCCGGGGGTGCGCGGCGCGGATCGGGGTCGGAAGAGGTTGGAGGTCCGCTTGGCCAGCCGTACGGGTTCTCCGGCGGGCACCGCGGCGTACGAGCGCCGCAGCGCGTCCACCGCCCGCTCATGATCACGGACAGCGTGCATGAGATCACCTTACGCCTGGGTACGACAATTCGTGGGATGTCCACGGTGGCCTTTTCGAGGCCGTCCGAAGATCGGCGGGTTACCGTGGCGGGCATGCCCTCCCCCGCGCTCACCGCCCTGGACGACGCCGGCCTGCCCTACCGGGTGCTCCGGCACGGCCCGGTGCGGAGCCTCGCCGAGGCGGCGACGGCGCGCGGCGTCGAGGTCCCCGACGTGGTCAAGACGATCGTGGTCCGCCGCGGCGAGGACGACCACCTGTTCGTGCTCACCCCCGGCGACCGGGTCATCTCCTGGCCGAAGCTGCGCCAACTGCTCGGGGTGAGCCGGATGTCCATGCCGGACGCGGAGGCGGCCCGGGCGGCCACCGGCTACGAGCGCGGCACCATCACCCCGTTCGGCGCCACCACCGCCTGGCCGGTGGTCGCCGACGAGCGGCTGCGCGGCCGGGAGATCACCCTCGGCGCGGGCGAGCACGGGGTGGCCGTCGCCCTCGACGCCGACGCCGCCCTCGCCGCGCTCGACGCCACCGTCGCCGACGTCACCGACCCCGAACCGGCCCGCTGAGCGGTGGCCGCCACGCCCCTGCCCGGCATAGCGTTGGGGACATGCCGAAAGCCGTCTGGAACGACCTGGTCGTCGCCGAGAGCGACGACACCGTGCTGGTCGAGGGCAACCACTACTTCCCCCGTACGACCCTGCGCGACGACCTGATCCGCGAGTCCGACACCCACACGGTCTGCCCGTGGAAGGGCACCGCCTCCTACTACACGCTCGAACACGCGGGCGCGACCAGCCCGGACGCGGTCTGGTACTACCCCGACCCCAAGCCGGAGGCCGAGATGGTGCGCGACCGGGTGGCGTTCTGGAAGGACGTCCGGGTCGTCGACTGAGTCACCCCGCGGCCGGGGCGACTGGCTCTCGACGGGCCCGGTGGGCCAGGATGCCCCCATGGCCGACCCACACACCGACCCCTCCGGCACCGTCTACGGCGGCCGCCGGCCGGCCCGCCGCGGGCTGCCGCAGGACCCGCTGATGCGGATCGCGCTGGGCGTCGCCGTGGTCGGCGTACTCCTGGGGGTCTTCTTCGCCACCGGCGTCCTCGGCGGCGGCGGCGACCAGCCGGTGGTGCCGGCGGCGGCCGTGCCGACCCCGGCGGCCAGCGAGTCGAGCCCGGCCGCGGCCACGACGGCGGCCGCCCCCACCACGGCGGCGGCCTCGCCGAGCGCCGCGCCGACCACACCGGCGGCCCCCGCGGCCACCCCGAAGGTGGTCCGCGGCGTGCCCTCCGGGCTCTGCCTCGGGGTGACCGGCGAGGACCCGGAGGGCGCGAACGCCGCGCTGGCCGACTGCACCGGCGGGCCGGAACAGCAGTGGGTGGTCACCCCGGTCGCCGCCGACACCTACGTCCTGGTCAACGCGGCCAGCGGCAAGTGCCTCGACGTGTACGGGCAGGGCACCGACGACGGCACGGACCTGGTGCAGTGGTCCTGCAACGGCCAGGCCAACCAGCAGTGGAAGCTCCAGCCGGCCGGGTCCGGCCCGGTGCTGCTGGTCGCCGTGCACAGCGGCAAGTGCGCACAGGTCGACGACGCCCGCACCGAGGCCGGGAGCCAACTCGAACAGGCCCCCTGCAACGGCGCTCCGGAGCAGCAGTGGGCGGTCGGCTGACCGGTCAGCCCCGGTAGCTCCAGGCCCGGCGGCCGACCGCCACGGGGAGCGCGAACGCCGGCTCGTCGCCGCGGCGGCGCAGCAGCAGCGAGAGCCCGGCCGCGCCGATCGACAGGGCGCCCGCCACGTACCAGGCGGTGGCGTAGTCGCCGAGCCGGTCGCGCACCAGGCCGGCCCCGGTGGCGGCGACCGCCGCGCCGACCTGGTGGGCGGCGAACACCCAGCCGAAGACCACCGCGCCGGACGCGCCGAACCACTCCCGGCACAGCGCCACCGTGGGCGGCACGGTGGCCACCCAGTCCAGGCCGTAGAAGACGATGAAGACCAGCATGCTGGGCCGGGCGGAGCCCGCGAAGAGGCTCGGCAGCACCAGCAGCGAGGCACCGCGCAGCGCGTAGTAGGCGCCGAGCAGCAGCCGGCTGTCCACCCGGTCGGTCAGCCAGCCGGAGGCGACAGTGCCGACGATGTCGAAGAGCCCGACCAGGGCGAGCAGGCCCGCCGCGGTGGTCTCCGCCATGCCATGGTCGTGCGCCGCCGGCACGAAGTGGGTGCCGACCAGGCCGTTGGTGGTCGCGCCGCAGATCGCGAAGCCACCGGCGAGCAGCCAGAACGGCCGGGTCCGCGCGGCGGCGGCGAGCGCGCCGACCGCCCGGGCCGCCGCCCCGCCGGCCGGCGGCGCCGGGGGCACCACCTCGGTCGCGCCGTAGGCGGGCAGGTCGAGATCCGCCGGGTGCTCGCGGAGCAGCCACACCACCAGCGGTACGACCGCCAGCGCGGCCCCGGCCACCACCAGCGCCGCCAGCCGCCAGCCGTGGTCGCGCACCAGCACGGCGACCAGCGGGAGGAAGACCAGCTGGCCGGCGGCCCCGCCCGCGGTCAGCACGCCGGTGACCAGGCCCCGGCGCTTGACGAACCAGCGCCCGGTGACCGTCGCCACGAAGGCCAGCGCCATCGAGCCGGTGCCCAGCCCGACCAGCACGCCCCAGCAGAGGATCAGCTGCCAGCTCGCGGTCATCCCCACGGTCAGCGCGCTGCCCAGGGCGACCAGCACCAGCGCGCCGGCGACCACCCGGCGGATGCCGAACCGGTCCATCAGCGCGGCGGCGAACGGGGCGGTGAGCCCGTAGAGCATGAGGTTGACCGAGACGGCGGCGGAGATGGTCGCCAGGGGCCAGCCGAACTCGGCGTGCAGCGGGTGCAGCAGCACCCCGGGGGTGGCGCGGAAGCCGGCGGCGCCGACCAGGGCGACGAACGAGACGCCGGCCACGAGCCAGGCCGGATGCAGACGGTGTCGGGTCACGCTCCGAGTCTCGGCGGGGCGGGACGACGCGACGAGTGGCCGGAAAGCCATCATGCGCAATAATCGGGCCATGACCCCGCACCGCATCGCCGTCCTCGCCCTCGACGACGTGGTCGGCCTGGACCTCGGCACCCCGGCCCAGGTCTTCGGCACCGCCCGCGCGGCGGACCTGACCCCGCTCTACGCCGTCGAGACCTGCACCCCCGGCGGGCGACCCGTCCGCAGCACCGCCGGCTTCCAGGTGCTCCCCGACCACGGCCTGGAGCTGCTGGACTCCGCCGACACGGTGATCGTCCCCGGCATCCACGCCGGCCCGCCGCTGGCCGACGGCACGCTGGACTCGGAGGTGGCAGCGGCACTGCGGGCAGCCCACGATCGCGGCGCCCGGATCATGTCGATCTGCACGGGCGCCTTCGTGCTGGCCGCCGCCGGCCTGCTCGACGGCCGCCGGGCCACCACCCACTGGGCGTACGCGGACCGCTTCCGCCGGTTCCACCCGGGTGTCGACCTCGACCCGGACGTGCTCTTCATCGACGACGACGGGGTGCTCACCTCGGCCGGGGTGGCCGCCGGCATCGACCTCTGCCTGCACGTCATCCGGACCGACCACGGCAGCGCGGTGGCCAACCGGTCGGCCCGGCGCTGCGTGGTGCCGCCGTGGCGGGAGGGCGGCCAGGCCCAGTACATCGAGCGCCCGGTGCCCCGGACGGCGGAGACCGGCACGGCGGCCACCCGCGAGTGGGCCCGGCAGCGGCTGCACGAGCCGGTCGCGCTGCGCGAGCTGGCCGCGCACGCCCGGATGAGCGTCCGCACCTTCACCCGGCACTTCCGCTCCGAGACCGGGCTCAGCCCGGCGCAGTGGCTGCTCCAGCAGCGCACCGAGCACGCCCGGCTGCTGCTGGAGACCACCGACCTGACCGTCGACCAGATCGCCCGGCACGCCGGCTTCGGCACCACCGCCGCCCTCCGCCAGCACTTCCACTCCCGGGTCGGGGTCGCCCCGACGGCCTACCGCCGCAGCTTCCGCCCCGTCCCCTGACCCTCGGCTGCCTCCGACGCCCGGGACCCGGTGGTTACTCGGCAGCGACTCCGCGCGTGGGGTGGGTCGGTGCGATTGCGGCTCGATGGGGTCAGGCGCGGTGGGGTGGGTCGGTGTGATTGCGGCTCGGCGGGTTCAGGCGAGGTGGGGTTGCCGGCGGAGGGCGCGGAGCTGGGCCAGGTGCATGGGCAGATGGACTCGGGTGTGCAGGTCGAGGGCCCGACCCCAGGGCAGGGACTCATCCACGTCCAGGTCGAAGCCCTCCCGCAGCACGGTGTCGACCGGCGTCTCGGCTGCCGGGCCGAGCCGCTCGGCGAGCGTGCAGAGCTTCTGGCTGGTGGCCCGGAGCAGGGTGGCCAGCCCGTCCAGCCCGCCGCACTCCGAGACCAGCGCGTCGAGCTGCGGCCGGTGGATGGTCTCCAGGTCGTAGTAGGCGAACGGCGAGCCGACCAGCACCGCCTCGGTCGCCTCGCTCATCAGCTCGTCGCTGGCGGCGAGGTGCGCCACGATCTGCTCGGCGCTCAACTCCCCGTCGGGGGGCGGCCCGAACCCGCCCGCGTCCACCTCCGCGAGCACCGACTCGTACGCCCGCCGCAGCGCCGCGGCGTCCACCTCGTCCATGCCCGCATCCAACCCCCGCTCCCGACAACCGCACCGCGGTTACGCCGCCCTCTTCACCCGGACGGGGCGTTTCGCCGCTCTTGATCTCGGCGAGTTGCCGTTCGCTGCTTGCTGAGAGCAAGTCGCCAAGATCCGGAAACGCCGCTGGCCGGCACCCGTGTCGGGGTGCCGGCCAGCGTTGTTTGCTTGTATCAGCTGTTCCAGTTGTGGGCGACGATGTCGGCGGCCTGCCGCTCCCACTGGGCGTAGGCGTCCGGGTAGGCCGAGACCTGCACGGTCTGCGCGGCGTCGGTCAGCGGCATGTCCTGCCAGCCGTCGACCTGCTTCAGACCCTTCAGGAACGCAAGCGTCGAGTACTCGGGGTCGGTGATCTGCTCCGGCGAACCCCAACCGCTCGACGGGCGCTGCTGGAACAGGCCCAGCGAGTCATGGTCATTCTTGTCGCCGAGGTGGCCCAGGTTCTCCAGCTTCGACTCCTGCAGGCTGGTGGCGATCGAGATGACCGCGGCCCGCTCCGGGAGACCGGCCTTCTTCGTCGCGGCGATGATCGCCTTGGCGTTGGCGGTCTGCTCGTCGTTCAGAGCGATCTTCGACTGGGCGCCCTGCACACCGTGCGGGATCAGCTTGTCACCCTGCACCGCCACCGCAGCCGGCTTGCTGTCGTGCACCGGCTCGGCGTGGGCGGCGATCGGACCGGCGAACACACCACCGGTGAAAGCCAGACCAGCAATACCGAGCACGCTCTTACGCAGCATCGTGTTCATGGGGGTTAGCTCCATTCGGGGGTTGGCGCACACACGCCGACGGGGGTCGGCTGGGGGGTGTGCGCAAGCACCGTCAGGCGCTCAAAAAGTCCTTGGGGGGTCGAGCGAAAGTCTTGGGGGATCATCCAGCGCGCGGGGCCGGAGGCCGCTTCGTCGCGCCGGGACCATGTACAACGACCGGCCGCCCACCATCATTCCCGGCTCAGCGCACCGACCTCGGCGGGCAGCCCCTGGGGGCCGGTCACCCCGCTGGGCGGGGCGTCTTCCTCGGCCGTTCACCCGGATACAACGACCCCCGGCCGCCCGCCATTCCGCCGTCAGAGTGCCGCCGACCACCCACGAACCGGACACCCCGCCCAGGCCGACCCCGTCGGTGGAACGCTATGGAGGTCACCGGCCGGCGGAGACATACATGGCGTTCCACTCATCGCCGAAGCACGGGCGGGAACCGGACATTCACCCCAGAACGGGGTCCGCCCCTGGCCTGCCAGCTCGGCAACGGCCCCGCCCACCGGGCGGCCGGCCGAACGGGCGTGATCGACTCCAGATCGCCGAGGTGGGGGCATTAGGCACGCGCTGATACCGCCACCTCGGCGAGCAGGAGTCGATCAAGCAGCCGTGGCGCGGAGGCCCGGCCAGGTGGCGGTGTCCGGCTCACCCGGACACCCCCACCACGCCGAGCAGGAGTGGATCAAGCAGCCGTGCGGCGCGGAGGCGCCCCGCCAAGTGGCGGTGTCCGGCCCACCCGGACACCCACCACGCCGAGCCGGAGTCGATCAAGCAGCCGTGGCGCGGAGGCCCGGCCAGGTGGCGGTGTCCGGCTCACCCGGACACCGCCACCATTCCGAGTCGGAGTGGATCAAGCGGTCAGCGGGGGCCGCGGCGGGCGCGGAGGTAGTCGGAGACGACGTACTCGCCCAGGTCGTCGAGGTCGGGGGTGAACATCCGGCCCTTGGAGCGGCGGGCCACCGCGTCCACGAAGCGGCGCAGGCCCGGGTCGTCGCCGAGCATGAACAGGTTGAGCGTGGCGCCGTACCGGGTCAGCTTGTCCACCTCGCGGATGGTCGCCTCGATGGTTTCCGGCAGCGGCGGCCAGTGGAAGTACGCCTCGCCGTCCTCCGGGTCGAGGTGAGCGGTGGGCTCGCCGTCGGTGACCACCAGCACCACCGGCTCGGCGCCGGGGTGCCGGCGCAGGTGCCGCCCGGCCAGCCGCAGCGCGTGCTGGAGGTTGGTGCCCTGCTCCATGTCCGGCTCTACCGCGGCCAGCTCCTGCTGGGTCAGCGGCATGGCCTCGCGGCCGAACCCGACGATCTGCAGGGCGTCCTGCGGGAAGCGAGTCGCCATCAGGTGCGACAGGGCCAGCGCCGTCTGCTTCATCGGCCCCCAGCGCCCCTGGGAGATCATCGAGTACGACAGGTCGACGCAGAGGGCCACCGCCGCCGACGCCCGCCGCTCGGTCTCCATCACCTCGAAGTCCTCGACCGCGAGCTGCACCGGCACCCCGGGGCCGGCGCGGCGGACCGCGCGGGTGAGGGTGCGCACCACGTCGATGGGCTGCTCGTCGCCGTACTCCCACTGCCGGGAGGCGCCGCTCACCTCGCCGGCCGCGCCCGCGGAGCGCAGGTCGTGCTGGCCGCGAGGACCGGCGGTCAGGTCGGCGAAGACCCGGCGCAGGGCGGTCCCGGCGAGCCGGCGCAGCGCCTTCGGGCTGAGCGTCAGCCCTTCGGCGTCCCGGGTCACCCAGCCCTGCCGGCGCAGCTCGCGTTCCAGTTCCCGCAGCCGGCGTACGTCGTCGGCGGCGTCCCGGCCCAGCGTCCGGGCGACCGCGTCGACGTCGACGTCGTCGAGGGTGGCGCCGGGGTGGTCCTGGTCGAGGGAGTCGAGCAGCTCGTCCAGCTCGGCGATCTCGCCGAGCGCGCCGGTGGCCTCGCCGTAGCCGAGCGGCTGGTCGCCGCGGACCCGTTCGCCGCGCTGCCAGTTCAGGTCGGGGCGCAGCGACCGCAGGTGGGCGTCGAGCTGGGACAGCTCCCCGGCCAACTGCTCGCCGAGGGACTGGCGCATCAGCCCGGCCAGCTCCTCGCGCTGCCGGTCGGAGAGCGACCGCATCAGCCGCTCGCCGGCCGCCGAGCGCCGGGCCAGCACGTCCACCAGCTCGTCGACGTCCTTCGGCCGCTCCGGGAAGAACTCGCCGTGCCGGCGCATGAACTCGGCGAACGCGTCGGTGGTGTCCTCCGACCGGGCGTGCCGGGCGAGCAGGTCGTTGAGGTCGCGCATCATCTCGGCGAGCTGCCGCTGGGTGGCCGGGTCGGCGGCGGCCCGCGCCGCGTCGCGCAGGCCGGCGAAGCGCTGCTCCAGCACGTCGCCGCGTAGCCCGTCGAGGATCCGCTGGTAGCTCTGCCGCGCCTCGTCGCTGGCCCAGTCGTAGCCGGACAGCTCCTCGACGGCCCGGGCGGTCGAGCGGGGCAGGTTGTCCAGCACCGCCTCGGCGAACCGGGCGTCGTCGCCGTCCCGCCCGCGCAGCTCCTCCCGCTCGGCGGCGAGGGCCTGGTCGAGCAGCGCCTGGGCGCGGGTCACCGCGCCGTCCAGGTCGCCCCGGCGCAGCGCCTCCCGGCGCAGCCGGCGGGCCCGGGCGGCCAGGTCGTCCAGGCCGCCCCGCCCCTGCGGTCCGCGTCGCAGCAGGTCGCGCAGCGACTCCCGCAGGCTGCCGCCGGCGAGGACCTCTGCGCCGACCGCGTCCACCGCGGCGCGTACGTCGTACGGCGGGGCGAGCGGGTCGGGCCCGCCGCGCCACTGCCCGTACCGGAACCGGTTGCCGGCCATGGTCAGCCCCGGCCGCCGTAGACGGTGCGCCCGGACTCCGTGACGTCCTTGCCCAGGCGGCGGGTGAGGTGCAGCCCTTCCAGGACGAACTCGATGCCGGCGGCGGCCTCCGCGGGGGTGGGCGCGTCGCCGAGGCCGAGCCGGTCGAGCACCTTGGCCAGCCCAGGCACGGTGCCGACCTGGCGGAGCAGTTCGGCCGAGGAGACCAGCTCGCCGGTCTCGATCTCGCCGCCCTCGGCAACGAGCGCGGTGAACCCGGAGAGGTCCAGCCCGGCCAGCCGGTCCCGGAACGCCTCGGCGGTGGCGGTCCGCAGCAGGTGGCCGAGGACCTCGATCTCCCGCCCCTCCTCACCGCTCTCGAACTCGACCTTGCCGCGCAGGGTGGAGGTCACCGAGACGGCGTCGCCGACCCGGGCGACCGGAGCTTCCTGGGCGGAGGTGGCCAGCAGGCCGGCGCGGCGCAGCGCGGCGGCGGCGACGGTCTCGGCGGCGGCGATGGCGAACCGGGCGGAGACGCCGGAGCGCGGGTCCACGGACGGCGACTCGCGGACGGCGCGGGCGAACCGGGCGAGCACCTCCAGCACGTGCTCGGGGACGGTGGCGACCAGGTCGGCCTCCTGCCGGATCAGGGCCAGCTCCAGCTCCAGGTCGAGCGGGTAGTGGGTGCGGATCTCCGCGCCGAAGCGGTCCTTGAGCGGGGTGATGATCCGGCCCCGGTTGGTGTAGTCCTCCGGGTTGGCGCTGGCCACCAGGAGCAGGTCCAGCGGCAGCCGGAGCTGGTAGCCGCGGACCTGGATGTCCCGCTCCTCCAGCACGTTGAGCAGCGCCACCTGGATCCGTTCGGCCAGGTCGGGCAGCTCGTTGACGGCGAAGACGCCCCGGTTGGTGCGGGGCACGAGTCCGAAGTGGATGGTCTCCGGGTCGCCGAGGGTACGCCCCTGGGCGAGCCGGATCGGGTCGACGTCGCCGATCAGGTCGCCGACGCTGGTGTCCGGGGTGGCGAGCTTCTCGCCGTACCGCATCGAGCGGTGCAGCCAGCCGATCGGCAGGTCGTCGCCGCGCTCGGCGACCAGGGCGCGGGACGCCGGGGTGAGCGGGTGCATCGGGTGCTCGTTGAGCACCGAGCCGGGGATCACCGGGGTCCACTCGTCGAGCAGCGCGCCGAGCGAGCGGATCAGCCGGGTCTTGCCCTGGCCGCGTTCGCCGAGCAGCACCATGTCGTGGCCGGCGAGCAGGGCCCGCTCGACCTCGGGCAGCACCGTGTCCTCGTAGCCGACGATGCCGGGGAAGCGCTCCTCGCCGGCGCGCATCCGGGCGAGGAGGTTGTCGCGGAGTTCCTGCTTGACCGTGCGGTAGTCGTGGCCGGAGGCCCGCAGCTCGCCGAGCGTGCCGGGCAGGTCGACGGGCGGGACCGGGGGAACCTGGTTGGGCGCAGTCACCCGACCCACGCTATCTCGGCCGGGTGACCGCGCGCCGCCTTCCGGACGGCCGGACCGTCACGGACGGGGGTCGGGCCGCCCGCAGCGGGCGCAGGCGCCCCGCCGCCGCAGGTGGTACGCCAGGGTGGCCGCCCCGAGCGCGACGCCCCAGAGGGGCCAGAGCAGCATCGGCGCCGAGGCGAGGCTGAACCCGCCGGTCATCCGCCAGAAGTCAGGGTTGCTCATCAGCCCGAGCGTGGCCGCCGTCACCGACACCGCGACCAGCGTCGCGGGGACGACCGCCAGCCTGATCGGCACCCGCCGGCCGGCCAGACCCACCATCCAGCGGGGGAACCGCTCGCCCCAGGGGCGGACCAGCCCGAGGGTGAGGATCGCCCCGACGGTGGCGAATCCGCCCAGCCCTGCCCCGGCCCAGACCAGCCCGGTCTCCTGCATCTCGGCGAGGAAGTCCCGGGAGATGCCCAGCGGGATGCCGGCCGCCCAGGCGAACCGGGTGAGGGCGTAGCAGAACGGGATGACGGCGGCGGTGTAGGCGGCCCAGCGCCCCCAGCGGGCGACCGACGCGGGTGAAATCCAGCCCCGCTCGTCGTCGTCCCGCCCGCAGGCCGAGCAGGCACCGGCGGTCCGCCGCTGCCAGAGCAGCAACGCCCCGGCCAGCAGGAGGCCGCCGACGAGCGCGGCGCACCGGGCGGCCAGCGGCCAGTCGAAGACCTGCCCGTAGTCGACCGGCGGCCAGCCGAACGGTGCGCCGATGATCAGCATCGGCAGGTAGCCGAGCACGACCAGCACCCGGGCGTCCGGGACGACCACGGTCAGCGCGAAGGCGACCGCCCAGCCGTAGCCGAGCAGCAGCGTGCGGGGCAGGCCGGGCCGGCGTACCGTCGCCGGGCCGCTCATGGCGAGCGCCGCGACCGCCGCGAGCAGCAGCACCCCGGCGAGGAGTGGGGCGCCGACGTCCACCGGCACCAGCCGGAGCAGGCTGACGTCGCCGCCGTGCGGGTCGTTGGCGCCGAACGGGTAGCCGACGCCGGTCAGCGTCGAGAACAGGGCGAGCACGCCCCAGCCGCCGAGCCAGGCGGCGGCGAGCGGGGCGGCCAGGTCGAGCCGCGTCCGGGCGGCCCGAGGGGGTGGGGAAACGGTCGTTGTCGTCATGCCCTCAGCCTCGGCCGGCCGGGCCTCGGATCCCTCCCGCGCCGGGGTGGACCGCCTCCCCCACCGGAGGGAGCGGTCAGCCGGTCGGCACCACGAAACCCGACTCGTACGCGGCGATCACCGCCTGGGTCCGGTCGCGCACGCCCAGCTTGGCCAGCACGTTGCCGACGTGCGTCTTGACCGTCTCCACGCCGACCACCAGCCGGTCGGCGATCTCCGGGTTGGACAGCCCGGAGGCCATCAGCCGCAGCACCTCGCCCTCCCGCTCGGTGAGCCGGGCCGCCCGCAGCCCGTCGGAGCCCCGGCCGCCGTACGCGCCGGCGAGCCGGCGGATCGCCGCCGGGAACAGCAGTGACTCGCCGGCCGCCACCACCCGGATCGCCTCCACCACCTCGGCCGGGCGGGCCCGCTTGAGCAGGAAGCCGCTGGCGCCGGCGCGCAACGCCTCGTAGACGTACTCGTCGTTGGCGAACGTGGTGACCACCAGGACCCGGGGCGGGTCGGCGGAGGCGGCCAGCAGCCGCCGGGTGGCCTGGATGCCGTCGATGGCGGGCATCCGGACGTCCATGAGCACCACCCGCGGGCGCAGCTTCGCCACCAGCGGCGGCACCTCGGCGCCGTCCGCGGCCTCGCCGACCACCCGCAGGTCCGGCTGGGCGTCCACGATCGCCCGCAGGCCGACCCGGATCAGCTCGTCGTCGTCGACGATCAGCACGTCGATGGTCACCCGGTCTCCCCCCTCGGCGCCGGCAGGGTGGCCCGGACCCGCCAGCGGTCGCCCTCCGGGCCGGCGGTGAGCTGCCCGCCGAGCAGCAGCACCCGCTCCCGCATGCCGTCCAGGCCGCGCCCGCCGCCACCCGGCCCGGTGGTGCCGCGCAGCCCGTTGACCAGCTCGATCTCCAGACCTCCATCGGGTAGGGCCACCCGCAGTTGCACCGGCCCCCGGCCGTGCCGGGCCGCGTTGGTCAGGCTCTCCTGCACGATCCGGTATCCCTCCCGGGACACCACGGCGGGCAGGTCGGCCAGCGCCCCGCTGACCCGGGAGTCCACGGCCAGCCCGGCGGCCCGGGTGTCGGCGACCAGCCGGTCCAGCCCGTCCAGGGTGGCCTGCGGCACGGTGGGTGCGGGCGCCCGCCCGTCCTCGGTCTCCCGGAGCAGCCCGAGCACGTGGTCCAGGTCGTCCATGGCGCGGCGGCTGGTCTCCTCGATGGCGCGCAGCGCCCGCCGGGTGAAGTCCGGGTCGGTGTCGAGCAGCTCGCGGGCGGCGCCGGCCTGGAGGGTCGCCACGGTCAACGCGTGCCCCACCGAGTCGTGCAGCTCGCGGGCCAGCCGGTTGCGCTCGGCCAGCCGGGCGGACCGGGCCTCGAGGGCGGCGATCCGCTCGGCCTGCGCCGGGCCGAGCAGCACCGGGGCCATCGAGGCGGCGAGTGCGCCGAGCCCGGCGACCGCGTAGCCGAGCGCGACCAGCAGGGCCAGCCCGGCCAGTCCCGCCGTGACCGGGTGGCCCGGGTCGAACGGGCCGAAGCGGTCGTCGGGGGTGGCGCCGGTGTCCACGCCGACCAGCCCGGCGAGGAAGACCAGCGCCATCGGGAACGCGCTGATCGCCGCGAACAGCAGCAGCGCACCGGTGAGCAGGTGCAGCGCGATCCAGAGCGCGGCACGCAACCGGGTCTCCCGGTCGATCCGGTGGCCCGGGGCGGGCTCGGGCAGGTCGGCCGCGAGCAGCGCCCGGGCGGCGGCGATCTCCAGCGCCCGGCTGCCGGCCAGGAACACCGGCACGGCGGCGAGCACGGCGGCCACCAGCAGCAGCCCGACACCGACCGGGCGGGGCACGTCGCCGGTGCCGAGCAGTTGCGCGAACGCCGCGGTGAGCAGCGCGTACGGCAGGGCGAGCACCCCGCCGAGGAGCAGGAACACAGCGCGCCGCCAGGTGCTCCCGCGCACCAGCGGCGCCAGCACGACCGGGACCGTCACCCGGTCATTCTGCCGCCGGTAGCGGTCCGCCGACTCCCCCGCAACGGGGAGATCCGATCAGCGGTGCTCCTGGACGTACTTCTCCGGGTCCTTGTCGCGGAAGGGCAGGTTGCGCCCGTTCTTGTGCTCGCCGTAGAACCTCAGCCAGCGCGCCCCCAGCTCGGCCCGCAGCTCGACGCCGGCGTGCCGGCGGAAGTCGGGCAGCGCCTCGTCCTCCTCCTCGGCCAGGTGCTCGCTGTTCTCCCGGCGGGCCCGCCCGACCGCCGCCCACCAGGCGTCCGAGCCGACCTCGTGCAGCTTCGACTCGGCGATGGCGTCGCGGATCTTGTTGTGGTCGCCGATGGCGTCCTCGGTCTCCTCCGCGCCGTCGTCGCCGTGCTTGACCAGGTGCGGGTAGAGGATGGCCTCCTCCGCCTCGGCGTGGATGTCCAGGTGCAGGGCGAGCGCCTCCCAGATGGCCAGCAGTTCGGCCGGCTCGCGGGCGTCGTCGAGGCGGGCGAAGCCGCGGCGGAAGGCGGCGTGGTCGTCGAGGATCAGTGCGGTGATGTCGTCCATGGTGGTCACTTCCCGATGCGGGCGCGGATCATCTTGGGTACGGCGGCCAGCCCGGTGAGCGGGCGGAACGCGTGGGCGGCGGTGACCAGCGCGGCGTACTCGTCGTCGGCCAGGTCGATCTCGGCGGCGGCCGCGTTGCGCTCCATCTGCTCCACCCCCGACGCGCCCGGGATGGCCACCACGGTGGGGTGGCGGAGCAGGTACGCCAGGGCGATCTGGCTGGGCGTGGCGTCGTGCGCGTCGGCCACCTCGCGCAGGGTGGCGATCAGTTCGGTGCCGCGGTCCAGGTTCTCCGGCAGGAAGTACGGGTTGGCCCGCCGGACCGCCCCGGCGGGCGGGTTCCTGGCGTCGTACCGGCCGGAGAGGAAGCCCTGCCCCAGCGGGCTGTACGCGATGACGATCCGCCCGGCCTGCTCCGCGTACGGGATCAGGTCCTTCTCGGGGCCGCGGTCGACCATGCTGTAGCGGACCTGGTTGCTGAGCACCCGGCGGCCCAGCGCGGCCTCGGCGAACCGCCAGCGGCGCAGGCTGTAGTTGCTGACCCCGACCTCGCCGACCAGTCCGACGTCCTGGAGCGCGCGCATCCCCCGCATGGTGGTGGTGTCGGCGACCACCGGGTTGGGCTGGTGCACCTGGTAGAGGTCGATGCCGGTGACGCCGAGCCGGGCGGCCGAGGCGACCGCCCGCTGCTGTACCACCGGCGCGAGCGGCAGCACCGGAAAGATCTTGCTCGCCACCACGACCTTGGCCCGGTCGTCGCCGAGCGCCGCGCCGAGGATGCGCTCGCTGCGGCCGAAGCCGTAGATCTCGGCGGTGTCGAAGAGGGTGACGCCCAGGTCGAGCGCCCGACGGACGATCTGGGCCGCCCGGCGTTCGTAGTCGGGGCCGTAGCCCCACTCGCGCGAGCCGAACTGCCACGTGCCGAGGCCGATCTTGGAGATGGGCTTGGGGGTGTCGAGCGGGACGTAGCGCATGGACTCGAAGCTACCCAAGCCGGCGGAGCGGCACGCCCGTTCCGGCGGGCACCGGCCGGGAGGCGCCACCTCCGCTCCGACCCGGGCGCCGGCCCGCGACTAGGGTCGAGGACGTGACCTACCTCGCCAGCGAAGACCGTTACGACTCGATGATCTACCGGCGCAGCGGCCGGAGCGGCCTGCGCCTGCCCGCCATCTCGCTCGGGCTGTGGCACAACTTCGGGCCGGACCGGCCGTACGAGCGGCAGCGGGACATCGTCCGGCGCGCCTTCGACCTCGGGATCACCCACTTCGACCTGGCCAACAACTACGGCCCGCCGCCCGGCGCCGCCGAGGAGAACTTCGGCCGGCTGCTCGCCACCGACCTGAAGCCGTACCGGGACGAGCTGGTCATCTCCAGCAAGGCCGGCTATCTCATGTGGCCCGGCCCGTACGGCGAGTGGGGCTCGCGCAAGTACCTGATCTCCTCGCTGGACCAGTCGCTGCGCCGGATGGGGCTCGACTACGTCGACATCTTCTACTCGCACCGGTTCGACCCGGACACCCCGCTGGAGGAGACGATGGGCGCGCTGGACGCCTCCGTCCGCTCCGGCAAGGCGCTCTACGTCGGCATCTCCAACTACAACTCGGAGCAGACCGCCCGGGCCGCCGAGATCCTCCGCGAGCTGGGCACGCCGCTGCTGATCAACCAGCCGTCGTACTCGATGCTCAACCGCTGGACCGAGGCCGACGGGCTGCTGGACACGCTGGAGCAGGCCGGTGCCGGCTGCATCGCCTACAGCCCGCTGGCGCAGGGCCTGCTCACCGACCGCTACCTGGGCGGCATCCCGGCCGACTCCCGGGTGCGGACCAGCGTCTTCCTCAACGAGAGCGACCTCAGCGAGGAGAAGATGGCCACCATCCGCGGGCTCGCCGCGGTCGCCGAGCGGCGCGGCCAGAGCCTGGCGCAGCTCGCGCTGGCCTGGGCGCTGCGCGACCCGCGGATGACCAGCCTGATCATCGGGGCGAGCAGCGTGGCCCAGCTGGAGGGGAACGTCGCCGCGCTCAACAACCTCGACCTCGGCGTCGACGAGCTGGCCGAGATCGACCGCTACCTGGGCTGACGCCCGGTGGTCACCAGATCCGGCGACGGCCGGCGCGGTGGCTGCGGACGCCGCACGGCCGGCCGGCACATTGCCGGCCCGCCGCAGCCGCAGCGTCACCAGGGCCGCGAGCAGCACGATGAGCCCGGCCGCCGCGCCGACCACCAGCGGCCGGGGGAAGCCGGTGTCGGTCACCGCCGCCACCGGCACCCCCGCCGCCGGGTCGCCGGCCCCGCCGCCGGTCGCGGCCCTCGGCACGGCACGCGGGGCCGCCGCGCTCGCCGGGGGCGGCGCCGACCGGCCGGTACGCGGCGCGGACGCCGCACCGCCGGAGGGCGACCGGTACACCACGTCGGAGCAGGAGTAGTAGGTGTCCTGGGTGTTGGAGTTCTGCCAGATCGTGTAGATGATGTGCCGCCCGGTGCGCCCGGCCGGTAGCCGCCCCGGCATCTGGTAGGCGCCGTCCCGGATCGGCGGGTCGGTGACCGTGAGGAACGGCTTCTCCTCCAGGTCGGCCCAGGTCAGCGGCCGGGTCGGGGCGTACGAGCCGGTGGTGGCGTAGAACCGGAACGTGCCCTTGTGCGGGATCGTGGTGCGGTAGCGGAAGGTGTACCGGGCGCCGGCCGTGAGCGTGGTGGCCGGCCAGTCGGTCCGGGGCAGGTCCAACCCCCGGTACGCCGACAGCCCGCCGTCGCACAGTTCCCCGTCGGGGATGCGTCCCCGGTCCCGCCCGTCGATGCGGGCCACCCGGATGTTGTCCCACTCCCGCACGGCGGCCCCGGCGGCGATCGCGGCCCGGCAGGCCGGCGTGTCCGCCCGGCCACCCTCCGGACCGCAGGCCGCGGCCCGGCTCAACGGGCTGGTGGGGGCACCGTGCGCGTTCGCCGGCACGCCGGTGAGCAGCAGGGTCGCGGCGACGGCGGCGAGCGCGGCGAGCGTTCGGCGTACGGCCATGTCATCGACCTCCCGGGCACTGGTACGGGCGCGGGGCGGCAAAGGTTCGATCGGCGCGTCGGTGCGCCGCCCTCCACGGCCGGCTCCGCGTGCTGACTGAACGGACGGTCGGGGCGGCGGCGGACCGGGGTCGGGCCCTACAGTGGCGGCACCCCGTATCAAGGAGCGTGCGTGTCCGAGCCGCCAGAGACGCCAGATTCACCCCGACCCGCCCCGGCGGCCGGGGACGGTCCGACCGACTTCCCGCCGCACCTGCTCGTGATGCCCGACGTGGCGGGCGCGCCGCCCGCGGTGCCCTGGCCCGGCCCCGAAGGGCAGCCCGCCTGGGCGATCCCGGTGGTCGTGCCGCCCGGCACCCGCGGCTACGCGCTGTTCGTGCCGCTGGTGCCGGTGGCCGAGGGACAGCCCGCGGCGGTCCCCGCGCAGCCTGCCGCGCCGCGGCTGATGGTCCCCGCGCCGGGCGTGCCCGCCCAGGCCACCCCGCCGGCCGTCGAGAGCCCCGGCGCGACCGATCCGGCCGCCGGCGCGACCGGGCCGACGACCGCAGCCCCCGCAACGGGCGCGGTCGTTGAAGCCACGGTGCCCGGCCGGGCGCGAGCGGGTGAGGAACCGCCGGTGGCGCCCGCGTCCGATGACGGCGAGACCGGCACGGTGACCGACGGCGCCACCACGCCGGCCGGGCCGCCCACCGCCGAGGCCGAGCCGGCACCGGCCGAACCGCAATCCGCTCCCACCCCGGCGCCGCCGGCCGCCGCGACCCGGGCCGCCGAGACGACGGCCACCGGCACGACCGCGCCCCCGCCCGCCGCAGGCCCGGTCCAGCCGCCCGCCGCAGGCCCGGTTCAGCCGCCCGCCGCGCGCCCTGCCCAGCCAGCCGCCACGGGCCCGGTCCAGCCGCCCGCCGCGGGCCCGGCGCCAGCCGTCGCTCCGCCGTATCCCGGTGCGGGGCACGGGATGCAGCCCTGGGGCGGCTACCCGCCCGCGCCCGGCTGGACGCCCCGGCCACGGACGCCCCGGACCTCGTTCCTCGGCGCGCGCTGGCCCGGGCCGAAGCAGGCCACCGGCCGGGCGGTCCCGCTCGCGGTGCTGGCCGGCGCGCTCGGCATCGCGTTCTTCGTGCCGCTGAGCCGGGTCGGCATCGGCTGGTTCCTGGGCTGGCTCACGCTGACCCTCGGCGTGCTGGTCGCCGTGCGCCGGCGTACCGCCGGACTGCCCCGCGCCGAGCGCCTGATCCGCGGCGGGTGGGCGGCGGCGGCACTGGTTCTGCTCGCCGTGCTGGCCTTCCGCAACGCCTGGTGGCTGGTGACGTTCTGCGTGCTCGGCGCGCTGGGCTGCGCCACCCTCGCGATCGTCGGCGGGCGGCTGGTGCGCTCGATCCTGTTCGGCCTGCTCGCCGCACCGTTCGCGGCGTTCCGCGGCCTGCCCTGGGTGCGGCGGCACGTCACCGCCTCCCCCGAGGCCGGGACGGTCCGCAAGGTCACCGGCTCGGTGGTCGCCACCGTGCTGGTGCTGTTGGTCTTCGGCAGCCTGCTCTCCTCGGCCGACGCGGCCTTCTCCGAGGTGCTGAACGCCGTCGTGCCCGAGATCAACGTCGGTACGGTGTTCCGCTGGATCTTCCTGGCCGCGGTCGGCGGGCTGATCGCCGTCGCGGCGGTCTACACCCTGGCCGCTCCGCCCGACCTGTCCACCGTGGACCGGCCGAGCACCCGCCGGCTCGGCGTGCTGGAGTGGGCGCCGGCCATCGGGGCGCTGACGCTGCTGTTCGCCGGCTTCGTGATCGTGCAGTTCACCGTGCTCTTCGGCGGCCAGCGGCACGTGCAGAAGGTCGCAGGGCTGAGCTACTCCGAGTACGCCCGCAGCGGTTTCTGGCAGCTCCTCTTCGTCACCCTGCTGACCCTGGCCGTGCTGGGCGGGGTGAGCCGCTGGGCCAGCCGCGAGCGGCCGGTCGAGCGCATGCTGCTGCGCGTCCTGCTGGGCCTGCTCAGCGCGCTCAGCGTGGTGATCGTGGTGTCCGCGCTGTCCCGGATGTGGACCTACCAGAAGGTCTACAGCTTCACCGGCGAGCGGATCTTCGTGATGGCGTTCGAGCTGCTGCTCGGCGCGGTCTTCCTGATGATCCTGGCCGCCGGCGTGCGGTGGCAGGGCAAGTGGATCCCGGGCACCACGGTGGCGCTGGCCGTGGCGATGCTGCTCGGCCTGGCCGTGCTGAACCCCGAGGACTACGCGGCGAAGCGCAACATCCTCCGGTACGAGCAGACCGGCAAGATCGACGCCTGGTACCTGCGGGCGCTCTCGGCCGACGCCACGCCCGCTCTGACCGAGCTTCCCGACCCGGTACGCCGCTGCACGCTGAGCTGGATCGCCGACGACCTCGAGGAGTCCGACCCCTGGTATGCCTGGAACCTGGGCCGGCACCGGGCCCGCCAGGCCCTCGACCGGGTCGGGCCGGGCGCGATCGGCGGCCCGAAGGACTGCCGTCGGGCCGACCAGTTCGACCTGCCCAAGTCCCGCCGGTGATGCCGCCGGCCGGGCCGCGCAACGCCGTGGCCCGGCCGCCGGCACACCTTGCGCGTCCGCGAACGTTCACGGCCCCCTCACGTCAGGGCCACGACCGACACCGAACCCGCACCTACCCTCATGGCCGAGCGGGGCATGCGCCTGCCGAAGGCGTACCAGCCGCGCTGAGCCCCGGTGGAGGCGTCGGGGGCGGGCGCCTCCCCCGTCCGGCCCTGTCAGGCCGGGCCGCCCCCGAAGCCGATCTCGTTGCCGTCCGGGTCGCGGAAGATCGCCTTGCGGACCCCGTTGTCGTAGGTCTCGCGCTCGGCCGGCGTCAGGCCGCGCTCGGCGATCCGGGCGAGGCGGGCGTCGAGGTCGTCGACGAAGACGGTGTGCATGGCGTGCCCGGCGTGCTCGGGCCGCACCTCGATGAACAGGTACCGGTGCTCGGCGAGCTCCCACACCGCCTCGGTGTCGTTCGGCAGGAACGCCGGCGGGGCGCCGAGGAGTCGCTCGTACCAGGCCACCGCCGCGCGGTAGTCACGGACGGGCAGGCCCGCGAACAGATCTACGGTCATAAGGCCATGCTAGGGATGAGGCAGGGCCTCCACCGCACCCGCGAACTGGTGTAGAGAAGAGCCCGTGCCGCTGACGTTCCCCTCACACGCCGCGCTGCCGCTGCCGCTCAAGCTCTGGCGGCCCGGCTGGTTCGACGGGGTGGCCCTCGTCGTCGGCTCGGGCGCGCCGGACCTCGCGTACGCCCTCGACGGCTCGGGGCTGCCCGTGTTCCCGCTCTCCCACCAGCCAGCCGGGCTGGTGCTGTTCTGCCTGCCCGTGACGCTGCTCTGCGCGGCGCTCGTACGCCGGGCCGCGCCGGCCGTCGCCGCCCACCTGCCGTCCCGGCCCGCCGCGCTGGCCCTGCGCGACTACGGCCTGCTGGGCGTGTCCCGGCCCCGCCTGGCGGTCAGCGCTCTCTCGGCCGTGCTCGCGGCCGCGACCCACCAGGCGTGGGACCGCCTGACCGAGCACGCGCCGCTGTTCGACTGGGCCTCGACCGTGCTCGGCGCGCTGGCCGCGCTGGCCCTCGCCGGGCACATCGGGCGTCGCGGGCTGCTGCGGGCGTGGCACGGCGAGCCGCCGTCCGCTCCGGCGCGGCCCGGGCTGTTCTGGACCGTCGCGGTCGCGGTGACCGCCGCCGGGGCGGTGATCGCCGCGCGGCTACCGGGCGCGTTCCTGCGGCACACCACCGGGGCCCGGCTCATCGGGGCGCTGGCACTCGGCCTAATGGCCGGCGCTGCCGCGACCGGACTGCTCGGACGGCCGCGGCCGTCATCCGCCGTCAGGGCAGCTGCGGATCTGCCAGCAGCACCACCCGATCCGCTGCCACGTCGAACCCCAGCACCGGATGCGGGTAGTCGCCCTCGGGAGACATCAGGACCGGTTTTCCGAGCCGACGGCCGATGACGGCGAGGAACCCACACAGCAGGTCGAGCCGTTCCTGACCTTGCAACTCCCGCAGGTCGACGTCGAAGTCGATCTCGACCGCCGCGTACATGCGGAAGATCGCCAGGACTCCGGGGTCGGGCCACACCCGCAGGCTCGGGCACTCGGCCCCCGGCGGTCGGGCCAGCACGTCGGCTGCCGGCGGAAGCGGCAGGACCGTGTCACCCTCCGCGTATTCCCACGCCCAGCCCTGCGTATGGACAAGGTCGAACACCGCCTGCCAGTCCTCCACCGAAGCGCCTTCGACGCGCAGGTCCGGCAGGGAACCCATCAGGCCCGGGTCGAAGAAGTTCTTGACTTCCTCCCACACGAGGTCGGGCACCCCGTCATACTGCCGCGTTTCGGGCCGGCCGGTTGCCTACAGATGTGCTGAGACGATGGCAATCTAAGCGCAGGACCCTCGCCATCCCGTCTGCCATCGACCCGCCCTTCTGGGGAGCGGGCCGCCGCCCGGCCCGCCACGTCAAGCGGACCTTGACGTGACCCGCCGACGGAGCCCCGGCCATCCTGGAGCCGGAGCGCGCCCGCCGGAGGCGCATTGACCGCAACCCCGCGACTGCCGCTAGCTCGCCGACGCGGCCGGCGTGCGCTCCCCTACGCCGCGCGGGCTCGTGGCCGCGCGGCCCGGCCGGCTGCCGGCCAACACTCCACCAGTCCACGACCTGTCGTTCTGCGGCGGCCCCTTGGGCTCCTCGCTTCCGCGCCAGCCGCCGGGCGTGTTGCGTGGCCGGAGTCGGAGCGCCAGCGGAGCGACGGACGCGCGCCCAGGCGGCGGCGCGTGCGGCCCGTCAAGGGCCGCCTTGAAGACGTACAGAAACGTTGAACAACTTCGCCGGCAGCCGTTGTCCGGTCTCGGAACCTGCGTGACACATCGGTATCAGGACCTGCGTGACACTCCGCCGAGTGTTAGGTGGAGATGGCGTGATGGAACAGCAGTACCAGGCCGTCCGAGACGTGCTGGCCCGCCATCGCCTACCGGGCCTCGCTTCAGCTCGCCGCAATCCTCATTCGTCGGCGAGGCTGACGAAGGGAAGGTGGGTATCAGTCGTAGAAGAACCGCTCGAGATCCTCGATGGACCCCGGTCCGGTCAGGAACCCCTCGGCCTTGGCGATCTCATCCTCGGGTGGCGGCCTACCCCCTCGAAGGAGCTGCTTCATCCACTGCTCTCCCTGCTCGCCGACCGCATAGATGCCGGACAGCAGCTCGGCCATGCCCGCAGGACGCGGCGGCCGCTGCCCGACGACGGGCTGGAGTTCCCACCCACCAGCGCGGGCAGCCAACCGGATCACCCCGGCCCAGTTGGCGATCCGCCCAATACGCACGTGCCACAGGTCCTCGGTGAACGGGGCCAGCCGCCCACCGTGCAGTGCGTTGGTGGCGGCCCTGATGTCCTCAATTACCTGCCGCTCCAAGGCATCGCGGACCCAGCGCCCTTCCTGGGCTTCTTCGATAGCGACGGAAAGCCACTCCCAAGCGCCGTCGAACCGGTCCCCGCATGCATCCACGCCTACAGGCTGCCATCCGCGGCGTTGTCGTCCCTCAAAGGGAGCCGTCTAGAGGAAGCCGAGCTGACGCGCCGCATCCTGGTGAACCGACACGAGTTCAGCAAGCCGGATCGGCTTGCGCGACACCGCCGAGAGATCCTTGCCCTCCCTGGTCCACGGCGGCGGCCAGGCGCTGATCCCCTGATCCAGAGCAACGCTGGCCACCTCGGCTTCCCACCCCGCCCACCGCAAGCCCTCATAGAACTGAGTCATGGCGCCGGCGAGCATCGCCTCCAGCCAGTCGCCATAGCCAAGCTCGAGATCCTGCCAAGCCAGGTCCTCCGGGCCGAAGTAGTGCACAGTCGGCCTTACACCCGGCTCCGCCTGCGACCACACGAACTGGCCGCCCATCACATCGAAAGCGACGACCAGACGACCAGCCCCGGGAACCATCTCGGCCGCCACATCCGGCAGCCCGTCGTGCCCGCCCCCGAGCACCCGAAGCCAACCGTGATCGACCACCAGCCCCCCACTGTTGGCAACCACCGCCCCGAGCCACGACCTGGTCGTGATCTCCAAGGCCGCCAGGCAGGCTGCCGCCTGCTGAGGATCGGCAGGCAGCACCTCCACCGGATACGGGGCCGCCGCCGCCAACGCCGAAATCTCGGACCACGCAGACTGTTCCACCCCCTCAGCCTCGCAGGAGGATCAACCCATGCGACTCTGAGGGCCTGCCGCAAACAACAAGATTGTCTAGCCGGACGTGTCACCCACCTCCCGAGACTGATCTGTCACGCAGGTCCTGAAACCCGACATCGCCGGCAGCCGGTGGCCTGTAGGCGTCCCAGCGGGGCTTTCGAAGGTCCCGTCGTGGTTTAGTGTCGCGCCCGTGGATGGAAAGCGGGCCCGACGGTGGGCGCTGGCGGTGCTCGTCCCTCTGGTCCTGGTGGCGTCCGGCGTCTTCGTGCTGCGGTGGCTGTCGGTGCCCGACGCGCCGAAGCTGCCCGAGCCGTTCCGGGAGCAGCTGGCAGCGCGCGTGGTGGACATAATCGAGCACGACTCGACCTTCGACGGGGGGCACGATCCCGATGCGCGGCCGGTCTGCGCCGCCTCGGTGTTCGGGGTGGCGCCGGACTCGGCTGACACCGTCGACGAGGTCCGCACGATTTACACGCTGGCGTTCTGCCAGTACCTCCCCAAGGCCGACATCGGGAAGGGACCTGGCATCGACCTCGGCTTGCTCAGCGGCGTGTCGATGCCGATCGCCCTGCACCTGGGACCGCCGGTCACCCATCAGGAGCCGGAAGAGGGAGAAGGGGTGTACGCGGACAGCATCCGGCGGATCTTTCCGAAACCCCTACAGGAGGCTGCATTCAACGCCGCACCCGACCCGGCAATGAACAACGCGGTCGACGACCGCATCATGCGCCTGCTGTCCTCGCCGATGCCCTCGCCCTCCCACTCCTGACACCCAACGTCCGGCATCAGTCCGTCACGCATCAAGTGGAGCCCGACATCACCGACGGCCGGCCGGTTCGTACGTGCGTTCGACTAGGCTGGTGCGGGTGGAGGTACGCGGGCGGTGGTGGAACGGCGCTTGGGGTCGCATGGCCCGGCGCGACATCTGGTTTGTCTCTGACGGCCGGCTCTGGCGAGTCCGTGGCCGCCTCGGTGGCGACGGCGGGCAGGAGGTCTCACACGACTTCGAGGATGAGGCATCCGCTCGCTCGATGGTCGATCGGATGATGAAGACCTCGGCCGGCACCTGGCGGGATCTCACGGAGGCGGTCCGGCAGGAGGCAAGCCGCCGGCAGATCCACTAGCTCCGGCGGCGGGCGCGCCGTTAGAGGCCGTGCACGCGCAGGTGCTCCAGGAAGGATCTGGTGAGCTTTCCAACGCTGCCTTGCCCTTCTCACGGGTGCCAAGTGATGGACGCCCAATGACTCCGCTGGTGGTGTAAGCGCCCATGCCTAGCGTCAACAGGTGCGGCCGGTCATCCGCTAGCCAGTCCGCGGTTTCGTTGCCGTCGCGAACGAGGTGCGGTGCGACGTGAAGCAGCAGGGAGGTCTCCAATTCACCACCGTGCATGTCCTCGTGGTTGCCGGTCTCCATGCCTGAGTCTCGGCGGGCCTTGATCCAGTCATGGGGCTGGGGATACAGGCTCATCGTCGGCCCGTTGGCCGCCGCGGACACGTGGCGACACTTGCCGTGCGTCTCGGAGCGCCGCCGTGCTGAGTCCGATCGCGCGGTCGAATCTCCTGCCGAAGGTTCGCCTCCACGACCTGCGGCACACGGCCGCCACGCTGCTGCTCGCCCAGGGTGTACCGGCCCGAGTGCTCATGGAACTCCTTGGTCACTCCCAGATCGGCGTCACCATGAACATCTACAGCCACGTCATGCCCACGCAACTCGTACAGGCGGCGGGAGCGATGGAGGACGCGCTGTGGGGCGAGGGGAACTAGCCTTGCCTACTCGGTTGCCTACTTCCGGCTCTGAATACGACGAAGGGCGTCCGTCATCGCTGACGAACGCCCTGATCGCTAAGGGTGGAGCCGAGGGGACTCGAACCCCTGACCCCCACACTGCCAGTGTGGTGCGCTACCAGCTGCGCCACGGCCCCTTGCGGTCGTCCCCGGTCGCCCGGGCACGGAGAGAACTATACACACGCCGGTCGGCATGGTCATCTCGCGGGTCCCCCCGGCCGGTGCCTCAGTTCAGGGCCACATCCGGCGGGAAGTGGGCGACCGCCGCCATCATGCCGCCCTGCCGGCGCAGCACCATCGGCCAGAGGTCGTCCGGGCGGTCGACGAACGCGTCGCCGGGGAGGGCGTCGAGCACGAACCAGGACCCGTCCTCGATCTCCCGCTCCAGCTGCCCGGCGCCCCAGCCGGAGTAGCCGGCGAAGACCCGGATCCCGCCGACGGCGTCGCGCAGCTTCTCCGGGTCGACCGAGAGGTCGACGGTGCCGACCGCGCCGGAGACCCGGTGGAAGCCCTTCACCGGCTTGATCGGGTGGCGCATCCGGGCCAGGCAGATCGCCGAGTCGGGCTGCACCGGGCCGCCCTCGAAGAGCACCGCGGGGTGTCGGGCCAGGTCGCTCCAGTCGCCCAGGACGTCGGCCACCGGGACCTCGGTGGCCCGGTTCAGCACCACGCCGAGGGCCCCGCCGGCCTCGTGCGCGACCAGCAGCACGACCGTGCGGTCGAAGTTCGGGTCCTTCAGCGCAGGCGTCGCGACCAGCAGCCGCCCGGTCATGGAATCCATGGCTCGGCCACCGATCGCCTGTCCCTCACCCTGCATGTCCGACACCCGTCAGCCGTACGCAGCGACCAGCCGCGCTGTCAACGCCATGCAAGGCACCATAGCCTGCGGTCCGCCCGCTGGCTAAGGTCTGACCGGCGGGTGATCGCGACGGATCGAGGGAGGGCCGAATGGCGGCTACGGCCGAACTGGCGGTGATCGGCGGGTCAGGTCTCTACGCCCTGCTCGACGGGGCCACCGAGCACGTGCTGGAGACGCCGTACGGCGCGCCGTCGGACCCGGTCACCATCGCCGAGGTGGGCGGCCGGCGGGTGGCGTTTCTGCCCCGGCACGGGCGCGACCACCGCTACCCGCCGCACCTGATCCCCTACCGGGCCAACCTCTGGGCGCTGCGCTCCCTGGGCGTACGCCAGGTGCTGGCGCCGTGCGCGGTCGGCGGGCTCCGGCCCGAGCTGGGCCCGGGCACGTTCGTGGTGCCAGACCAGCTCATCGACCGCACCAGCGGGCGGGCCCAGACCTACTACGACCACGGCGCGGTGCACGTGTCGTTCGCCGACCCGTACTGCCCGGCCGGGCGGCGGACGCTGCTCGACGCGGCGGCGGGGCGGGGCGTGCCGGCGGTGGACGGCGGGACGGTCGTGGTGGTCGAGGGGCCACGCTTTTCCACCCGCGCGGAGTCGCGCTGGTTCGCCTCGATCGGCGGCACGGTGGTCAACATGACCGGCCACCCCGAGGCGGTGCTCGCCCGCGAGCTGGCCCTCTGTTACACCTCGATCGCCCTGGTCACCGACCTGGACGCGGGCGTCGAGGCGGGCGGGTCGGTCACCCAGGAGGAGGTCTTCCGGGTCTTCGCGGAGAACACCGACCGGCTGCGCGGCGTGCTCCTGGACGCGGTCGCGGCGCTGCCCACCGAGCGGGATTGCCCGTGCGGGCAGGCGCTGGACGGGATCAAGCTCCCGTTTCCCCTGCCCTGAGCGCCGGGAAGCGCCCGAAAAGTCGACCTCGGCCCGATAGATTCGGCTGGTCGGGGAACTGATCACCGGGCCGTCTCCGGCAGGTGCGGGGGACGGGAGGCAGCCGGCCATGGCAACGGTCCGCGACACGACCTACGACCTGCTCCGCGCGCTGGGCCTGACCACCGTCTTCGGTAATCCCGGCTCCACCGAGGAGCCTTTCCTCCAGGACTTCCCGGCCGACTTCCGCTATGTGCACGCGCTGCAGGAGGCCTCGGCGATGGCCATGGCCGACGGCTACGCGCAGGCCACCGGCCGTCCCGCGCACGTGAACCTGCACACCGCCCCGGGCACCGGCAACGGCATGGGCAACCTGGTCACCGCCTGGCACAACAAGACGCCGCTGATCGTCACCGCCGGCCAGCAGAGCCGGGAGATGCTGCTGATCGAGCCCCGGCTGGCCAGCCCCCGGGCCGTCGAGCTGACCCAGCCGTACGTGAAGTGGGCGCACGAGCCGACCCGCGCGCAGGACATCCCGGCGGCCTTCATGCGGGCGTACGCCTCGGCGGTGCAGCCCCCGGCCGGGCCGGTCTTCCTCTCCCTGCCCATGGACGACTGGGACCGGCCGGCCGACCCACCGCCGCAGGTGCGGACGGTGGCCACCCGAATCGCGCCGGACCCGGACCGGCTGCGCGGCTTCGCCGCCACCCTGGCCGCCGCCCGCGCCCCGGCGCTGGTGCTCGGCGCCGCGGTGGACCGGGCCGACGCCTGGCCGGCCGCCGTGGCGCTGGCCGAACGGCTGGCCGCCCCGGTCTGGGCCGCGCCGGCGCCGGAACGAGCCGTCTTCCCCGAGGACCACCCGCAGTTCCGGGGCGTCCTGCCGTACGCGATCGGCCCGCTGGCCGAGACGTTGGGCGGCCACGACACGGTGCTGGTGGTGGGCGCTCCGGTTTTCCGCTACTACCCGTACGTTCCGGGCGACTACCTGCCCGCCGACGCCCGGCTGCTGCACGTCACCGACGACCCGGACGAGGCGGCCCGGGCCCCGGTCGGCGAGAGCCTGCTCGGTGACCCCGGGCTGGCCATGAACGGGCTGGTGGAGCTGCTGCCGCCGACGGACCGGTCCGCACCGCCGGCCCGGGACGACCCGGCGCCGGCCCAGCCGGCCGACCCGCCGAGCGCGGACGCCGTCTTCGCCGCGCTGGCCGCGTGGTGGCCGGCCGACGGGGTGCTGGTGCAGGAGTCACCGTCGAACCTGGCCGCGCTGCGCCGCCGGCTGCGCGTCAGCCGGCCCCGGTCGTACTTCACGATGGCCAGCGGCGGTCTGGGCTTCGGCCTGCCGGCGGCGGTGGGCATCGCGCTGGCCGAACGGGACACCGGGCGCGGCCGGCCGGTGGTCGCGGTGGTCGGCGACGGCTCGTTCCACTACTCGGTGCAGGCGTTGTGGACCGCCGCGCGGCTCGGCCTACCGCTCCCCGTCGTGGTCCCGGTCAACCAGCAGTACGCGATCCTCAAGGCGTTCGCGGACCTGAAGCACACGCCCGGGGTGCCGGCGCTGGACCTGCCCGGGCTGGACCTCGCCGCGGTGGCGCGCGGCTACGGCTGCGCGGCCGAGGTGGTGGAGTCGCCGGACCGGCTCGGCCCGGCGCTGGACGCGGCGCTCGCCGCCGACCGGCCGACCGTGCTGCCGGTGCCGATCAGCACCGACGTGCCGCGGATCCTGTAGCGGTCAGCGGCGCACGACGAGCGGGGTACCGCTGATCACGTCGAGCACCGTCCGGTTGCCCAGAGGCGCCTTCAGCGTGACGCTCACCGGCTTCATCACCAGCTGCATCGTGCACGGACCGGTCGAGCGGACCACCCCGGCGCCGAGGACCACCACGTCGTCCCGCTCCAGCACCAGCGGGGTCGGTTCCCCGTCGCAGGCACCCGTGCCGACCCGGTAGTCGACCCGGTTGCCGGTCACCGCCCCCAGGTCCAGGGCCGCCACGAAACCGTCGTCCACCGGGCGGCTCGGCGCGGCCCCCTCCGGAGCGGTCCCGATCGCGCTCGGCGCGACGGCGAGGCGGGCCACCGGCACCCGGAGCCCCTCCACCGTGAAGAGCCAGGCCGGCACGGTGGCCTCGCCCCGGCTGGTCCGCACCGGAGCGCTGCCGAGCGTCACTCCGGTGACCGTCAGCGGCACGCACGGGGTGGCCGCCTGGGTGGCGACCGGCTCGTCCGGGCCGGGCTCGATGGTGGGGCCACCCTTGGGCCGCGGCGCCGGCGCCATCGGCCGCCCGTCGCACGGCGGCGGGTCGCCCTGGTCCAGCTGGGCGTACGCCTCGGCGGCGCTGACCAGCGGGACGCGCAGCGTGCCGTCCGGGAAGCGGATCGTCCCGTCGGCGGGGCGGGCGGCCGGCAGCTCGACCTGGTCCCGGTACCACCCGTTGAGGAAGGCCTGCTTCGTCTCGTCGGTGAAGCCGGGGTCGCCGGCCAGCACGGTGGCCTCGCCGAGCGGGACGTACCCGCTGCGCCAGGCAGGGCCGGGGCGCCACGCGTCGGCCACCTCGGTGGCCCGCCGGCCGAACGCCTCCCAGCGGTGGTCGGGGCCGGACACCGCCGGACCGCTCGGGTCGGCGGCCGGCGGGCCGGCCGGGTCGGCGCCGGGCGCGGCGCAGCCGGCCAGGACCAGGAGCGGCAGCCCGAGCAGGGCGAGAAAGCGACGCATGCCGGTTGGACGCGACGCCTCCCCGGCCGGTTCCCCGGTCAGTCCTCCCCGCCCAGGTCGGCCTGGTACGCCTCCCAGAGCAGGTCCGCGCCGCGCTGCCGGTGCCGGTCGAGCGCCCGGAGCAGGTGCCGAGCCTGCTCCCGCAACTCCTCGGCGGGCACCGCGGGGAGCCGCGCCGCGTGCTGGAGCGCGGCGATCGCCGCCGCGATGGCGGCGTGCTCGCCGGCCAGCAGGCGTACGCCCCGGTCCAGGCGGGGCGCCTGGTGGAGCAGTTCGGCGTAGAGGCCGGCCGGGCCCTCGGTGGCCCGGACGTGCTCGGCGAAGCCGTGGCCGAGTGGGCCGAGCCGGCCGATCAGGTGCTCCCGCCAACGCGGCTCGGCCGGCACCGAGGTGAGCGCCCGGGCGAGGGCGCGCAGGTCGCCGGGGAGGGCGGGCCGGGGCCGGGGCACGGCGGTGACGGTGGACGGCTGCTGAATCGGCCTGGTGACCATGGGCACCTCCCGCACTGCTGCGCTACCGCGTACAGCGATGGTGAACCCGGGTTCCCGACCTGTCCAGAAGGGGCGGGCGCCTCATCTGCCGCAGCGGCCCCTGCTGTCCCAGCAGCCCCTAGAGCCCCAGCGGATTGCCCGCCATGGTGCGCCGTTGACCCGCGAGGGCGTGCGCGTCCGCGTCCCGGCCCTGGTCCGGCCGGCCCGCGGTGATCGCGTCGGCGAGCGCCCGCAGCTCGTACGGGGGCAGGTTGCCCAGCCCGGGGCCCTGCAACGGGATGGTGACCCGCCGGCCGCTGTCCCGGTCCCGCGCGATCAGCGTCGGCACCCGCACCACCCCGTCGTCCCCGACCCGCTGGGCGAACGCGCCGCCGCGCAGCTCGGCGGTGGCCAGGTCGACGGTGCGGGTGCCGAGTGCGCCACGGACCGAGGCCCGGGTCCCGTCCAGCCAGGCGGCCGTGCGCAGCACCCGCAGCACGAGGTAGAGCCCGAGCAGCAGGAACGGCAGCCCGCAGAGTCCGGCGTAGCGCAGCGGAGCGGGCGCGGCCGCGGCGCCGTCGTGCAGGTCGGGCGGGAGCAGCTCGGGCGGCAGGTCCCGGACGTCCTCGTACGAGGGGACCGGGTCGCCGAAGCCGGTGACCCGGCGCAGCAGACCGTCGGCGACCACCGGCAGCAGCACGAAGGCCGCGCCGAAGGCGCTCAGCAGGACACCCACCACGGCGGCCACGGCGCGCTGGCCGGACGCCGCGCCGACGGAGAGTCGGATCCGCGCGTTGGTCACAGGCGGCAGCCTAGAGCGCCGGCACAACGGGCCCGGACACGACTGTGCGCCCCGGTCCGGGTGGACCGGGGCGCACAGGTCAGGTGGTGGAGGTGCCGGGAATCGAACCCGGGTCCTTCGCCGCCTTGTCAGGGCTTCTCCGAGCGCAGCTCGCTGTGCCTCTACTCGGCCCCACCGATCATGCGAGCGAGTCGGTGTGACGGGCCCAGTCGCTGATTAATCTCGCCGCACGGACCCCGCGACCGGGTCCGGTTGGCCAGCCTTCTAGCTGATGCCGGCTAACTGGGTCGAAGGCGCTCCCAGGCCGACAGACTTGCTACTCGCCTCAGGCGGCGAGAGCGAAGTCAGCGCGATTGTTCTTGGCGCTTATTGGTTTCCGACGAACGATTCTCGAGACGACGTCGGCTTCCTCGGCTCGCTTCCCCTGCCGCAACGTACGAAGTCGAAACCAGTCACCCCCTCGACGGGCTGCCCCTGTCGGCAGCATCACCAAGCCTAACGCCTGGCGCAACCGGATTCATTCCGAGGCCCGCCCCAAGGCGGAACCCGGACAAACCGGAAGTTTCACTCAGTCATGCCCTTGCCGCGCCGGCCCACCACCCGGGCGATCTCCCGGTCGGCGTCCCGCTTGGCCAGGTCCTGACGCTTGTCGTACGACTTCTTACCCCGGGCGAGGCCGATCTCCACCTTCGCCCAGCCGTCGGAGAAGTAGACCTGCAACGGCACCATGGTGAGCCCGCTCTCCTTGGTCTTGCCGATCAGCCGGTCGATCTCCAGCCGCTTGAGCAGCAGCTTCCGGGTCCGCCGGGGCTCGTGGTTGGTCCAGGTGCCCTGGGTGTACTCCGGGATGTGCATGCCGTGCAAGTAGAGCTCGCCGTCACGTTCCTGGGCGAACGCGTCGACCAGCGACGCCCGCCCGGCCCGCAGCGACTTGACCTCGGTACCGGTCAGCGACATGCCTGCCTCGTACGTGTCGAGGATGGCGTAGTCGTGCCGCGCCTTCTTGTTGGAGGCGACCACCTTGCGACCCTTTTCCCGTGGCATCGGCGCCACCTCCTTCCCGTTCCGTCCACGGCCGCCCACCGGCCGCGGAGCGAGATCATGCTACCCAATGACAAGGACCCTCCCGCGCCGATTATTTCCGGCGCGGGAGGGCCCTCGGAGAGCCGTACGGCGAGAACTAGACCCGCAGGTAGAAGCGGAGCGTGACCCAGGCGGTGACGGCGCTGACCAGGCCACCGACGGCGGCCATCAGCGGGAACGTCAGGAAGATCTCGGACCAGGAGATCGGGGTGATCAGGCCCTCCAGGGCCGCCATCGAACTTCCCGCCGCGAGTGTCTTCAAGGCGATCAACGCGACCAGGCCGAGGAGCGAGCCGATCAGACCGGCGACCACCGCCTCCAGCACGAACGGCGCCTGGATGAACCAGTTGGAGGCGCCGACCAGCTTCATGACCGCGACCTCACGCCGCTTGCTGTACGCGGCCACCTGGATGGTGTTGGCGACCAGCAGCAGGGCGGCGATCGCCATCACGATCGCGACGGCGAGCGCGCCGTTCTGGAAGCCGGTGAGCACGCCGAAGACCTTGTCGAGCAGCTTGCTCTGGTCGACGATCGTGTCGATTCCCTCGGAGGTCTTGTACTCGTCGTAGATCTTCTTGTACTGCTCCGGGTTGTTCAGCGTGAGCCGGAAGGACTCCGGGAGCTGGTCCGGCTTGACCGCGTTCACCAGGTCCGGCGCGTCGGCGTACATCTGCTGGAAGCGCTTGTACGCCTCGTCCTTGTTGACGTACGTGACTTCCTTGACCATCGGGTCGGCCTTGAGCTTGGTCTCGAGGTCGGTCCGCTGCTGTTCGTTGACGTCGGTCTTGAGGAAGATCGAGACCTGGACGTTCTCGTAGTAGAGGTCCTTCATGTCGCCGACCTTCTGGTACAGAAGGCCACTGCCGCCCAGCATGAACAGCGACACCGCCATGGTGATGATCATGGCGAGGGTCATGGTGACGTTGCGCCACAGTCCGACCAGTACCTCGGACAGGACGTACTTCATCCGCATCGGGATATTCCTCCGGCTCTCCGGCGTGAGGTGTTCGTCGTCAGGGTCTGCGAGTCGTCAGCGGCTCAGCCGTAGACGCCGCGGGCCTGGTCGCGCACGATGCGGCCGCTCTCGATCTCTACGACGCGGCGGCGCATCTGGTTCACGATGTTGGAGTCGTGCGTGACCATCACGACGGTCGTGCCGGTGCGGTTGATCCGGTCCAGCAGGCGCATGATCTCGATCGAGGTGTCCGGGTCCAGGTTTCCGGTGGGCTCGTCCGCCAGCAGGATCAGCGGCCGGTTCACGAACGCCCGGGCCACCGCGACCCGCTGCTGCTCACCACCGGACAGCTCGTGGGGGTAGCGGTGCTCCTTCCCACCGAGACCGACCAGCTCCAGCACCTCGGGGACGACCCGGCGGGCGACCGCCTTGGTCTTGCCGATCACCTCCAGCGCGAAGGCCACGTTCTCGTAGGCCGTGCGGTTCGGCAGGAGACGGAAGTCCTGGAAGACGCAGCCGATGGAACGCCGGAAGTGGGGTCGCTTCCAGGAACGCATCGACGTGACGTCCTTGCCGTTGACGACGACCCGCCCCTTGTTGGGGGTGACCTCGTGCAGCAGCAGTTTGATGATCGTGGACTTGCCGGAGCCGGATGGACCGATGAAGAAGACGAACTCGCCCTTCTCGATCGAGACGGACACGTTGTCGAGCGAAGGCCGGGACGCCTTCGGGTACGTCTTCGTCACTTGCTCAAGCTGAATCACGGGTCGAGAGTCTACGCGGTGTAACCGGAGAGCCAAGCCCCCAGGCCCTTGGAAGCGCTTCGCGTCGTCGATTCAGCCGGTCAGACAGAGATCGATGACGCACTGCGTCCGAGGTCGATCACGCACCGTCAGCGATGAGCTGCTGCTGCTTCCGCCAGCGGATACCCGCCTCGATGAAGCTGTCCAGCTCGCCGTCGAAGACCGCGGACGGATTGCCCGTCTCCTGCTCGGTCCGGAGATCCTTCACCATCTGATAAGGGTGCAGAACGTACGAGCGCATCTGGTCGCCCCAGGAGCCCGCGGCGTCGGTCTTCAGGCCCTGGAGCTTGGCCTGCTCCTCCTGCCGCTTGCGCTCCAGCAGCCGGGCCTGGAGCACCCGCAGCGCCGAGGCCTTGTTCTGCAGCTGGGACTTCTCGTTCTGGCAGGTGACCACGATGCCGGTCGGGATGTGGGTGATCCGTACCGCGGAGTCGGTGGTGTTGACGCTCTGCCCGCCCGGGCCGGAGGAGCGGTAGACGTCGATCCGCATCTCGTTCTCGGGGATCTCGATGTGGTCGGTCTGCTCCACCACCGGCAGCACCTCGACGCCGGCGAAGCTGGTCTGCCGGCGGCCCTGGTTGTCGAACGGGCTGATCCGGACCAGCCGGTGGGTGCCGGACTCGACGCTGAGCGTGCCGAAGGCGTAGGGCACCTTGACCGTGAAGGTGGCCGACTTGAGGCCCGCCTCCTCGGCGTACGAGGTCTCGTAGACCTCGGTCGGGTAGCCGTGCCGCTCGGCCCAGCGCAGGTACATCCGGAGCAGCATCTCGGCGAAGTCCGCCGCGTCCACGCCGCCGGCGCCGGCCCGGATGGCGACCAGCGCCTCCCGGGAGTCGTACTCGCCGGAGAGCAGGGTGCGGACCTCCATCTCCTGGATGGCCTTGGTCAGCCCGGTGATCTCCGACTCGACCTCGGAGAGCGTGCCGGAGTCGGACTCGGCCTGGGCCAGCTCCAGGAGCACCCCGGCGTCGTCGAGCCGGGAGCGGAGGGTGCCGAGCTTGGAGATCTCGCCGTTGACGTACGACAGCTGCGAGGTCACCTGCTGCGCCTTGGCCTGGTCGTCCCACAGGTCCGGCGCGGAGGCCTCCTGCTCCAGGCGCGCCTTCTGCTCGCGCAGCTTGTCGAGGTCGAGCACGGCTTCGATGTTGCGCAGGGTGGCGTCGAGTTCCTTGAGCTGTTCGGCGTAATCGGCAGCGGTCACGACAGACAAGCCTACTGCGCGGGTGACGAGTGGGCTTGCGAGCCCCGCGGTCACGCGCGAAAAGTCAGCACCGCCTGTGCCGGCCGGGCCGGCGCGGGTGGTCAGCCGACGGGGGCGCCCTTGAGCCAGGACAGCGCGGCCCGGTGGTAGGCGACGGCGAACTCGAGCGCGCTGGCGTCGTAGTTGTCGCCTTCCTTCTTGGCGTTCTTGACCTGCTCACGCACCGCCGCCAGGGCCTCGGTGTGGTACTCGTTCGCCGAGGCGTACAGGTTCTTGAGCTGGCTCGCCGAGTGCAGGTTGCCGAAGGCGATCCGTAGCGCGATCGGGTTACGGATGGTGTCCCGGCCGGGGTTCTCGGCCAGCCAGCGGGAGAATGTCCGTTTTCCGGCCGCCGTGATCGCGTACGGCTGGCTCAACCGCGGCCCGGGCTTACCGAGCCGCACCATACCCTTCTCGGCCAGGACGGGTAGCTCCCGGTAGACCTGGCTGCGGGTCATCGACCAGTACGGCGCCAGCCGGCGCTCGGCGGCGGCCATCAGCTGGCCGCCTGTCATCGGGCCGTCGTGCAGCAGGCCCAGCAGGGCCGCCGCCGTCGGGTTGACTCCGGATTCCGCCATGCCCTCTAAGCTGCCACTTTGTCGGAGCTGGCGTCCAGGATTTGCCGTTTTCGCCACCCGTTGGGTCGTCCGATGTGCACTGTCGGCCGACGACAGTCCGCCGGGGACTTCCGGAGCCTCCCCCGGCCGGCCGGTCGCCGGTGACGCAGGGTGCGCCACCGGCGACCGAAAAGCAGGTCAGCCCATGTGCGGGTAGCCGTGGTCGGTCGGCGGGACGAAGGTCTCCTTGATCGTCCGCGGCGACATCCAGCGGACCAGATTGTGCCAGGAGCCGGCCTTGTCGTTGGTGCCGCTGGCCCGGGCGCCGCCGAACGGCTGCTGCCCGACCACCGCGCCGGTCGGCTTGTCGTTGATGTAGAAGTTGCCGGCCGCGTACCGCATCTTCTCCGCCACCTGGTCGACCACCCGGCGGTCGGTCGCGAAGATCGACCCGGTCAGCGCGTACGGCGCGATCGACTCGGCCTGGTGGACCACCTCGTCGAAGCGGGCGTCGTCGAAGACGTGCACGCCGAGGATCGGGCCGAAGTATTCGGTGGTGAAGGTCTCGTGCGCGGCGTCCGAGCACTCGAAGAGGGTCGGCCGGACGAAGTAGCCGACCGAGTCGTCGGCGGTGCCGCCGGCCAGGATCTTGCAGGTGTCGTCACCCTTGATCAGCTCCAGCGCGGCGGTGTGCCGGCCGAACGCCTTGTCGTCGATCACCGCGCCGCCGAAGTTGCTGAAGTCGGTGACGTCGCCGTAGGTGAGCGAGTCGGCGGTGGCGGCCAGCCGGTCGCGCAGCCCACCCTCCCAGATCGACCGCGGGATGTACGCCCGCGAGGCGGCCGAGCACTTCTGGCCCTGGTACTCGTAGGCGCCCCGGATCAGCGCGGTGTGCAGGGCGTCCACGTCGGCGCTGGTGTGCGCGACCACGAAGTCCTTGCCGCCGGTCTCGCCGACCAGCCGCGGGTAGCCCCGGTAGCGGGCGATGTTGTCGCCGACCGTCTTCCACAGGTGCTGGAAGACCTTCGTGGAGCCGGTGAAGTGGATGCCGGCCAGGTCCGGGTCGGCGAGCACGACGTCGGAGACTTCCTCGCCGCGCCCGGTGACCATGTTGATCACACCGGGCGGCAGGCCGGCCGCCTCGAACAGCCGCATGGTGAAGTGGGCGGCGAACTGCTGGGTCGGGCCCGGCTTCCAGACCACGGTGTTGCCGAGCAGGGCCGGCGCCGACGGCAGGTTGCCGGCGATCGCGGTGAAGTTGAACGGGGTGACCGCGTAGACGAAGCCCTCCAGGGGCCGGTGGTCGAAGCGGTTCCACACGCCCGGCGAGGACAGCGGCTGCTCGGCCAGGAGCTTGCGGGCGAAGTAGACGTTGAACCGAAGGAAGTCGATCAGCTCGCAGGCCGAGTCGATCTCGGCCTGGACCACGGTCTTGGACTGGCCGAGCATGGTGGCCGCGTTGAGGGTGTCCCGCCAGGGACCGGCGAGCAGGTCGGCGGCGCGCAGGAAGATCGCGGCGCGCTCCTCGAACGGCAGCGCCCGCCACATCGGCGCGGCGTCCTTGGCGGCCTGGACCGCGGCGCGGGCGTCGTCGTGGGTGGCGTGGCCGGTCACGCCGAGCACGTGGGCGTGCTTGTGCGGCTGGACCACGTTGATCGGGTCGCCGGCGGCCATCCGCTGCTCGCCGGCGATGGTCATCGGCAGCTCGATCCGCTCGGCGGCCAGTTCGGCCAGTCGCCGCTGGAGCCGCTCCCGGTCGGCGCTGCCCGGCTCGTAGGTGTGGACCGGCTCGTTGCGCGGCTCGGGTACGGAGAACACGGCGTCCATCACAGGCTCCTGTGCGATCTCGACGGCGGTGGCGAAATCGGACCCGCGGGCACCGGCCGGGTGGCCGGGTGCCGGGCACCGCGCGGCGGACCGGTCGCGGCGGCGGGACCTCGGCCAATTCTTCCATGCGAGGGGCCCGGCCCCACCTCCACCGCCCCTGTTCCGGCCGCGCACGCCGGCGCACCCGGACGCACCGCCGCACACCGGACCGTAGGCGACAAGCCGCCCCCGCCCGACGAATCTCTGGACCGGGCCGTCCCCCACCTGCGATCCGTCGCCGGCCGATCACCACGAGGACCGGCCGAGCAGAGCTGGACCGGCCCGGCCCGCCGGCTCCGGAGCGGGACCGGGCGGGCCGCGTACCCTGGATGGCCGGTGACCTGCCCGGCCCGTCGCGGCCGATCCGGCGTCCGTCGAGAGGGAGACGATGAGCAAGCAGCCCGGCAGCTCCACGGCCGCGGAACCGGACCAGCCCGCCGCCGGACAGGCGGTCGAGGCGCCGGTCGAGTCCCCCGCGGAGGAGACCGTCGAGGCCGCGCCCGCCGGGGGCCGGCTCCCGTACGCGCCCGGCGCCCTCGTGCTGGCCGTGCTGTCGGTCGGCTGGCTGGCCGCCATGCTCTGGTCCACCCGGGCCGCGATCACCTCGGCTGCGGCCGGGGTCACCGCGATCAGCCTCTCCGCGTACGCCCTGCCTGGCGTGATCACCGCCGCGCTGGCGGCCGGCGCCGCGGTCGCCCTGGCGGCGACCAACCGGCTGGGCCGGGCCACCCTGCGCTTCCTCGCCGCCGTCGGCGCCGGCCTGCTGGTGGGGCTCGCTGCCGCGGTGGCGGTCAACCTGACGTACGCCGACAACGCGACCACCAACACCATCGCCGGCACCACGGCCGCGGCGGCGATCATCGGTGGGGCGATGGCCGGGGCGCGCAACGCCCGGGCGGTCGGCGCCCTCGCCGCCGCCACGCTGGCCGCGCAGATCTTCGTGGTGCTGTTCAGCCGCGCCCGGGACCCGCTCTCCGACCTGTTCGGCGCCGGGGAGACCCAGCAGTCGATGCTCGACGCCGCGAAGTGGGTGTCCCGGACGGAGTCCCTGCTCGCCGGGCTCATCGCCGGCCTGGTGGCGTACCTCTACCTGGCCTGGGCCCGGCGTCGCGACGAGCGGCGGGACGGGGTCGCCGCGGAGGTGCGCTGGCCGGCGTACCTGGTGGCCGGGGCCGGCGCGGGCCTGCTCCTGCTGCTCACCGAGGTGATCATCCGGGTCGGCGGGCGCGGGCTGCTCGACCTGGCCGCCGCGCTCAGTGAGGCCGACCAGGTGGCGCAGACGGCGCTCGGCACCTCGCGGGTGGACAACGCCATCTGGGTGCTCTTCGTGGGGGCGCTCACCGCGCTGATCCTGTTCGGCCGCACCCTCGGCCCGCGCGCCGCGGACGACGAGGACGAGTCCGACTCCTGACCCCCGCGGGTGTCAGGAGACCTGGCGCAGCAGCAGGTCCAGCTCGGTCACGTCGTACCACTCCAGCTCGTGGTCCTCGGCCCCGTCGACGGTGAACTGGGCGTCGGGGTCGCCGGCCTGCGCCTCGGCCACCACCTCGGCGGCGGCGGCCACGTCGTCGACCGCGTCCGCGCCGTCCACGTGGATCGCGGCGACGGACTTCACCGGCACCGGCCCGGCGAGCCGGACCACGCTCGACCCCAGCTCGCCGCCGATCCGGCCGACCGCGCTGGCCGGCAGGTCCACCGAGACGACGACCCGCCGCCGGGGCGCGCCCGGATCGGCCCGGAGCAGCAGCAGCGCTTCCTGGGCGGCCCGGGTGAAGGCAACGTACTCCAGCTCCTCCTCGTCGCCCTCGGCGTACCACTCCCGCAGCTCCGGGGTGACCGCGTGCGCCCCCTCGCCGGCCAGGCCCTCCTCGCGCAGCCGGGCCAGCATGGGGACGGTCGCCGGCACGTACACCCGGACAAGCTCGTCGATCACCGGTCTCTCCCCGCCGTCAGGCCCGGCCGGCGAACGCCGGCTCCGGGCGCCGATCATGCCGTACGCCGTGACCGTCATACACCCCGCACCCGCCGCGGAGAAGTTCCACGCCGGTGTGTCCCCCGGTCGGATTCGCCGTGCCGGGCCTGGGGCGATCCGGCTCGTGGTGGCAAACTGAGGCAAACGAAGCCAACCCCGGGAGTCACCGTGGAGCCGAGGTTCCTGCTGCTGTCCGACGTGGCCGCCGAGCTGAACGTCTCGGACTCGCAGGTCTACCACATGGTGCGCAGCGGCGAGCTGCCCGCCATCAAGATCGGTGGCCGGGGCCAGTGGCGGGTGGAGCGCGCCCGACTGGAGGAGTACATCGAGCGCAAGTACGCCGAGACCGCCGAGTGGGTACGCGGCAACCCGCTCACCGACCGCGACATGGAGTGACCGCCAGGTGGCGCACGGGCATTGACGGTCGGCATTGTCTGCCCGAGAATGAGAGCCTGTCGGAGGCAAACGAAGGCAAACGCAAGGAACTGGGGTTGAGGATGGTCGACACCCGCCGCCCGCTGGCACCGCGTCCCCCGGTCCGGCTCCGGCCGGCCCCGCCGCTCGACCCGCCCTGCACCGACCAGGACCCGCCCTGGGGCGACGCCTGGGGCAGCGTCGACCAGCTCGCTTTCGACCTCTTCGAGCCGCCCGGCCGGGACCCCGACCGCCCCGCCGGCCGGGCCGCCGATCGCCCCACCCGCCGCGCCACCGGGTGGGCCGGTGACGTCCGGCCGGCGCCCACCGGGCCGGGGCGTGCCGCCGGGCCTCCACCGGCCGCCCTGGTGACCGCGACCCCCGAGGCCGCCCGCGCAGCGCACCGCTTCGTCCGCACCTTCCTGGAGATCGCCAACGGCTACCGCCCACCCGGGCAGCTCCGGCCGCTTTGCCTCCCCGAGGCCGCCACCCGGGTGACCGCCGAGCTGACCCGCGCCGCCCGCCGGGTCGGTCCGGTACGCCGCCGCACCGCCCGACCGGTCCTCCAGCTGCGCCGGCTGCGGGTCTGCGAGCCACGGGCGGGCGCGGTCGAGGCCGCCGCCGTGCTGGCCGGCGCCGGCGGGGTGAGCTGGGCGATCGCGCTGCGCCTGGAACACCGCCGCGGCACCTGGCTCTGCACCGTCCTCGACGTCCTCTGAGCCCCGTCCCCACCCGCCCTTTCGGCGATCTTGCGGTTCGAGCCCGCACAATGCCACTTTTGTGGTTTTCGCCGGGGCACCAACTGCAAGATCGCGGAAGTGTCCGGGGTGGGACAGGGACGGGCCCCGGCCGGTGGCCGGGGCCCGTCGTGCCTGCTGGGGCGGGGTGGGTCAGTTGCCGCCGTTGGGGGCGCCGTGGCAGCGCTTGTACTTGCGGCCGGAGCCGCACGGGCAGGGCGCGTTGCGGGACGGGCCCTCACCCGCGCCGTCGATCTGGCCGGGGGCGGCCCGCCGGGCGGTGCTCGCCGCGACCGCCTGGCCGCTCATCCCGGCCGTCGACCGGCGCGGGGTGGCGGCGGCGGGACGCTCCGACGTCTCGGGGCGGCCGATGCCGAGCGCCGGCGCCTGCTCCTCGGCGCGCTCGAGGACCGGCGCGCCGCGACCGGCCTCGCCGTCGACGGCGGGCGCCGAGTATTGCAGGCCCTGCTGCTGCGGCGTGCGGTTGAGACCCTTGGCCCGGATCTCCACCGGCTTCTCCAGCAGCTGGACCTCCTCGGCCTCCGGCTCGGGCTCCTCGACCTGCACGTCCAGGTTGTAGAGGAAGCCGACCGTCTCCTCCTTGATGCCGTCCATCATAGTGGCGAACATGTCGAAGCCCTCGCGCTGGTACTCGATGACCGGGTCGCGCTGGGCGTACGCCCGGAGGCTGATGCCCTCCTGGAGGTAGTCCATCTCGTAGAGGTGCTCGCGCCACTTGCGGTCGATCACCTGGAGCAGGACCATCCGCTCGAGCTGGCGTACCGCCTCCTCGCCGAGCTGCTCCTCGCGCTTGTCGTACGCGGCGTGCGCGTCCTCCTTGAGGCGGGCGAGCAGGAAGTCCTGGTCGAGGCCGGCCCGGGAGCCCACCTCCTCCTCCAGCTCCTCGATGGTGATGCCCACCGGGTAGAGCTGCTTGAGGTTGGACCAGAGCTGCTCGAGATCCCAGTCCTCGGCGTAGCCGTCGCTCGTGGCGCCCACCACGTACGCGCCGACCACGTCGTCGATCATGTTGCGGACCTGCTCGGAGAGGTCCTCGCCGTTCAGCACCCGGAGGCGCTCGGCGTAGATCACCTGGCGCTGCTTGTTGAGCACCTCGTCGTACTTCAGCACGTTCTTCCGGATCTCGGCGTTCTGGCCCTCGATCTGGGCCTGGGCGCTCTTGATCTGGCGGGTGACCATCTTCGACTCGATGGGCACGTCCTCCGGGATGTTGAAGCGCTCCATCACCGCCTCGACGGCACCGGCCCGGAAGCGCTTCATCAGGTCGTCCTGGAGGGAGAGGTAGAAGCGGGACTCGCCGGGGTCGCCCTGCCGGCCGGCGCGGCCGCGCAGCTGGTTGTCGATCCGGCGCGACTCGTGCCGCTCGGTGCCCAGCACGTAGAGGCCACCGGCGGCGGCCACCTCCTCCGCCTCGGCGTCGCAGGCCTGCTTCCAGGTGGGCAGGACCTCCTCCATCGCCTTGGCGTACTCCTCCGGCTGCTCGACCGGGTCGAGGCCGCGCTGGCGCAGCTCGTTGGCGGCGAGGAACTCGGGGTTGCCACCGAGCAGGATGTCCGTGCCGCGGCCGGCCATGTTGGTGGCGACGGTGACCGCGCCCTTGCGCCCGGCCTGGGCGACGATCTCCGCCTCCTTGGCGTGGAACTTCGCGTTCAGCACGGAGTGCGGGATGCCCCGGCGGCGCAGCATGTGGGAGAGGATCTCGGAGTTCTCCACCGAGACCGTGCCGACCAGCACCGGCTGGCCCTGCTCGTGCCGCTCGGCGATGTCCTCGACCACGGCGTTGAACTTGGCCTTCTCGGTCTTGTAGATGACGTCCGCCCGGTCGAGGCGGACCATCGGCCGGTGCGTCGGGATGGTCACGACGCCGACCTTGTAGACCTTGTTGAACTCGCTCGCCTCGGTCTGGGCGGTGCCGGTCATGCCGGAGAGCTTCTCGTAGAGGCGGAAGTAGTTCTGGAGGGTGATCGTGGCCAGGGTCTGGTTCTCCTGCTTGATCTCCACCCCCTCCTTGGCCTCGATCGCCTGGTGCATACCCTCGTTGTAGCGGCGGCCGTGCAGGATGCGGCCGGTGAACTCGTCGACGATGAGGACCTCGCCGTCGCTGACGATGTAGTCCTTGTCGCGCTTGTAGAGCTCCTTGGCCTTGATCGCGTTGTTCATGTAGCCGACGAGCGGGGTGTTGACCGACTCGTAGAGGTTGTCGATGCCGAGCCGGTCCTCGATCTTGGCGACACCGCGCTCGGTGATGGCGATCGTGCGCTTGGCGTGGTCGACCTCGTAGTCGCCCTCGCCGTCGGTGCCCGGCTGGAGGCGGGCCACCACGGCGGCGAACTCCTGGTACCAGCGGGCGGAGTGCTCGGCCGGGCCGGAGATGATCAACGGGGTCCGCGCCTCGTCGATGAGGATCGAGTCGACCTCGTCGACCACCGCGAAGAAGTGGCCGCGCTGGACCAGCTCGTCCCGCGACCAGGCCATGTTGTCGCGCAGGTAGTCGAAGCCGAACTCGTTGTTGGTGCCGTAGGTGATGTCGCACTCGTAGGCCGCGCGGTGCTCGCTGGCCGGCCGGTTGGGCAGCACCACGCCCACGGTGAGGCCGAGGAACTCGTGCACCCGGCCCATCCAGGCGGCGTCGCGCTCGGCCAGGTAGTCGTTCACCGTGATCACGTGCACGCCCTTGCCGGCGAGCGCGTTCAGGTAGACCGGCATGACCGAGGTGAGGGTCTTGCCCTCACCGGTCTTCATCTCGGCGATGTTGCCGAAGTGCAGGGCCGCGCCGCCCATCACCTGGACGTCGTAGGGCCGCTGGCCGAGCACCCGGGCGGCGGCCTCCCGGCACACCGCGAACGCCTCGGGCAACAGGTCGTCGAGCGTCTCACCGTCGGCGAGCCGCTCCCTGAACTGGTCCGTCATGTCCCGCAGCTCGTCGTCGCTGAGGTTGACGTAGTCGTCCTCGATCGAGTTGACGGCGGCCGCGATGGCCTTGAGCCGGCGCACCATACGGCCCGCGCCCGCGCTAAGGACCTTTTCCAGAATCGACACGGATCAACGCTCCCCTAGACAGTCTCGAACCATCGTAGGCGCTCCGACGCGGCGATGGTCACTGGTGGCGGCGGTCCGGAGCCGCGAACCCGACATAACGCCGAGCGGGCGCGCTGACCGGCGGTAATCGGGTTACGCCGTACGCGAACGATCCGGCACGATGGCTCGGGTGGAGCCTGTGGAGATCATCGAGGACGGCCTGCTGCTGCGAGCCTGGCGAGCGGAGGACGCCGACGCGGTGTACCGCGCCTGCCAGGATCCGGACATCCAGCGCTGGACCACCGTACCTCGCCCGTACCTGCCCGAACACGCCCTCGGATTCGTGACCGAGATCAGCGCGACCGCCTGGGCGGAGGGCACCGGCGCGCCCTTCGCGGTCTGCGACACGGCCACCGGCGAGCTGCTCGCCTCCTGCGGGCTGGTCGCGATCAACCGGGGCCTCGACTCGGCCGAGATCGGCTACTGGACCGCACCTTGGGCCCGGGGACGGGGCGTCGCAGTGCGGGCCACCCGGGCGGTCGCCCGCTGGGCGTTCGACGCACTCAAGCTGCGCCGGTTGATCTGGCAGGCGGAGGTGGGCAACCACGCCTCCCGGTTGGTCGCGCTCCGGGCCGGCTTCCGGGTCGAGGGCGAGCTGCGCCTCGCCCACCCCGCGGTCGGCGGCCGCCCGGAGGGCTGGATCGGCTCCCTCCTCCCGGCCGAGCTGGCCGCGCCGGGCGAGCCCGTCCCGTACCCCCCGGACACCCTCCAGGCCCGGCGGGCGGCGGTCTTCGGCCGGCCCCAGCCGGTCCTGTTCGCCACCGCCGGTGCCACCGAGCTGCGACTCCGCCCCTTCGAGGAGGGGGACATCGACGCGCTCGTGACCACCTGCCGCGACGAGGAGACCATCCGCTGGACCACCGTGCCCCACCCCTACCAGCGCGAGCACGCCGAAGGCTTCCTGCGGGACGTCGCGGAGGCGGCCTGGGCCCGGGGCACCGGCGCCTCCTACGCGGTCGCCGACGCCGAGGACCGGTACGTCGCCTCGATCGACCTGCGCATCTCCCCCACCAGCCCGCTCGTCGCCGACGTGGGCTTCATGACCGCGCCGCACGCGCGGGGGCGGGGCTACCTGCCGGCCGCGCTGACCGCGCTCTGCGCCTGGGGCTTCACCACGCTCGGGCTGGCCCGGGTCGAGTGGCGGGCCAACGTGGGCAACACCGCCTCCCGCCGGGCCGCCGAGAAGGCCGGCTTCACCGTCGAGGGCACCCTCCGCGGCGGCGTCCAGCACCGCGGGGAACGGCAGGACGTCTGGATCGGCGGGCTGCTCCCGCAGGACCTGCGGTGACACCGGAGACCATCGAGGCGTACGGGGTGCGGTTGCGGCCGGACCGCCTCACCGACGTGACGGACATGGCCGCCGCCTGCGCCGACCCGCTCACCCAGCGGTTCCTGCCCGGCCTGCCCGACCCGTACACCGAGGAGAGCGCCCGGTGGTGGATCACCGAGGGCGCACCGGCGGCCTGGGCCACCGGCGGCGCGGCGTACACGATCGCCGACCCGGCCACCGACCGGCTGATCGGCGCGGCCGGCCTCAGCCACCCTGTGGCGGAGCGCGGGCAGGCGGAGATCGGCTACTGGGTCGCGCCGTGGGCGCGCGGCCGGGGCGTCGCCACGGCCGCCACCCGCGCGCTGGCCGAGGCGGCCTTCGCCGCCGGAACCGTTCGGCTCGAACTGCTCAGCCAGGAGGAGAACGCGGCCAGCCAGCGGGTGGCGCTGGCCGCCGGGTTCCGGCACGAGGGGGTCCGCCGATCGGTCGGTCAGGGTCGGGACGGTCGGCACGACCTGGCCGTCTGGGTACGCCTCGCCGACGACCCGCCCGGGCCGACCGCGCGGCTGCTGCCGGACCTGCCCGAGGGCCGGCTCACCGACGGCGTGGTGACGCTGCGCCGGCTCGGGCCGGCGGACGCCGAGGCGCTGTACCGGCTGCACACGCTGCCGGAGGTGGTGGCGAACCGGGTCCCGCCGGTGGCGCCGGACCGGGAGTCGATCGAGCGGCGCTGCCGCCTGGCGGAGAGCCACTGGCTGGCCGGCCGCTCGGCCGACCTCGCGATCCTCGACGCCGCGACCGGCGCGGTGGCCGGCGGCTGCGCCCTCGTGTACGACGAGCCCGCCACCGGGCAGGGCATGCTCGGCTACAGCCTGCTGCCCGAGGCGCGCGGCCGCGGGCTGGCCGCCCGGGCGGTGGGCCTGGTGGCCGCCTGGGCGTTCGACGTCGGGCTGGCCCGGCTCTGGGCCGGCACCCGGCCGGAGAACGCCGCCTCGCAGCGGGTGCTGGCGAAGGCGGGGTTCCGCCGGGAAGGGCTGCTGCGCGGCCGGCTCCCCGGCCCGGACGGCACCCGCACCGACTCGGTGGTCTTCGGCCTGCTGTCGACCGACCGCACCCGCTGACGACGGAGGCCGTGGTGGTCGCCCACCACGGCCTCCGGCCGATGTGTCCCTGCGAGGGGTGGTCAGGGGTCAGGTGTCGAGCGAGATGATCCCGTAGTCGTAGGCGTGCCGGCGGTAGACCACGCTCGGGCGGCCCGACTCCTTGTCCTGGAACAGGTAGAAGTCGTGGCCGACCAGCTCCATCTGGAACAGCGCGTCGTCGACCGTCATCGGCTCGGCGGGGTGCACCTTCGCCCGCGCGATGTGCCACGGCTGGTCGTCGGGCTCCTCGTAGCCGAGCTCGTCGGGCCGTTCGGCGACGGCGGTGGCCGTCCCGTGCCCGTTCAGCGTCGCCAGGCCGGGCCCGTCCAGATCGGCCACCGGCAGGTCGGCGGTGGCGGCGGCGACGGAGAGCGGCGCGTGCCGGCCGCGGTGCACCCGGCGGCGGTCGGCCGCCCGGCGGAAACGCGTGTCCAGCTTGGCTATGGCGGCGTCCAGCGCACTGTAGAAATCGTGCGTGCAGGCCTCGGCCCGGATCACCGGACCACGCGTCACGCAGGTGATTTCCACCCGCTGGCAATGATCGGCCTGGCGCGGATTGCGCTCGTGGAACAACTCGACGTCCACGCGAATGAGTTTGTGATCGTAGCGTTCGATCTTCGCTAGCTTCTCGGCTACGTGTACCCGGTAATGGTCCGGCACTTCGACGTTACGGCCCTTGACCACGATGTCCACGTGACCTCCCTTGTTCGGACGGTCGTTCGGTCCGGATCTTCCGGTCGACAGCACCCAGGGAGAGCCCCGCTCGGCGTCGACCGGTACGTACGGCTACGCCTCCTTCCAGGCCGGGGGAAGGTTGGCAACCCTCCTACCCCCGACACGAAAACGCTAACGCCTGTTCGGCCACCAGTCACCCCCAGTTGCCGGGAGAGGCCGCGAAATTTAACAGCTCATACACCATGGGGTGAAACGGAAACACGAAGCGTCACCAATGGTGCCGCTTTTGCGTTGCGGCGAGCACGGCCGCGACCTTTGGCGACATTCCCGCTGCGTGCAGGATGCGGCTCACCGCCGCCAGGGTCGCCCCCGTGGTGACGATGTCGTCCAGCAGCACCACGGGCCCGGTCGCCCCACCGGCCCGGCGCAACCGGAAGGCCGCCTCGGCCGCCGCGGCCCGGCCGGCGCTGTCCAGCGCCACCGAGTCCGGCCGGGGCAGCGCGCGCAACGGCCGGAGCACGCGCACCGGCCAACCGGCCGCGCGCAGCCGGACCGCCGCATGTCGGGTGAGCCGGTCCAGGTGGTCGCCGTACCGGGCGCGGGCCGCCAGCGCGGTGTCCGGCACCGCCACCAGGGTCACCGGGCGCCGCGAACCCACCGCCGCGGCGACCACCTCGGCCAGCAGCGAACCCAGCGGCCGAGCGAGCCCGTGCCGGCCCCGCTCCTTGTACGCCAGCAGCCCGCTCCGCAGCGCGCCCGCGTACGGGCCGAGGGCCACGCAGGGCGGCAGGCCGGCCGGGGCCGGATCGGGGCGGGTCGGCGCGGGAGTCAGCGCTTCCAGGTCACCCACGCAGCGTGGGCAGAAGCCCTGGCGCAGGCCGGGGATGCGCTCGCCGCATCCGGCGCACCCGGCCGGCAGCACCAGGTCGGTCAGGTCCGACCAGAGCCCACCCAGGTCCGGCACCGGCGGCTCAGTAGAGGAAGAAGGGGGCGGTCGGGTTGGTCGCCCGGCTACCCGCCGGCACGTCCAGCACCTGTTCCCGCTTGATGATGTCGAACGGGTTGTTCCGGAAGGCTGCCCGGTTCGCCTCGTACATGTACGACAGCGACGGCAGCCCGCCGACGGCGCCGCCCGGATAGGCCGCCAACTGGGTCACCTCGGCGCCGATGTTCGTCTTGAGGGGGATCTCCTGGGCGCCGTCGACGGTCAGCTGGTGGATCGCCGGCCGGTCCGCCTCGTTGCCGGCCAGGACCAGCTCGTTCTCCGCGACCCAGTCGACCGCGGTGACCGCGGTGAGCAGGCTGACCAGAGGGCGCGGCTGTCCCACGCTGATCACGCCGCCGTCGACGCTGACCGCGGCGACAAACAGGTTGCCCCCGCTGACCAGGGCGATCCGGTGTCCGTCCAGGGACCCGGCGACCGCCACGACCGGGCCGGGGACGGCCAGCGGGACCTGGTTCATCGCGGCCGCATCGTCGAACCGGTAGAGCTTGCCGTCGGCCGCCACCAGGCCGGCCGGGTGGCCCTTGTCCAGGGAGCGGAGCCAGGTGGGTCGGCCGATCGTGCCGAACGTCCGGCTGTTGGTGTTGAACACCGTCACCGGGTCCGGGCCGGAGCCGACCCGGAGCCGCTGCCGGCCGTCCGCCCCGGCCACCACCAGCGCGGCCAGCACCTGGTCGTCGGCGCGGGCGACCGCCGCGGAGACCACGTTCTTGTTGGCGTCGGGCGCCAGCGGTACGCCGACTCTCGGTTCGTTGCCGATGGCCAGCGGGCGGACGGCGCCGTCGTAGACGCTGAACCGCGCCGGGACAGCCCTGGCCGGGTACGCGACGTGCGCCGTCCGCTCCTGCTCGAGGTCAACGCTGAGCCGCTTCTGGTTCTGGATCTTCAGGTCGAGCTGACCGCTCAGCTCGGGCAGCGACCAGGCGAGCTGGGTGGCGAGCCGGGCGAGCCGCTTGTCGTCGGCCGCCGGCATGGCCAGGTCGACCTCCCAGTGCCCGTCCGAGCCGGTGGCGTTGTTGATCGGCCGGGTGCCGTCGGGCAGCCTCGTCACACCCTTGGCCAGCCAGTCCGAGGGGCCACCGGTCAGCCACTTCACCACCTCGGTGACCCGCCGCTCAGTCGGCACCGACGAGGGCAGGTAGCGCAGGTCGGGCACCAGCCGCGACTGGTCCGAGTTCCAGAAGTAGATGGTGCGCGAGCGGTAGTACTCGTGCAGCGCCTTGTCGCTGATCAACAGGTCGTTCGGCACGTCGGTGAGGAGCAGCGCCGCGCCGGCCGGCTCGGCCCGGCGCAGCTGAAACACGTACTCGGTCTCGTTGGCCCCCGGCGGGGCCAGGGTGCCATCGGCGCGCAGCACACCGACCTGCTGCACCTTGACCGTGACCTTGCTGGTGCCCTGGTTGTTCGGCGGTGTGACCTCAGGCTTCTCCCGGAGCCGGACCACGGTCAGCTGGATCTCGCTGCTCTGCTTCTCCGTCAGCCGGCCCCGCGCCTCCGGCGCGACGAAGTCCTTGACTCGGCTGTAAGCCTGCTCGCGCTCCCCGGCCGCGGCCGCCCGCAGGTAGTTCTCGATGAACGCGCCGGGCTCGGCGCTGTCGGTCGGGGTGGGCGGCCGGGCGGGGCTGCCGTTGAGCGCGCCGGCCTCGGCGGCCGGGCCCGAGCCGTCGACCTGAACCTCGGTCTGGTCCGGGATGCCGCAGCCGGCCAGCCCTGCGGGTAGCAGCGCGCCCGCTAGCAGCGCGGTCACCAGCCGCCGCCTCAGGACCGGCTCACTCCTCGCGCTCACGATGTCACCTGGGCCCGGTCCGCGCCATCGGCCGGCCCGACGGCCAGCGCCCCGGCGTCGCTGCCCGGCCCGATGGCGAGCAGTCCGCCGTCGCGCGGACCGCCGAACGGCAGGGTGGCGTCGGCCGGCACCAGCCGCAGCGGTGAGGTCGTCAGCCGGTCGCCGGCGCGGGCCGGCAGGGTCAGCCGGAACTGGGCACCCTGCCCGGGCGCGCCCCACGCCTCCAGCCAGCCGCCGTGCAACCGGGCGTCCTCCAGGCTGATCGACAGGCCCAGCCCGGTGCCGCCGGTCTGCCGGGCCCGGGACGGGTCGGCCCGCCAGAACCGGTTGAAGACCAGCTTCTCCTCGCCCGGCTTGAGCCCGACGCCGTGGTCCCGCACGGTGATCGCCACCGCGCTCTGGTCCATGCCGAGGGTGATCCGCACCGGCTTGGCCTCGCCGTGCTCGACCGCGTTGCCGACCAGGTTGCGCAGCACCCGCTCGACCCGGCGCGGGTCCACCTCGGCGATCACCGGGCTGTCCGGCAGGTTCAGCTCGATGGCCACCCCGACCCGTTCGGCCAGCCCGGACAGCCGCTCGGCCACGCGGTGCACCACCGGCACCAGGTCGGTCGGCTCGCTGTCGAGCATGGCGAAGCCGGCGTCGAAGCGGCTGATCTCCAGCAGGTCGGTGAGCAGCTCCTCGAACCGGTCCAGCTCGGCCTGGAGCAGCTCGGCGCTGCGCGCCACGGCCGGGTCGAACTCGTCCCGCTCGGCGAAGATCAGGTCGGCGGCCATCCGGACCGTGGTCAGCGGCGTCCGCAGCTCGTGCGAGACGTCGGAGGTGAACCGGCGTTGCAGCCGGGACATCTCCTCCAAGCGGAGGATCTGCCGTTGCAGGTTGGTCGCCATCTGGTTGAACGAGGCGGCGAGCAGGGCAAGGTCGTCCTCGCCGTTGACCACCATCCGCTGGTCGAGCAGGCCGGCGGAGAGCCGCTGCGCGGTCCGGGCGGCCACCCGCACGGGGGTCACCACCAGGCGGGTGACCAGGGCGGCCAGCAGGCCGAGCAGGAGCACCAGGGCCGCGCCGGTGGCGACGACGGTGGCCCGGGCGTCGGCCGCCGTGGCGTCCTGCCGGGCCAGGGGGACGAGGTAGTAGAGCTCCAGCTGCCCAAACCGGGTCGGCACCGGGGAGCCGTAGACGAGGTATTTGGTGCGCTGGCCGCCGAGCGTCCCGGTGCGGATCTGGTGGGCGACATTGCCGGCGGCCACCGAGGCCCGCAGCTCCCGGCTGATCAGCGGGCGGACCTGCACGTCCGGGGAGGTACGCGGCTCGATGTTGGTGAAATTGTCCGCGGTGATCGCCACCACCACGCCGCTGGTCTGCGCCGGGTCACCGCCGGCCAGGTAGTTGACCGTGCCGTCGATGGTGTCCTGGAGCTGGGCCTCCTGCGGCTGGCTGTAGAGGTTGAACTGCTTCGAGGCGTAGTCGCTGCCGTTGCGCAGCCGCAACAGGACGTCGGTCTCGGCGTTCTCCAGCAGGATGTTGGTGAGCTTGTCGGCGATCAGGTACGCGAACCCGCCCACCAGCAGGCTGGACGCCACGAGTGTGATGGTCACCACACGAACCTGGAGCGACCGCCGCCAGGTCTGGTGCATGCCGGCGGCCAGCCGGGCCGTACGGCCGGCCAGGACGCGCCACAGCGCCCGCGCGGCGCGGAGCCGGCGGGACGCGGTGGTCGGCGAGTCGGGGGGCGGGGAGGTCACCACAGTGCTGACCAGGCTATCCGGTGCCCGCCTTGTAACCCACGCCCCGAACGGTGAGGATGATTTCGGGTCGCTCCGGATCCGGCTCGATCTTGGCGCGCAGCCGTTGCACGTGCACGTTGACCAGGCGGGTGTCGGCGGCGTGCCGGTAGCCCCAGACCTGCTCCAGCAGCACCTCGCGGGTGAAGACCTGGCGCGGCTTGCGGGCGAGCGCGACCAGCAGGTCGAACTCCAGCGGCGTGAGCTTGACCTCCTCGCCGTCCCGGCTGACCGTGTGCGCGGGCACGTCGATGGTGATCTGGTTGCCGGGCGGGCCGATGGTGAGCAGCTCCGGCGCCACGTCCTCGCCGCGGCGCAGCCGGGCCCGCATCCGGGCCACCAGCTCCTTGGGCTTGAACGGCTTGACCACGTAGTCGTCGGCCCCGGACTCCAGCCCGAGCACCACGTCGACCGTGTCGCTCTTGGCGGTCAGCATCACGATCGGCACGCCGGACTCGCCCCGGATGGCCCGGGCCACGTCGATGCCGCTCATGCCGGGGAGCATCAGGTCGAGCAGGACGATGTCGGGCCGGCTGTCACGGAACGCGGCCAGTGCCCGTTCTCCGTCCGCGACGAAGGAGGGCACGAAGCCCTCGCTGCGCAGGACGATGCCGAGCATCTCGGCGAGTGCGGGGTCGTCGTCGACCACCAGTACCCGGGCTCTCATGGGGTTTATCGTTCCATCCCCGTTCGCTAGGAGGGTGCGCCGTCTTCACGGCACGGTAGCGCCGAGGGCGGTCCGGCACCACAGCTGACGGCGTGGCCGCCCGCGTGGCGCGCCGCGGCGGACGGGTCCACCGGACGCGGACGCGCCGTGCAACCATGATCCCTCGGGCGTGTCGCCGCCCGCCACCTCCACCCGCTCGCCAGGAGTACCCGTGCCCGACGCCGGCCCGACCGCGGTGCTCCCGCGCCGCCCGCTGACGGTCGGCGAACTGCTCGACTCGGCCGTCCTGCTGCTGCGCGACCAGGCCCGGGTGCTCGTCCCGCTGGCCGTCCTGCTGGCCCTCGGCGAGCAGGCCCTGCTGCACCCGCTGCGGGTGCTGGCCGACGCCCGGCCGCCCGAGTGGTGGGTCGGCCCGGACCGGCTGGGCTGGTACTGGCTGCTGCTCGCGCTCGGCGCCGGGACCGAAGCGATGATCATCGCGCTGCTCGGCAATCCGGCCGCCCGCGGCGCCGGGGCCGGGCTGCTGGGCCGCCGCACCGGGCCCCGCGAGCTGCTGCGCGGCGCCCGCTGGGGAGCCACCCTGCTGTTCGGAGCCGCGGTCGGGTTGACCGTGCTGCTCGCCGGGCTGGCCGGGCCGGCCTGGTTCGTCGCGTACGGGCTGCTCGGCGCGGTGGTGCCGGTGCTCGTGGTGGACCGGGTGCCGGCGTACCGGGCGCCGGGGCGGGCCCTGCGGCTGGCGGTCCGGGTCGGCGGGCGGGCCGCCGCCATCCGGCTGCTCGGTTACCTGGGCTGGTGGCTGATCCGGCTCGGCATCGGGCTGGGCGTCTACCACGGCCTCGGGCTGCTGGGCCTGTTCGACGTCGCCGCCTGGGCGCTGCCGGTCGCCACCGTGGCCTGGGTGGCGGTGAACGCGGTCGCGTACCCGGCGCTGGCCTGCCTGGACGCGGTGCTGCACCTGGAGACCCGGATGCGCACCGAGGGTCTGGACATCCGGCTCTCCCGCGCCCCGGCCGGCACCCCGGAACCCGTCCTGCTGGCGGTGCCGCGGTGAGCCGCTGGTGGACCGAGGCGGTCGCCGCGCTGGGGGACGCCGTACCGCTGCCGCTGGCCGCCCTGCTCCTGCTGGCCGGGGCGCTGCTGGTCGCGCTGGCCTGGTACTTCTTCCCGGCCTGGGTGCCCCGCCGGCTGCCCCGGGTCGGCCGCCCGCGGCTCCCCCGGCTCCGGCTGCCCCGGCTGCGCCTGCCTCGACTGCGCCTTCCCCGACTGCGGCTGCCCCGACTGCGGCGGCCGAAGCTGCGGCGGCGCCCGGCCCGGCCGGACGCGCCGGCGCTGCCGGTGCCCGCGCCCCGGGCGCCCGAGCCGGCGCCGGCCGCCCACGCCGGCCTCGCCGACCGGCTCGCCGCCGAGGGCCGGTACGCCGAGGCGGTCCGGGAACGGCTGCGCGAGATGGTCCGCCTCCTGGTGGCGCGGCAGCTCGTGGAGCCCCGCCCCGGGCTGACCGTCACCGAGCTGACCGCGGCCGTGGCGCGGGTCCGGCCCGGGGTGCGGCCCACCCTGCACGCCGCCGGCGCGATCTTCTCCGACCTCTGGTACGCCCAGCGTCCCGCCACCGCCGCACACGACCACCGGATGCGTGACCTCGCGGCCGACCTGAGCCGGGAGTTGGCCGCGGAGGGGGAACGCCGGTGACCGCGACGCTCGACCCGGCCCGCCCGGCGGCCCCGCCAGCGCCCCGCCGTCGGTGGCACCGGGTGCTGGTCCCGCTCGGGCTGGCCGTGCTGCTGATCGTGGCCACCCTGGTCCTGCACGCCGTGGACCAGCCCGACCCGACCGACCGGGGGTTCCTCTCGCCGCTCGGCACCGGCGACGACGGGGGCAGCCGGCTGGCCGAGGCGCTGCGCGCGCAGGGGGTGCCGATCCGCCGGGAGACCGACCCACGGCAGGCGCTGCGGGCCGCCGGAGCCGGCCCGAGCACCCTCTTCGTGCCCGCTCCCGAGCTGGTGCACCCGAGCACCCTGGCCGCCCTGAGCGTGCTGCCCGCCGGCAGCCGGCTGGTCCTGGTCGAGCCGTCCCGCCGGGTGCTGACCGGCCTGGCCGTGCCGCTGGAGCCGACCGACCGCCGGTGGGCCACCCGGGCCGTGCCGCCGGACGCCGACGGCACGGCGTGCCGGCTGCCCGAGGCGCTCCGCGCCGGCACCGCCGCCGTCGACCACCAGCGGTACGCGGGGCCGCCCGGCGCCGACCGGTGCTACGCGGGCGCGCTGCAGCGGATCTCCTGGGGCGCCGAGGTCGTGGTGATCGGGGCCAGCGACCCGTTCCGCAACGACCGGATCGACGAGTGGGGCAACCGGGCCCTCGCCACCGGTCTGCTCGGCGGTGACCGCCCGCTGGTCTGGCTCGACCTGCCCGGCCCCGAGGCGGGCCCGACCGGGCCGAGCTGGTCGCCGACCCCGGACGGTGAGAGCCCGCTGCCCCGGCCCACCGGTCGCTCGGATGACCGGGCGGACCCGCCACCGAACTGGCACAACCCGCTCTGGGACGCCTTCCCGCCCTGGTTCTGGGCCGTGCTGGCGCAACTCGCCGTGGCCGGGCTGCTGCTGGTGCTCTGGCGGGCCCGCCGGCTCGGCCCGCCCGTGCCGGAGCCGCTGCCGGTGACCGTCCGCTCCGCCGAGACGGTGCTCGGCCGGGCCCGGCTCTACCGCCGGGCCGGCGCCCGCAACACCGCCGCCGGGACACTGCGCGCCGCCGCGCTGGACCGGCTGCTGCTCCGGCTCAACCTGCCCCCGGACGCGCCGCCCGACGAGGTGGCCGCCCGGGTCGCCGCCCACGCCGGGGCCGACCCGGAGCGGGTGGCCGAGCTGCTGCACGGCGCCGCCCCGGAGGACGACCGGGAGCTGCTGGAGCTGGCCCGCGACCTGGACGCCCTGACCCGTACCCTGGCCCCCCACCCGACCGAAGGAGATCCCCGGTGACCGGACCCGTCATCGCCGCCGCGTCGCCCACCGCGCAGCCCGACGCCCACGCCGCCCTGCACCGGCTGCGCGCCGAGGTGGCCAAGGCCGTCGTCGGGCAGGACGCCGTGGTCACCGGCCTGGTCATCGCGCTGCTCTGCCGGGGGCACGTGCTGCTGGAGGGCGTGCCCGGGGTGGCCAAGACCCTGCTGGTGCGGACCGTGGCCGGCGCGCTGGACCTGGAGTCCAAGCGGGTGCAGTTCACCCCCGACCTGATGCCCGGCGACGTCACCGGGTCGCTGATCTTCGACCCGCGCACCGCCGCCTTCACCTTCCGGGAGGGGCCGGTCTTCACCAACCTGCTCCTCGCCGACGAGATCAACCGCACGCCGCCGAAGACGCAGTCGGCGCTGCTCGAGGTGATGGAGGAGCGGCAGGTCTCCGTCGAGGGCGAGCGCCGCCCGCTGCCCGACCCGTTCATCGTGGCGGCCACCCAGAACCCCGTCGAGTACGAGGGCACCTACCCGCTGCCCGAGGCGCAGCTGGACCGCTTCCTGCTCAAGCTGACCGTGCCGCTGCCCGGCCGGGACGAGGAGCTGGGCGTGCTCCGCGCCCACCACGCCGGCTTCGACCCGCGCGATCTGCGCGCCGCCGGCGTACGCCCGGTGGCCACCGCGGCCGACCTGGCCGCCGCCCGGGCGGCGGTGCACGCGGTGCACGTGGCCGAGCCGGTGCTCGGCTACATCGTGGACCTGTGCCGGGCCACCCGGGTCGCCCCGGCGCTGGAGCTGGGCGCCTCGCCCCGGGGCGCCACCGCCCTGCTGGCCACCGCCAAGGCGTGGTCCTGGCTGGCCGGCCGGGACCACGTCACCCCGGACGACGTGAAGGCCGTCGCCCGGCCCACCCTGCGGCACCGGCTCCGGCTGCGCCCGGAGGTGGAGCTGGAGGGCGTGACCGTGGACGCCGTGCTGGACGCGGTGCTGGCCACCGTGCCGACGCCGCGATGACCTGGCGGGCGGGTCTCCTGCTCGCGGCGAGCGCGGCGACCCTGCCGGCCTGGCCGGCGCCCTTCGTCGGCGTCGCCGTGCTGACCGCGGCGGTGCTGCTGCTGGTCGCCCTCGACTGGACCCTCGCGGCGCCCCTGCACGGGCTCACCGCCACCCGCGCCGGCGACCGGGCGGTCCGGCTGGGCGGCACCGCCACGGTCACCCTGCACCTGACCAACGCCTCCACCCGGCCGCTGCGCGCCCAGGTACGCGACGCCTGGGTACCGTCGGCCGGGGCGCGGCCCGACGTCCCCGCCGGGCGGGTGCTCACCGTCGCACCGGGCGGCGCCGCCACGCTGCCGGTCCGGCTCACCCCGGCCCGGCGCGGCGACCGGCCCGCGGTGGCGCTGACCGTACGCTCGCTCGGGCCGATGAAGCTGGCGTTCCGGCAGCGCGCCGGCCACCCGGTCACGCCACCGTGGACGCTGCGCGTGCTGCCCCGCTTCGACTCCCGCCGGCACCTGCCCGAGAAGCTGGCCCGGCTACGGGTCATCGACGGCGTACAGGTCACCCGGGGGCGCGGCCACGGCACCGAGTTCGACACCCTCCGCGAGTACGTGGTCGGCGACGATGTGCGCTCGATCGACTGGCGGGCCAGCGCCCGCCGCTCCGACGTGCTGGTGCGCACCTGGCGGCCGGAGCGGGACCGGCGGCTGGTCTGCGTGCTGGATACCGGCCGCACCTCGGCGGTCCGGCTCGGCGACGAGCCCCGGCTGGACACCGCGATCGACGCGGCGCTGCTGCTCACCGCGCTGGCCGCCCGGGCCGGCGACCGGGTCGACCTGCTCGCCGCCGACACCGCGATCCGGGCCCGGGTGACCGGCAGCGGCCGGCCCGCGCTGCTGACCCGGCTGGTGGACGCGGTCGCCCCGCTGGAGCCGGCGCTGGTGGAGACCGACTTCGAGCTGATCGCCGGGGAGGTGCTGCGCCGGGAACGGCAGCGCAGCCTCGTGGTGCTCTTCACCGCCCTGGAGGCCGGCGCGCTCGGCGAGGGGCTGCTGCCGGTGCTGCCCCGGCTGGCCGCCCGGCACCGGGTGGTGCTCGCGGCCGCCCACGACCCGGTGCTGGCCCGGCTCACCACCGCTCCGCCGACCGGCCCGGACGACCCGTACGCCGCCGCGGCGGCCTGGCGGGCCCTGGCCGAGCGGGACCGGGTCCGGGCCGCCCTGTCCCGGCACGGGGTGACCGTGGTGGACGCCCCGGCCGACCGGCTCGCCCCGGCGGTCGCCGACACCTACCTGCGGCTCAAGTCCCTCGGCCAGCTCTAGCCGCCTTGCGGCCGAGGAGCAAGGCGTACGCCAGGAAGGCCAGCCAGACCGCGGCGCCGATCGCGACCCGGACGGCGGCCGGCAGCGGCGCCGGGGTCACGAACGCCTCCAGCAACGCGGAGACCGCGAACAGCCCGACCAGGCCGGCGGCGACCACGATGGCCGAGCGACCCGCCTCGGCGACCGCGCGGCCCCGGCTGAGCTGCGCCGGCGGCGCGATCCAGGCCCACGCGGTCCGCAGCCCGACCCCGGCCGCCACGTAGATGCCGGTCAGCTCCAGCAGACCGTGCGGGGTGATCATGCCGAAGAACACGTCCGCCCGGCCGTAGGCGATCATCACTCCGCCGACCACGCCGATGTTCAGCGCGTTCTGCCAGAGCAGCCAGAACACCGGCACCACCAGCACCCCGGCGGCCAGGCACTGCGCGGCCAGCCAGGCGTTGTGCGTCCACAGGTGGAACGCGAAGGTCGGCGCGGTGAACTCGGTGTAGTAGCCGGCGAAGCCGGAGTCGACGAGCTGCCGGGCCGCCTCGGCGCCGATGAACGCGGCGGCGGTGTCCGGGTGGCCGGCGACGAACCAGATGAGGAAGGCGGTCAGCGCGCTGAACCCGGTCGCCACCGCGCACCACCAGGGCCAGGCCCGGTAGAGGGCGGCCGGCAGGTCGGCGGCGAGGAATCGGCCCACCGCCGCCCAGGAGGGGCGGGGACGGCCGGTGATCCGGGCCCGGGCCGCGAGCACCAGGTGGGAGAGGCGGCCGACCAGGACCGGTTCGGGGGCCCGGCTGCGCAGCGCGGAGAGGTGGGTGGCGGCGCGCTGGTAGAGCGCCACCAGCTCGTCGACCTCGGCCGCGTCCAGCCTGCGCCGACCGGTCAACTGCTCCAGCCGCCGCCACTCGGCCCCGTGCTCGGCCACGTACGCGTCGAGATCCACTCGTCCTCCCCCGTCCGGCGCCCATAGTGTTCACTGTGCGAGTGCGCGCGCAACCACCCCCACCGGCACCGTGGGCCGACGCCGGTCTGATCAGCGGCGAGGCGGTGGAGCTGGACGTCCGGGCGGCCCGGCTGGGCTCCCGGGTGCTCGCCCTCCTGATCGACCTGGTGGCCCAGCTCGTGGTGGCGCTGCTGCTCGGCGCGGGCCTGTCGGTGCTGGTGGTCAGCCTGCCGCGCGACCTCATGGACGCCGCGCTGGCCGGCGCGTTGCAGCTCGTGCTGCTGGTGCTGGTGCTGGTCGGCTACCCGGTGCTGATGGAGCGCTTCGCCGGTGGCCGGACGCTGGGCAAGCTGGCCGTGGGGCTGCGGGTGGTCCGCGACGACGGCGGCCCGGTCGGGGTCGGCCAGTCGCTGACCCGGGCGCTGGTGGGCGTGGCCGTGGAGTGGCCCGGGCTGGTGCTGCCGCTGCTGAGCTGGGCCGCGAGCGTGACGGTGATGCTGACCGACCCGCGCGGGCGGCGGCTCGGCGACCTGGTCGCCGGCACGCTGGTGGTGCACACCCGGGGCGCCGGGGCGTGGCGTGCGGCCCCGCCGCCGGTGCCGCCGCTGCTCGGCTGGGCGGCCACCCTCGACCTGAGCCGGGTGGACGACGGGCTGGCGCTGGCCGTCCGGCAGTACGTGGGCCGGTTGCACCAGCTCGCCGCGCCGGACCGGACCCGGCTGGGACGGGAGCTGTGGGCGGAGGTCGCGGCGGTCACCTCGCCGCCCCCGCCGTGGGCCGCGCCCGAGTGGGCGTACCTGGCCGCCGTGCTGGCCGAGCGGGGCCGCCGGGCCGCGTACCGGCTGGGACGGGCCCGCGCGGTCACCGCCACGCTCTGGCCCGAGCTGGCGCCCGCGCCAGCCACGTCGCTCCCGGCGCCGGCGCCGACCACGCTGCGGCCCGCCGCGCCGGCCCGCGCCGTCCCCACCCAGCCCGATCCGGTACGCGGACAGCCCACCTCGGTCCGGGCGGAGCGCTGACTTCTCAGGAGAAGAGCGCCCGGCCCCACCAGTCGGCGGCGTCACGGACGCCGGGCGGGCAGGCGAACAGGCCGCTGGAGACGTGCCGCAGGTATTCGTTCATGGCGTCGTTGCGGGCCAGCCGGGTCTGGATCGGCACGAACTGCTTGCGCGGGTCCCGCTGGTAGGCGATGAAGAAGAGCCCGGCGTCGAGCCGGCCGAGCCCATCCGAGCCGTCCACGAAGTTGTAGCCGCGGCGCAGCAGGCGCGCGCCGTCGTTCTGGTCCGGGTGGGCGAGCCGGACGTGCGCGGTCTCGGCGATCACCGGCTCGCCGTCGTCGCCCTTGGCGGCGAAGTCCGGCTCGTCGAACTCGGCACGCCGGCCGAGCGGCGCACCACTGCCCTTGGTCCGCCCGACGATCATCTCCTGCTCGGCCAGCGGGCTGCGGTCCCACGTCTCGACCAGCATCCGGATCTTGCGGGTGACCAGGTAGGACCCGCCGGTCATCCAGTCCTGGCCGTCGCCGGGCTGGGCCCAGAGCTGCTCGCGGAGCAGGTCGGCGTCCTCCGCCTTGAGGTTGGCGGTGCCGTCCTTGAATCCGAACAGGTTGCGCGGGGTGGCCTGTCCCCGCGACGTCGACGACGTACGCCCGAAGCCCAGCTGCGACCAGCGCACGCTGACCACGCCCATCCCGATCCGGGCCAGGTTGCGGATGGCGTGCACCGCCACCTGCGGGTCGTTGGCGCAGGCCTGGACGCAGATGTCGCCGCCGGAGAGTTCCGGCTTGAGCGCGTCCCCGGCGAAGTGCGGCAGGTCGGCCAGGGCGGCGGGCCGCTTGTCGGCGATGCCGAACCGGTCCCGGCCCTGGACGTCGCGGAACAGCGTCGGGCCGAAGCCGACCGTGATGGTGAGCTGCGACGGTGGCAGCCCGAGCGCCTCGCCGGTGTCGTCCGGCGGGGCCTCCGGCACGCCGTCGACCGCGCCGATCAGACCGGCGTCCTTGCCGGCGGTCATCCGGGCCGCGGCGGCGCTCCACTCCTGGAGCAGCGCGACGAGCCGGGCCCGGTCCTTGGTGATCACGTCGAACGCGACGAAGTGCAGCCGGTCCTGGGCCGGGGTGACGATGCCGGCCTGGTGCTCGCCGTGGAACGGGACCGCGCCGGCCGCCGTCTCGGTGGCCGACGCCTGGTCGCCGCCGCCGAACAGCGCGCCCGCGCCGACCGCCACCCCGGCGACGCCGGCCACGCCGGCCCCGGCCAGGGTGATGGCCCGGCGCCGGGACACCCCGGTCCCGCGGGTCGCTTCGTCGATGCTCGGCTCGCTCATCACGTCACCTCCGGGAAGGGGTCGTCAGCGGGCGACGACCGCGGCAACCTTGCTGATCGGCTCGGCCAGGGCGTTGATGCTGTCCGACAGCTCCTTGAGCTCGGCCTTGCTGAGCTGGGTGTGCAGCTTCCAGCCGTCACCGGCCCGGTGCTTGCCGAGGGCGGCCTCGACGTTGGCGAACTCGGTGTCGAGCTGCTTGACCAGGTCGGGCGAGCGCTGCTCCAGGGCGGGGCGCAGCGCGGCGATGGCCGCCTTCGAGCCCTCCAGGTTGGCGTTGAAGTCCCAGAGGTCGGTGTGCGAGTAGCGCTCCTCCTCGCCGGTGATCTTGCCGCTGGCGACCTCGTCGAGGAGCGCCTTGGCGCCGTTGGCGAGCTGGAGCGGGGTGAGCTTCTCGGCGTTGGCCTTGGCCACGATCGCCTTGACGTCGACGAGGAGCTGGTCGGCGATGGCGCCGTCCTTGCTGACGTCGCCGGTGGTCCACAGGTCCTTCTCGATCCGGTGGAAGCCGGTGAACGGCATGCCCTCCTCGACGACCTCCTCGCGGCCGTCGATCTTCGGGTCGAGGTCGCCGAAGCTCTCCGCGACCGGCTCGATCCGCTCCCAGTAGGTGCGCGCCACCGGGTACAGCTCCTTGGCCTTGGCCACGTCGTTGGCCTTGACCGCGGCCACAAACTCCTCGGTCTTGGTGAGCAGCGCGGCGGTCTGGCTCTGCACGTAGCGCTGGTAGCTGGCGGTGGCCTGGCCGAGCGCGGCGTCGGGCGCGACGGTCGCGACGGTGCCGCTGACCTTCAGCGCGCCCCGGATGCCGCGGCCGCTCATGCCGGGCTTGCAGGCGGTCTCGTAGGTGCCGGCGGGCAGTTCGACGCGGAGTTCCCGGCTCAGCCCGGGGGCGATGTTCTCCACCTCGCCCATCACCCGGTCACCGGCGGCGTAGACGTAGAACTCGTTGACCTTGGACCCGGAGTTGGTCACCTTGAAGGTCACCTGCCCGGCCTCGATCTCGGTGCTGCCGACCTCGCAGGCGCTGTCGGTGGCCTTGACCGCGATCGGCCCGTCGGCCTTGGCGTCCTTGTCGTCGCCGCCCCCGCAGCCGGCCAGGCCGGCCACGGCGAGCATCCCGGCGGCGGCGGGCACGACGAATCGAGTGGTACGCATCGGTGGTGTGTCTCCTCGGGAACGGGCGGGTCAGGCGCGCTGGGGCGCGCTGCTGGTGGAAGCGTCGGTGGCGGCCGGCTCGGCCGGCGTGGTCGCGGCGTCGGCGGCCGGGGCCGGCGGGGCGGCGGGCGCGGCGGGCTTGGCCGGGGCGGCCGGCTTGCGCAGGAAGAGGACGAGCACCGGGACCGCGTAGGCCACCCAGGCGATCGTCTCCAGCACCGTCGGGGCGGCGGTGATGTTGAACATGCCGGCGAGCAGCGCGCCGTACCAGGCGTTCGGGTCGAGCGTCGAGGAGATGTCGAAGGCCTGGTTGTTCAGGCCGGGCAGCACGCCGGCCTCCTGGAAGTCGTGCACGCCGTACTTGAGGATGCCGGCGGCGACCAGGATCAGCAGCGCGCCGGTCCAGGTGAAGAACTTGCTCAGGTTGATCTTCAGGGCGCTGCGGTAGAGCAGGAAACCGATCACCACGGCGGTCGCCACGCCGCCGGCCAGCGAGAGCAGCGCGCCCGCGCCGGTGCCGCCGGCCGCGCTCTGCGCGGCGGAGTAGAAGATCAGCGCGGTCTCCAGGCCCTCCCGGATCACCGCGAGGAAGGCCATGCCGGCGACCGCGAGGGAGCCGACGGCGAGCGCCTCGGTGAGCTTGCCGCGCAGTTCACCGGCGATCGTCCGGGCGGCCGTGCGCATCCAGAAGATCATCCAGGTCACGAAGACCACGGCGGCCACCGAGGTGACGGCCTCGAACAGCTCGCGGTCCTCGGAGCGGGCCAGCAGCGAGGTCGAGGTGTACTCGATCAGCCAGCCGAAGACGACCGAGAGCACGACGGCCAGGCCGACGCCGGCCCAGACCTGCGGCAGGCGGTCACGCCGCTGCGACTTCACCAGGAAGGCGACCAGGATGCTGACCACCAGGGTCGCTTCCAGGCCCTCCCGCAGGCCGATCAGGTACGTGGCGAACATCGTTGCTCCGTGGTTCGGTAAGGCACGCCTCAGTTAACTTAGGGCAGCCATACCTTCCTCCTGATCCGGCCGGTCGTCAAGTCGTTCATGGGCACGTCACCCGAACCGTCGTCAGCCCGACATGCGCAGATCACCGCGGCTTTCCCCCGCGTACGCGAAGGGGACCGGGACGGCCGCGCGGCGGCCGGCCCCGGTCCCCTCCGGGTGGAACTCAGTAGCGGTAGTGCTCCGGCTTGAACGGCCCCTCCTGGGACACGCCCAGGTAGGCGGCCTGCTCCTTGGTGAGGGTGGACAGCTTGGCGCCGAGCGCGTCCAGGTGCAGCCGGGCGACCTTCTCGTCCAGGTGCTTGGGGAGCACGTAGACGCCGACGGGGTATTCGTCGGTCTTCGTGTAGAGCTCGATCTGCGCGATGGTCTGGTTGCTGAACGAGTTCGACATCACGAAGCTCGGGTGACCGGTGGCGTTGCCCAGGTTCAGCAGGCGGCCCTCGGAGAGCACGATGATGGCGTGGCCGTCCTCGAAGCGCCACACGTCGACCTGCGGCTTGATGTTCTCCCGGGTCACGTCGGAACGCTTCGCCAGGCCGGCCATGTCGATCTCGTTGTCGAAGTGGCCGATGTTGCCGACGATGGCCTGGTGCTTCATCCGGGCCATGTGCTCGTGGGTGATGACGCTGAAGCAGCCGGTCGCCGTGATGAAGATGTCGGCCTGCTCGACCACGTCGTCCAGGGTGGCCACCTGGTAGCCGTCCATCGCCGCCTGGAGGGCGCAGATCGGGTCGACCTCGGTCACCACGACCCGGGCGCCCTGGCCGCGCAGCGACTCGGCGCAGCCCTTGCCCACGTCGCCGTAGCCCATGACGACGGCCATCTTGCCGCCGATCAGCACGTCGGTGGCGCGGTTGATGCCGTCGATCAGCGAGTGGCGGCAGCCGTACTTGTTGTCGAACTTGCTCTTGGTCACCGAGTCGTTGACGTTGATGGCCGGGAAGAGCAGGGTGCCGGCGCGGTGCATCTCGTAGAGCCGGTGCACGCCGGTGGTGGTCTCCTCGGTCACGCCCTTGATGCCGGCGGCGATCCGGGTCCAGCGCTGGCCGTCCTCGGCGAGCGAGCGGTGCAGCAGCTGGAGGATGACCGCGTACTCCTCGGAGTCGGCGGACTCGACCGGCGGCACGACGCCGGCCTTCTCGAACTCGGCGCCCTTGTGCACGAGCAGCGTGGCGTCGCCGCCGTCGTCGAGGATCATGTTCGGGCCCTGCCCGTCGGGCCAGGTGAGCACCTGCTCGGTGCACCACCAGTACTCCTCCAGGCTCTCGCCCTTCCAGGCGTAGACCGGGACGCCGGCCGGGGCCTCGGGAGTGCCCTCCGGGCCGACGACGATCGCGGCCGCGGCGTGGTCCTGGGTGGAGAAGATGTTGCAGGACGCCCAGCGGACCTGCGCGCCGAGCGCGACCAGGGTCTCGATCAGGACGGCGGTCTGGATGGTCATGTGCAGCGAGCCGGTGATGCGGGCGCCGGCGAGCGGCTGGGCCTCGGCGAACTCGCGCCGGATCGACATCAGGCCGGGCATCTCGTGCTCGGCGAGCCGGATCTCCTTACGCCCGAACGCGGCGAGCGACAGATCCGCCACCTTGTAGTCGCCCTCGGCGAGGGTGCTCGGCCGGGCTCCGGACGACGCGCCACTGGGGGCCGCCGGGAGGGTGCTGGTCATGGAAGCTCCTGTCGAACGAAGACTGCGCAGCCTTCCACCTTACGCGCGTGGATTTCTCCTCCCCTGCCCGGTTGGCCGACGGGAGGGTGGCCCGGTCGGCGGACAGCGCACGGGGCGGTCGGTCGTGAACGGACTTTCCGCTCACGGCCCGGCCGCCCCGTGCATCCCCCCGGTTTGGTTCCCCGCGCGTTACCGGACCTTCGTCGCGACAACGCTGCGTACCCATAGCGTCACACCAGGCCTACAGCCAGTCAAGCTATTTCGGGAAAGTCGGACTTGCGCATGTCGCAGCGGCGGGCGCTGAGCCGCCGCACAGCGCTTCGGTCAGCGCAGGCCGGACGTGGCGACGAACGCCACGCCGTCCCCGCCGATCACCAGCGGGCCCCCGGCGGCCGTGCCGATCGCCGCCTGGCCGGCCACCAGGGTGACCGTCCCCACCCCGTCCTCCACGGTGAGCGTGCCGGCGCGGCACAGCACCACCCGCGGGCCGGGCAGCGCCAGCCGCGCCGGCGGACCGGCGGAGGTCACCTCGACCCGGTGCAGGGCGAAGTCGTCCACCGGCACCAGCCAGGTCACCACCCCGGGCGCCACCGGCTCCGGCCGGACCACCGGCTCGTCGAGCACCTCGAAGCGCAGCACCCGCAGCAACTCGTCCACGTCCACCCGCTTCGGGGTGAGCCCGCCGCGCAGCACGTTGTCGCTGGCCGCCATGATCTCCACGCCGGTGCCCCGCAGGTAGGCGTGCAGGTTGCCGGCCGGCATCCAGATCGCCTCGCCCGGCGCCAGCCGGACGTGGTGCAGCAGCAGCGCCACCACCACGCCCGGGTCGGCCGGGTAGTCGACGGCCAGGGCCCGCGCCAGCTCGGCGTCCGGCCCGGCCACCTGCGCGGCCAGCACGTCCGCCACCAGCCCGGCGCGCTCCGCCACCGGCCAGCTCAACAGCAGGCGTACGGCCTCCCGCAGCCCCGCCGGCCCGGTGCGCAGCGCCGCCACCATCGGCTCCAGCGCGGGTACGCCGAACGCCGCGATCGCCGTCGCCGACTCGGCCGGGTCCCGGAACCCGCAGAGCGCCTCGAACTTCGACAGCGCGACCAGCAACTCCGGCTTGTGGTACGGGTCGACGTAGTTGACCCGGTCGGTGTCGGCGGCGTACCCGGCCCGGGCCTGCTCGGCGTCGGGGTGGGCCTGGAGGCTCAGCGGGGCGTCCGCCGCCAGCACCTTCAACAGGAACGGCAGCCGGGTGCCGAACCGGCCGACCAGGCGCTCGCCCAGCCAGTGGGCCGGCTCGGCGACCAGCAGCTCGGTGAGGCTGACCGGGTTGCCGTCCCGGTCCACCGTGGCCGGGGCGCCCGGGTGGGCGCCCAGCCACAGCTCGGCCTCCGGCCCGGCGCTCGGCACCGGTCGCCCCTGCAACTCGGCGATCGCGGTGCGGGAGCCCCAGGCGTAGTCCCGGATCCGGCCCTGCAACAGCTCCACGGTCAGCTCCCGGGCCGTCCGGCGACCTCGTCGCTGCCGGCGTCGACGTCCGGCTGCGGCACGGCGGTGTGCGCCGCCTGCCCCGTGCCCGCCCGGTCCGCCGCCGCGCTGTAGACGTCGGGCTCCAGGTAGATGACCCGGGCGATCGGCACCGCGGCGCGGATCCGCGCCTCGACGGCGTTGATGCCCCGGGCCACTTCCTCGGCGGTCTCGCAGGCCCCCACCCCGATCTTCGCGGCCACCATCAGCTCCTCCGGGCCCAGGTAGAGCGTCTTCATGTGGATGATCCGCTCGACCTCGGGCCCCTCGGTCACGGCCCGCTCGATCTTCGCCAGGTCGTGGCGCTCCGCGCCCTCACCGAGCAGCAGGCTCTTGGTCTCGATGGCCAGGGTGATCGCAATGATCACCAGCAGCACGCCGATCATCGCGGTGCCGGCCGCGTCCCACATGCCGTTCCCGGTGATCAGCGTCATCCCGACGCCGAACAGCGCGAAGACCAGACCGATCAGCGCCCCGAAGTCCTCCAGCAGCACCACCGGCAGCTCCGGCGCCTTGGCCCGGCGGATGAACCGCACCCAGGACTGGTTGCCGCGGATGTGGTTGGACTCCTGGATGGCGGTCCGGAACGAGAAGCTCTCCATGCCGATCGCGATCACCAGGACGGTCACCGGAACCCACTGCCACTCGGTGATCGGCTCCGGATGCTGCGCCTTGTGGTACGCCTCGTAGAGCGCGAAGAGGCCGCCGACGCTGAACAGCACGATCGCCACGATGAACGCGTAGATGTAGCGCTCCCGGCCGTAGCCGAACGGATGTTCGGGGGTGGCCTCGCGCTTGGCCCGTCGGCCGCCGAGCAGCAGCAGGCCCTGGTTGCCGGAGTCGGCCACCGAGTGGATCGACTCGGCCAGCATCGACGAGGAGCCGGTCAGCAGGAACGCGATGAACTTGGTGACGGCGATGCCGATGTTGGCCGCCAGGGCGGCCACGATCGCCCTCGTCCCGCCGTTGGCGCTCACGCCGCCGCCTCGCTTCGCTCAGCGGCGGCGCGAGGCGCCGCGCTGCTGAGCTCGATGGTTCGCTCGCTCCGCTCGCTCACGCTTCTCCCCGCCCGATGCCGCACGTGCTCACTGGTTCGACAGCTCCTTCATCTCGGTGATGGCCGGCACGGCCATCGGGTCCAGTCCGTGTGCCAGGGCGAGGTAGACCGAGGCGAAATCCGGGACCGCCATCAGCGAGGCGAGCCGCTCCAGCGCGGACCCGCCCTCGGCGGTGACCACGTCGCAGCGCACCCCGCGCCGCTCGGCGAGCGTCTGCACCGCGTCCGCGCGGCGCTCCTCCACCGCCAGCGGCTCGTCGGTGTCGTCCTCGGCGTTGAGGCCGCCGTCGCGCAGCAGCACCAGCCGCAGCCGGGTGGCGTCGCTGCCGGTCTCGTTCGGATCGGCGAAGATATCCCGCTCCCCCTCGACCAGGCCGCCGAAGACGCCGTCGAGCAGGCCGACCCGGCCCCGGCCCGCCTCGCCCAGCGCCCCGGTGACCACCGGGTAGCGGGCGTTGGCGGAGAGCGTGTCACCGAACCGGCGGGCCGCCACGGTGGCCAGCGGCGACGAGCCCCAGACGATCGGGATCGACCCGGACAGGCCCAGAGCCAGCGACTTCGCCGGGTTGACGAAGGACTCGGCGGTGGGCCGGCAGCGGTCGGCGTCGGCGTCCAGCCGGGCCGCGGTCTCGGCCAGGTCCGCCTCGTTGACCTTCACCAGGCCGAGCGTACGGGCGGCGAGCAGGACCGGCACGGTGAGCGCCCAGAGGCTGGCCCGGGCCGGGGCGCGCCGGGGCACCGGGATGAACGGCGCGCGGGCCCGCTCGGCCACCGACTGGAGCTGCGAGTCCGGGGCGCCGACGGCGACCAGGCGGGCGCCCCGTCGGTGCGCGGCCTCGGCGGCGCCCAGCGCCTCGGGGCTGCGGCCGGAGGCGCTCACCGCGATGACCACGTCCGCCGCACCCACCCAGCCCGGCACGCCGGCGCTGCGGTGCGGGATCACCGGCACCGGGCAGCGCGGCCCGGCCACCGTGGCCAGCAGGTCCCCGGTCCGCCCGGCGGTGCCGATGCCCGCGATGACGACCGCGCGCGGGCGGCCATCGTCGGCGAGCACGGTCAGGTTCGCCTCGGCGGCCAGCGCCGCCGACTCCCGGACCTGGGCGCCGGCGGAGGCGGTGAACCGGAGCATGCCGCCCGGGTCCTGCTCGGCCAGTCGGTCCGGATTGTCCAGCAATGACTCGTCGGCGTGCCGGTGCCCGCTGACCCCGGCCGTACCCTCCATCATCGCGGCGACGCGGAGCCGCCGCGCGCGTCGTCCGCCGCGGGGCCGCCCCGCGCCTCGTCGAGCAGCAGCACCGGGACGTCGTCGCGGACCTCGAAGATCCGGCCGCACTCGGTGCAGGTCAGCGTCTGGGCCTGCGGGTCGTAGTCGAGCGGTGCGTGGTGCGTGTCCGGACAGGCGAGGATCTCGAGCAACTGCGGGTCCAGGGCCACGGCGCGGCTCCTTCCACGTATGCGGTCTCACCGGTCGGCGGTGCCGTCCGGCGCACGCGATCTTATCGGCGAACCGGTGCGGGCACCCTGCCACATCTCGCACCCGACGGCCGTGCGCGGCGACCCGGTCAGGTCGCCGTCACCCACCGTCACCGTAACCCCAGCGACCGGCCGGGGCCGGACTCAGCGGGGCACGCGGGGCAGCACGGTGGTGGCGTCGCCGCCCGCGGCGGCCGGCGGCTCGCCGTCCGGCCCGTCGGCCGTGGCCGCGGAGGCGCCGTAGACGCTCCCGCTCGGGCGGGGCGTCGGGGCGGCGGCCTGCTGCCCGTACACCTGGCCGGCCGGCGCGCCCGAGCGGTAGGTCGTGCTGCTGCGCGGCAGCGGGACCGGCGGCTGACCGACGCCCGGCTGCCCGTCCGTCTTCTCCGCGCGGCTGCGGCGGACCAGCAGCACGATCAGCGCGACGCCGACGAGCACCAGTGCGATGCCGAACCACATGATCGGGGAACCTCCGGAGGACGAGTCGTCGGCCGCGGCGCCGGCGGCCGGATCGAGCGCGGCGGCCACCGCGGTGGTGTCGGCCTCGGCCGGCGTGGTCGCGACGGCGCTCGGGGTGGGAGTCGGCGAGGGCTTGCGAGACGGCGTCGGGCTGGGGCTCGCGGTCCGCTGGGCACCCACCACCCGGGCCGCGGTGGCGGACCGGCCGAGCACCCGGCCGTTCGCGGCGCTCGCCTCGCCGGCCACGGCCAGCCGCCCGCCGATCGTGCCGGCCAGGAAGGCCACCCGGTAGCGGACCGTGATCCCCTTGCCCTTGCACAGGGCCGCGTTGGCGGGCGAAGTCTGCGCCGTGGCGACCGCGCCGCCACCGCCGGACACCGGCACTGCCACCCACCGGCCGCCGGTGGCCACCTGCACCCGGACCTGGTCCGCCCGCAGGCCGTCGAGGCGCAGCCCCAGCGCGGTGCGGAGCAGCACGCAGCCGTCGGTGCGCTTGCGCACCTCGACCGCCACCGTGCCCGCCGAGCCACCGGCCGTGAAGCTGCTCGCCGAGCGAACCTCCACCCGGTCGTCGGCGGCCAGCGCCGGGGACGCCGCGCCGACCACGAGGCCGCCCAGCATCGCGCCGACCGTGGCCCACCGCGCCGCGTGCCGCCTCACCGACATCTCCACCTCACCGTTTCCGCCCCGGACGGGATCCGCCGGTCAGGGTACTACCGGCCCGGAGGGGCACCCGCCCATCGAGCACTCCGCATGTGCGCCGCGACACCCCGCGGCACCCGCTCCATCCTCGATGCGGCCGGGCCCGCTCGCATGATCATTTCCGACTCTTCGTGGCCCGGTCGCCGCGGGCCGGCGCAACCTGGGCCGCGCGCCGGGCGGTCGGACAAAGGCGGCCGGTCAGCCGGGCTCGGCCGGTCAGGTGGGGGCGGCCGCGAGGGCCCGGCGGGAGAGCCGGTCGGCCGTCCGGGTGGTCTCCGGTAGCCGGTACCGGGGCGTCAACGCCAGCACCCGGTCCACCGCGTTGTCCAGGCTCATCCGGTGCCCGACGCTGACGAAGACCGGTTTCACCCCGTCCCGGGTCCGCAGCACCCGGCCCACCACCTCACCGCCGTCGCGCAGCGGCGTCCAGGCGCCCCGCTGCGGCGCCGGCTCGTCCCAGACGCCGACCAGCGGCGTCTTCCCCACCCCGATCGCGGGCCGTCCGGTCACCAGCCCGAGATGGCTGGCCAGCCCGAACCGGCGGGGGTGCGCCAGCCCGTGCCCGTCGCAAACCAGCAGGTCGGGCCGGACGGTCAACCGCTCCAGGGCCGCCAGCAGCGCCGGCAGCTCACGGAAGGCGAACAGCCCCGGCACGTAGTCGAACGCCGGGCGGCCCACGCTCACCGCCTCGTCCACCACGGCGAGGGTGGCCGCGTCCAGCACCGTGACGGCCGCCGCGAGCCGGTCACCGCTCTCCGCGTAGGCGACGTCCAGCCCGGCCACCGTCGCGGGCGCGGTCGGCCCCGGCCCGACCAGGTCGACCCGGGACCGCAACTCCTCCTGTACGCGCAGCGCCTCCGCCACGTCGGCCGGCGGGCGGTACGGCACTCCACCGCCCGTCACGGCCGGCCGTCCCCCCGGTCGGCGTCGCGACGGCCGGCCGACCCGGCGCCCCGACCCGGATTCGGCCGGCCGGACCGGCGGGAAGACCGGTCGGCATCGGCCTCGGCGCCCGTCATCGCCCCACCGTAGCCAACCCTTTCCGGGTCACTGGCCCACGCGGCCGTCGATCAGCTCGCGCAGCAGGTCGGCGTGGCCGTTGTGCCGGGCGTACTCCTCGATCATGTGCACCAGCAGCTCCCGCAGCGAGATCTCCCCGTCACCGTGCCGCCCCTTGACGTCCAGGTTCGGGGCCGAGGCGACGAACCGCTCCGCGTACGCGACCTCCTCCCGCCAGGCCGCCCAGGCCTCCTCGACCACGGCCGGGTCACCCACCGCCCCGTGGAAGTCGGCGTCCCGGTCCGCCTGGTGCCGCCAGATCCGCGGTGCGTCCTCGCCCGCCATGGTGCGGCGGAACCAGCCCCGCTCCACCTCCGCCATATGTCGGACCAACCCCAGCAGCGACATGGGCGACGGGGGGACCGACCGCCGGGCCAACTGCTCGGCGTCGAGGCCCGCGCACTTGAGTTCCAGGGTGAGGCGCTGGTCCCGCAGGTAGTTGACCAGGACGCTCAACTCGTCGTCGAACCCGCCCTCCGAACGGGGGTCGTCCTCCGGCTTGACGAACATGTTCGACCACGCGAACTGAGGAGTGGGTCGGTCGGTATCGGTACCCGCGTCAGACATGCCCGGACCTTCTCGCCCTGGGACGGCGGCCGGCAAGGCATTTTGCCGGCGGGGTCAGGGCGCGGCGGTGGCGATGGTGGGGTCGGCGCCGGGATCACCGGGCTGCTGAAGCTGCTCCTCGGACATCACAAACGTCCGCCGCCAGACCCTCGCTGGTGCTGGAGGTAGTCCTGGTAGCGACGTCGGTCGAGGCCTTTTCGGTCGGCCGCGAGTCGTGCGGCCCGTTCCCGTGACGTCATCCCACGCGGCGGCAGCGGGTCGAAGGGGCCGGAAAGTGGCCGGGGATCCGATGCCGGACGCTGCGGGGCTAGCGCTTCCAGCAGCGGAAATCGGGGATGCGGGGCAGGTCGGGCATTCGACCCGTTGGTCGGCGCTCCCGTTTCCGGGCTGGCGGCTTGGGTGTCCTGGGGATGCGCCGGGGGAGCAGGCAGCGGTCCGGCCTGCCCCGGCACGGCGCCCACCGGCGTGTGGTTCGGCGGCATCGACACCGGCCCCTGCGACTGCGACTGCGACTGCGGGGAAATGGTGGCAGGGGGCTCACCACGATCTGCGCGGCAGCCGCCTGCACAGGTGCCGCCTGGCTCGACGTGCCCATGTCGGGCAGCACAGGGGCCTTGGCCGGACCGGACGTCGGCCGGGCGGTGTCGGGGACGGGCATGCCCGTAACGGGCGCCTCGACAGTCACCGACGAGAGTGTCGGGCTCGCTGTGGCTTCCAGCCGCGCTGTGCGCGTCGCCACATCAGCGCTCGGAGGGCTCGTCGTCACCTCCGCGTCCACCCGGTGAGGTGGCGGAGCAGCCACGCCCGCCGCGGCATGCTCCATGCCGACGGACGGGAGGTGCACCGAAGCTGGCCCGTCACCGACGAGTGACGAAGGCGGATTCGACGCCGCGGGGGAATCCGCCGTACCCGGGTGAAGCACCGGTACGGGGCCGGGATTTCCGACAATCGGGGCCGCGTCCGGTATTCGCTGGGAGGGGATGGGGCCGGCAGCATCGCCGGATCGTGGGAGCCCCAGGTCCACCGGCTGCGTGGGAAGACCGGCCAGCTTCTCGTCGAGCCGGTGGTGCAGGGCGCTGTCGGCCTGACCGGTGGCGGAGCCGCTGGCGCCGGAGGCGGCGGTCCGGGCCAGGTCCTCCAGCGACAGGTCCTGACCGGTGGCGAGCCCCGCCGCGCTCTCCGCCAGGGTTTCGCCGGCCATCTCCCGCCCGAAGCGCTCACCGACCTGCGCGAACCACCCGTGTGCGTGCCGCCCGAGGCCGGCCAGCGGCGCCGCCGCGCCGCCGACGAAGCCACCGAGCCCCGACATGCCCACGTCGCTCAGGTCCAGGCCGTCCCGGCGGCCGGTGGAGTTCTGGTACGCCTGGGTCGCCAGGCTGGTGCCGGCCTCCTGTCCCGCCTCGACCAGTCCGCCGAGCGCGGCGCGGCGGGCGAGCCCGCGGGCACCGCTCTTGACGACCTCCTTGGCGGCCCGTTCGCCGGCCTCCTTCAACCCTTCCTTGACGGCCTTGCGGGCCAGCTGGGCCACCAGCCGCTTGAAGATCTGCTGCACGGCGACCCGGCTGGCCGTGATCGCGGCGCCGGCCGCCGGCGAGGCGGCGCCCATGGTCAGCACGGTGGCCGCCGCGAGCGAGAGCAGCTCGACGACCAGGATGCCCAGCTCGATCCAGGCCTCCAGCTTGGCGCCCTCGATGTCGCAGCCGCACGAGTCGACCAGCTTGCCCAGTTCGCCGGTGGCCGCCACCAGGACGTGCAGCGGTGTGTCCTCGCCCTCGGCGACCTTGCCCCAGGCGATGTCGAACGCCTGCGCCACCAGGCCGACCCCGCCGTAGCCGCTGCGGACCTCGCCGGCGGCGGTGGTGGCGTCGTTCCGCGGGCCGGCCAGGACGTCGCCGACGCCATACCACTGGTCGGCCAGGTCCCAGACGGCCCGCTCGTTGCCCTCCGGCCACTCGACGCCGACGACCCAGTCCAGCGCCTCGTAGATCCAGCCGGGCACATCCCAGGGGCAGTAGTCGAGCGGGTGTGGGATCGGGCTGGGCAGCATGCTCACGCACGGATCCTCCGGTGGTCAGCGCCAGGGCCGGTGCGGGTTGTGCTACTGGTGCGGAATCTCGCCGAGCTGGCGGGCGTTGGTCAGGTCGGTCTCCACCGTGGCGACGACGGAACGCACCACGTCGGCGGCCAGCCCCTCGATCGAACGGCCGAGGAGCTCCCAGGCCCGCAGCAGGGTCTCCGCATAGCCCTGGTAGTGCTTGTCGAAGGCGGCGCCGATGTCGTCCCGCCCCCACGGCCGCTGCGCACTCGCCGCCGCGATCGGGCCGCCCGCCTCCCGTCGGGAGGTGGTGACCACCTCCCCGACCAGGGCCAGATCGGCGCCGCCGCGCCGGGCCCGGTCAGGGTCCAGCCAGAGCTGTCCGTCGGCCACCGCCGTCACTCTCCACGTGACAGGACGGCATCAGCCCGGCCCAGCAAGGCGCCGAAATCATGCGTACGCAGGAACTCCACCGACGGCGAGCCGGGCGGGAGGAATCCGGCGACCAGCTCGCGGGTCGCCGTGACCGCGGTCGCCGACGCCCGCAGCACGGTTTCGGTGATCTTCCGGCCCAGCGCCCTGGCGTCCCGGTCGTGGAACACCGACGGGGCGACCTCGACGCTGATCAGTTCGCCGCGGGCCCCAACGACGGCGGTCACCTGGCCGTCGTCGGAGCGCTCGGTCACCCGCAGCTCGGCGAGCCTGGACTGGAGTTCGTCCAAACCGGACCGAAGTCGCTGGTACTGGCCGTACACCTCGTCGAACCGCGCACGCAGCGCGCGGTTCGCCTCCCGGTCCGCACTCTCGGCCACCGCCACTCCCCTTCCGTCACCGTCAGTAGGGCCGACCATACCGGGCGCCACGGAGTCCGTGGGGTCCGGTAACTTCAGCAGTCGATAAGGCGGGAACCCCGGCCGTTCACGGCCGGGAGGGAACACCGTTACGGCCGCTACGTTGGCCGCTTCTGGTGTTCGATGTACTCCTTGACCATTCCGAGGGGCGCGCCGCCACAGGAGCCGGCGAAGTACGACGGCGACCACAGGTGGTTGCCGCACAGGTAGCGGCTGAGGTGCGCGCCGTGTTCCTGCCGCAGGTAGCGGGCCGACACGCCTTTGAGGCTGTTGACCAGTTTCGACAGCGCGACGGTGGGCGGGTAGTGCACGAGCAGGTGCACGTGGTCGGTTTCGCCGTTGAACTCGCGCAGCTCGGCGCCGAAGTCGGCGCACACGTCACGCATGACCTGTTCGCACCGGGCGAGGATCGGATCGGTGAGCGCTCCCCGCCGATACTTCGTGGTGAAGACCAAATGCACGTGCAGGTTGTAGACAACGCTGCGTCCACGCCGAACATCCGGGTCCGGGGTCCATCTAGGTGACATGGACCAAATGCTACGGTGGTCCGGTGAAGTTGGTGGTGCAGGCCAAGCTCCTGCCGACACCCGAACAGGCGGCGGCACTGGAGGCGACTGTTCGGGCGTGCAACGCCGCCGCGTCCGAGGTGGCGATGGTGGCCCGCGAGAGGGCGGTCTACCGCAACTACGACCTGCGCAAGCACACCTACGCGGGCATCAAGGCCGACTACGGCCTGGGCGCTCAGGCCGCCCAGCACGTGATCAAGAAGGTCGCCGACGCCTACACCGTGCTGAAGGCGAACATCAAGGCTGGCCGCCTCGGGAAGCCTGGCTCGAAGCGCCGTCGGCGAGCTGAGGGGGCCCCGATCGCTTTCCGGCCGAACGCTGCCCAGCCCTACGACGCCCGGATGCTGTCCTGGCAGGCAGACGCCCGTACCGTGTCCATCTGGACCACTCGAGGCCGGCTCAAGGGCGTCGCCTACACCGGCTCGCCCGACCAGCTCAAGGCCCTGGCCACCAGCAAGACCGGAGAGTCGGACCTGGTCCACCGTTGACGGCATGTGGTTCCTGTACGCGACGGTCGAGGTAGCCGAGGCGGACCCGTACGATCCGGACGGCTTCCTCGGCGTGGACATGGGCATCGCCAACATCGCCTACGACTCCGACGGAACCCGCTATGCCGGGACCCGGCTCAACGGCTACCGCCGACGACAAGCCCGGCTGCGGGCCAGGCTGCAACAGAAGGGGACCAAGTCAGCCAAACGGCTGCTGGCCCGGCGTAACAAGAAGGAAGCGCGGCACGCCGCGAACGTCAACCACTGCATCGCCAAGGCCATCGTGACCAAGGCTGCACGCACCGGCCGCGGCATCGCCGTCGAAAAGCTGACGGGAATCCGCGACCGGGTCCGGCTGAGGAAGCCTCAACGGGTCACACTCTCCTCGTGGTCATTCCACCAACTCGGCTCGCTCCTGGCCTACAAGGCCCGCCGGGCGGGCGTACCGCTGGTCGAAGTCGACCCCCGGTACACATCCCAGACCTGCAACGGCTGCAAACACCGCGACAAGCGGAACCGGCCAAACCAGGAAACCTTCCTCTGTCGGTCGTGCGGGGTCGTTGCCCACGCCGACCACAATGCAGCCCTCAACATCGCAGAACGCGGTGCCGAGGACTGGGGCGCAGTCAATCGCCCGCACGCGGCATCACTCTGCAACCAGTAGAGGCGCTGATCCGCAAGCCAACCCATTCATGGGCGGGCAGTTGACGCTGTGATCGAACGACAGCACGCCGAGCAACTCGCCGCCGTCTGGGCCCGACGGGACTCCGAGCGCCTGGGATTCCCGTGCGCGTCGCTGGTCGAGGAGTTCGAGCTGGGCTACATGGACACGTTCACTGTGTCCCTTGATGCCCGAGCCTTCCCCGGCGACCTGCCGACCATGCGGTCATCGACAAGGAGACCGGCGAGGTGTCGACCGCCGCCGTCGAGTAGATGTTCCGGCAGCGCCGACCGGCCGAGCCGCGCGCCGCGTACCGTCGACCTGGCCAGCCAGTTGCTCCGGGAGATCACCCGGACGCCCACGCCCGGCGCCGCGGCGCACACTCGACGGCCGGATGCACATCGCGCAGGGCGCCAAGGGCGATGTCGAAATGCACCACCATCCACTGGTCAGTCCTATCTAGACGGACTGCAACCCGGCCACCTGGTGCGGGGCGGCGAGCGGCACGTCGAGATGATCGTCGTCTCGGACGTCGTGCACGACCAGGACCGCCAACGCGAAGTTGGGAGCCGCCCGACGCTGACGTTCGATGAGACCCGCGCGTTCCTCGGCACCGGCCGGATCGAGGTCTTCCGGATCCGGGAACCAGGGGATCCCACAGGTGAACCGGCGGGCCTTCCCTGCGACTTGTGCATCAACTTTCTGGTGCGTTTCAACGCCCTCGCGTCGTCCGACCTGGCATACATGGAAGAGTGGCGCCCCGAGCCGCGACAGATCATCCAGCCCGGCCGATTCCCGGATGTGATCGCGCACGAGCTCATGGATGCGGGCTGGCAGATCAGCATGTTCAACGAGGCGCTGGCGATGGGCGCAATCGCCGAAACGCGCGAAGTCGTTGGACGGCACCATCGGCATGAGAAGTTCCCGGCCGCCGAACAGGCGCTCACCGCCTTTCCAGCGATCCTCAGCCGCAGGCGGGGCCGGGCCAGGGGGTCTGGATAAGCCCGTTCACCATGAATCCGTTGCGCGGCGCCCATAGCGCCGACACCCTCGCCGATTTCGGCGCCGTTCTCGGCCTCCGGCTCTTCCCGTTCGTTACTGAGGGTCAGGAGAGCGTCATCGCCGTCGACGAGCGCGGCCGGATCTTCGCGCTCGATCAGGCCGGCGAGTGGTTCCTCGGCCCCGACATCGACGCCGCCCTCATCACCCTGCTGCTCGGCCGCGCCCCGCCCGGGTCGGCGACGACGGCACCTGGTGAAACCACCTCCGGACCGGCCCGGTCAGGAGCCGAACTGTCGTGCGGCGTCCTGGTAGAACGACACCGCCTCGGTGAGCGACACCGCCTTCCGGGACACCACGGAGAGGTCCTTGCCCTCCTTGGTGAACGGTGGTGGCCAGGCGCTGAACCCTTGGTCGGGGGCGAGGGCGGCGACTTCCGCCTGCCAACCGGGCCAGCGCAGGGTGTCGTAGAAGCGGGTCAGCGAGCCGGCGAGGACGGCGTACAGCCAGTCGGCGTAGCCCTGCTCGAGGTCGAGCCAGCCCAGGTCGTCGGGGCCGAAGTAGTGGATGGTCGGCCTGGCCCCCGGTTGCGGTGGCGACCAGACGAACTGGCCGCCCAGCACGTCGTAGCCAACGACCACCACGCCGCGCGCGGGGTCGGATTCGCCGGGCACGTCCGGCAGGCCGCCGTGGCCGCTGCCGAGCACCCGCAGCCAGCCGTGGTCGATCAGTAGGCCGCCGGTGTTGGCGACCACCGCACCGAGCCAGGACCGGGTGGTGATCTCCAGGTCTGCCAGGCACGCGGACGCCCGCGCCGGGTCGGCCGGCAACACCTCGACGGGGTACGGCGCGGCCTCGACGGCCTCGGCCACCTCGGGACACGCTGACTGGTCCACCTGCTCAGCCTGTCACGGAGACCGGAGCGCTACAGCTTCACCCCGGTCAGCACCATGACGCGCTGCTCGGTGTAGTCGTCCATGGCGCTGCGCAGCCCTTCCCGCCCGACACCCGACCCCTTCACCCCGCCGTACGGCATCTGGTCGGCCCGGTACGACGGCACGTCGCCGATGATCACCCCGCCGACCTCGAGCGTCCGGGACGCGAGGAAGGCGGTCTGCAGGTTGTGGGTGAACACGCCGGCCTGCAGCCCGTACGCGGAGTCGTTGACCGCGGCGAACGCGGCCTGGGCGTCGGTGACCGGGGCGACCACCAGCACCGGCCCGAACACCTCCTCGGTGCAGACCTTGGCCGACGACGGCACCCGGCTGAGCACGGTCGGCGGATAGGTGGCGCCGTCGCGCCGCCCGCCGACCTCGATGCTGGCTCCGGCGGCGACCGCCTCGTCGACCCACGTCTCGACGCGTTCGGCCGCCTCGACGGACACCATCGGCCCCACGTCGGTCAGCTCGGAGGCCGGGTCGCCGGTGCGCAACTCGTCGACGGCCGCGATGAGGCGGGGCAGGAAGCCGTCGTAGAGCCATTCGTGCACGTACACCCGTTGCACGGCGATGCACGACTGCCCGGCCTGGTAGTTGGAGAACGTGGCGATGCGGTGCGCGGCGAAGGTCAGGTCCCCGTCCGACGACCAGTCCTCGCAGATGACCGCCGCGGCGTTGCCGCCGAGTTCCAGGGTGACGTGCTTGTCGGGGGCGGCCCGGCGGATGGCCGCGCCGACCGGCCCGGAGCCGGTGAACGACACCACCGGCAGCCGTGGGTCGGCGACGAGTTCGGCGGCGCGCTCGTTGGGCAGCGGCAGCACCGAGAACATCCCCTCGGGCAGTTCGGTCTCGGCCAGGATCTCGCCGAGCAGCAGCGCGGAGAGCGGGGTGGCCGGGGCCGGCTTGACCACGATGGGGGCGCCGACGGCGATGGCCGGGGCGACCTTGTGCGCGACCAGGTTCAGCGGGAAGTTGAACGGTGCGATCCCCAGGACGGGGCCGCGAGGCACCCGCCGGACCAGCGCGATGCGCCCGGTGGCCGCCGGGTCGGTGTCCAGGCGTTGCAGCTCACCGGAGAAGCGTCGGGCCTCCTCGGCGGCCCAGCGGAAGGTGGAGACCGCACGGCCCACCTCGGCCTTCGCCCACTTCACCGGCTTGCCGTTCTCGGCGGTGATCAGGGCGGCGACCTCGTCGGCCCGTTCGGCCAGCCGGCGGGAGACGTGGTCGAGGGCCGCCGCGCGGGCGTGCGCGGGCAGGGCCGCGGCCGCCGCGGCCACCCCGGCGGCTGCCACGACGGCGGCTTCGACCTGGTCGGGCGTGGCGAGGGTGGTACGGCCCACCGTCCGGCCGTCGTACGGGTGGGTGACGGTCAGCTCACCCTCGCCGTGGGCGGGGCGGCCGGCGACATAGAAGGCTCTCGGCTCCACGCTCGGCAGCGTAGACCACGCAGGCCCTAGCGGAAACAGTTGCCCAAACCCTTGTCTGCCTCGGATTCAGTAGCGAAGATGGCAGTCAGATTGCGATAACCTCCGCTGACCTTCCCCTCGGCCACCCCCTCGGAGACTTCTGATGAGCGATCAGCAGCAGCTGCGCAACTTCGTCAACGGCGAGTACGTCGACCCGGTGGACGGCGGGTACGCCGACCTGATCGACCCGTGCACCGGCGAGGTCTTCGCCCAGGCGCCGGTCTCCGGGGCGGCGGACGTGGACGCGGCGATGAAGGCGGCCGCCGCCGCGTTCGAGACCTGGCGGGACGCCACCCCGGGCGAGCGGCAGAAGGCGCTGCTCAAGCTCGCGGACGCGGTGGAGGCCCGGGCGGCCGAACTGGTCGACGCCGAGGTCCGCAACACCGGCAAGCCGCGCCAGCTCACCGCGGACGAGGAGCTGCCGCCGGCGGTGGACCAGTTCCGGTTCTTCGCCGGTGCCGCACGCCTGCTGGAGGGGCGCTCGGCCGGGGAGTACATGGCCGGGCACACCTCGTACGTGCGGCGCGAGCCGATCGGCGTCTGCGCCCAGGTGACGCCCTGGAACTACCCGCTCATGATGGCGGTCTGGAAGATCGCCCCGGCCCTGGCGGCCGGCAACACGGTGGTGCTGAAGCCGTCCGACACCACTCCGGTGTCGACGTTGCTGCTGGCCGAGATCGCCTCCGAGTTCCTCCCGCCGGGCGTGTTCAACGTGGTCTGCGGCGACCGGGACACCGGCCGGGCGCTGGTCTCCCACCCGACCCCGCAGTTCGTGTCGATCACCGGCTCGACGCGGGCCGGCATGGAGGTCGCCGCGGCGGCCGCGCCGGACCTCAAGCGGACCCACCTGGAGCTGGGCGGCAAGGCCCCGGTGGTGATCTTCGACGACGCGGACGTGGCGGCGGCGGCCGAGGCGATCGCGGTGGGCGGCTACTTCAACGCCGGCCAGGACTGCACCGCCGCGACCCGGGTGCTGGCCGGCCCGGGCATCCACGACGACTTCGTGGCCGCCCTCGCCGAGCAGGCCCGCAACACGAAGACCGGTGCGCCGGACGACGAGGACGTGCTCTACGGCCCGCTGAACAACGCCAACCAGCTCAGCCGGGTACGCGGCTTCGTGGACCGGCTGCCGGACCACGCGAACCTGGAGACCGGCGGCTCCCAGCTCGGCGAGCGCGGCTACTTCTACGCCCCGACGGTGGTCTCCGGGGTCCGCCAGGCCGACGAGATCATCCAGGACGAGGTGTTCGGCCCGGTCATCACCGTGCAGCGCTTCTCCGACGAGGACGAGGCGGTGCGCTGGGCCAACGGCGTCGACTACGGCCTCTCCGCCTCGGTGTGGACGAAGGACCACGGCCGGGCCATGCGGATGACCCGCCGGCTGGACTTCGGCTGCGTCTGGGTGAACACCCACATCCCGTTCGTCTCGGAGATGCCGCACGGCGGCTTCAAGCACTCCGGGCACGGCAAGGACCTCTCGGTCTACAGCCTGGAGGACTACACCCGGATCAAGCACGTCATGCACAACATCGAGGGCTGACCGATGTCGAGCGAGGAACTGCACAAGCGCCGCGGGGCGGCCGTCGCCCGCGGCGTCGGCAGCACGATCACCTCCTACGTCGACCGGGCGGGCGGTGGGACGATCACCGACGTCGACGGGCGGGAGTGGATCGACTTCGCGGCGGGCATCGCGGTCGCCAACGTGGGAAACGCCGCCCCGAGGGTGGTCGAGGCGGTACGCGCGCAGGTCGAGCGCTTCACCCACACCTGCTTCATGGTCGCGCCCTACGAGTCGTACGTGGCGGTCTGCGAGCAGCTCAACGCGCTGACCCCGGGCGACTTCGACAAGCGCTCCGCGCTGTTCAACTCCGGCGCGGAGGCGGTGGAGAACGCCGTTAAGATCGCCCGGCACGCCACCGGGCGGCCGGCCGTGGTGGTCTTCGACCACGCGTACCACGGCCGGACCAACCTGACCATGGCGCTGACCGCGAAGAACATGCCGTACAAGCACCGGTTCGGGCCGTTCGCCGGGGAGGTCTACCGGGTGCCGATGTCGTACCCGCTGCGCGACGGCGGCCTCGACGGGGCGACCGCCGCGGCGCGGGCCGTCGAGATGATCGAGAAGCAGGTGGGCGCCGAGAACGTGGCGGCGCTGCTGATCGAGCCGATCCAGGGCGAGGGCGGTTTCGTGGTGCCGGCCGAGGGGTTCCTGCCGGCGCTGCGCGAGTGGGCGACCGCCGCCGGGGTGGTGTTCGTCGCCGACGAGATCCAGACCGGCTTCTGCCGCACCGGCGACTGGTTCGCCTGTCAGCACGAGGGCGTCGAGCCGGACCTGGTCACCCTGGCCAAGGGCATCGCGGGCGGGCTGCCCCTCGCGGCGGTGACGGGCCGGGCCGAGTTGATGGACGCGGTGCACGTCGGCGGCCTCGGCGGGACCTACGGCGGCAACCCGATCGCCTGCGCGGCCGCGCTGGCGGCCATCGAGACCATGCACGAGCTGGACCTGGCCGCCGCCGCCCGGCGGATCGGCGCGGTCATGGTCGAGCGGCTGCGCGCCATCGCCGCCCGCGACCCGCGCGTCGCCGAGGTGCGCGGCCGCGGCGCGATGCTCGCCGTGGAGATCGTCCAGCCCGGCACGCTGACCCCGGACCCGGCCGCCACGGCGGCGATCTCGGCGGCCTGCCACGCAGCCGGGCTGCTGACCCTCACCTGCGGCACCTACGGAAACGTGCTGCGCTTCCTGCCTCCGCTCGTCATCTCCGACGACGAGCTGGCCCGGGGCCTGGACATCCTGGACGCGGCCTTCGGCTGACCGGCGGTCAGCCGGTGTACGTGGAACACCATGGGTCTCGATCCCCCCAGGAGCGACCCATGGTATTCCACCCCAGCCGCCCATCCACTCCTCGACGGTCCGCCACACCGCGACGACACCGTCGATCCGCTCCTCCTGCAGCGCCGCGACCTCGCTGACGAACGCCGGCACGGCGTCCCTCCGACACGTCCAATCCTCCACAGGGCTCCCCGCCACCCCCATCCTGTTCTATAGTCCTACTGTCGTAGGACAATAGAAGGGCGTCGCGTGATCGAGTTCGTACTGGACGGCCGGTCCAAGGTGAACACCTATGTGCAGCTGATCCAGCAGGTCAAACAGGCCCTGCGGGTGGGGCTGCTGACGCCTGGCGACCAGTTGCCGAAGGTCCGCGACGTCGCGCAGTCGCTGGCCATCAACCCGAACACGGTGCTGAAGGCGTACCGCGAGCTGGAGATCGAAGGCCTGGTCGAGGGACGCCCCGGCGTCGGCACCTTCGTCCGTCGGACCCTCGCCGGCTCGTCGCTGGCCGATCAGGCCGAGCTTCGTGCGGAGCTGGTGGCCTGGCTGCACCGCGCCCGCGCCGCCGGGCTAACCCCGGAAGACGTCACCGCCCTGGTCGAGACCACCATGCGGGCCGGCACGACGCGCGCCGAACCCGCCTCAGCAGGATGAGAGGACAGCCGATGGAGATCGCGCTGGAGGCCGAGCAGCTCGGCAAACGGTACGGAAGAACCTGGGCGCTGCGCGACTGCTCGCTGCGCCTGCCCGCCGGGCGGATCGCCGCCCTCGTCGGCCCCAACGGGGCCGGCAAGAGCACCCTGCTGCACCTCGCGGTCGGCCTGCTGCGGCCGGACGCCGGCACGGTGCGGATCTTCGGCGAAGCGCCGTACGCCCACCCGTCGGTGCTGCCGGAGATCGGCTTCGTCGCCCAGGACACCCCGCTCTACCGGGACTTCACCGCCGCCGAGCTGGTGGAGCTGGGCCGCCGGATGAACAAGCGCTGGGACGGGGCGCTCGCCCGCAACCGGCTGGCCCAGCTCGGCATCCCGCCGAAGCTGCCCGTCGGCAAGCTGTCCGGTGGCCAGCGGGCGCAGGTCGCGCTGGCGCTCGCACTCGCGAAGCGGCCCCGGCTGCTGCTCCTCGACGAACCGGTCGCCAGCCTCGATCCGCTGGCGCGCCGGGAGTTCCTGCAGTCGCTGATGGGCAGCGTCGCCGACTCCGAGACGACCGTGCTGCTCTCCTCGCACCTGCTGGCCGACTTGGAACGGGTCTGCGACTACCTGGTCGTGCTGCAGGCCGCCCGGGTGCACCTGGTGGGCGCGGTCGACGACCTGGTCGCCGCACACCGGCAGCTGGTCGGGCCCCGGCACGGCGGCGAACCGATCGAGGGGGTCGACGCCGTGGTCCGGGCGAGCCACACCGCCCGGCAGTCAACGCTGCTGGTCCGTACGAACGGCGGTGCCCTTTCTCCGGAGTGGACGGTGCACGACGTGACGCTGGAGGACCTCGTGCTGGCGCACCTCGCCGAGGGCGAGACCACCACGAGCCACGCGGCCTGGGAGGTGCCGGCATGATCTGGCTGGCCTGGCGGCAGCACCGCAAGCAGTTGCTCTTCACCCTCCTCGGCTTCGCCGCGCTGGCGGCCCTGATGGTCCCGATCGGCCTGTCGATGCGGCACAGCTTCACCGAGCTCGGGCTGCCCGACTGCGTCAGTCAGCTGGCGCGTTCGGACGTCGACCAGGCCACCGCGCACGGCTGTGAGTCGGGGTTCCACCAGTTCACCAACCGGTACGCCAGCTTGAACCTGGTGGCGGTCCTGCTCGTCGTCCTGCCGGTGATCGTCGGCCTGTTCTGGGGCGCCCCGCTGGTCGCCCGGGAGGTGGAGCAGGGCACGCACCGGTTCGCCTGGACGCAGGGCGTCGGCCGGACACGGTGGGCCCTGGTGAAGTTCGGCCTGGCTGTCGTGGTCACGGTGACCCTGGCAATCGGCTACGGACTGGGCATGGCCTGGTGGGTCAGCCCGCTGACCCAGGCCGCGCATGAGGGCCGCCTCGGCTTCATCGTCTTCGACCTGCAGGGCATCGCCCCGATCGGCTACACCCTCTTCGCGGTGGCGCTCGGAATCTTCGCCGGCACCCTGTGGCGCCGGATGCTGCCCGCCATGGGCGTCACCCTGGCCGCGTTCATCGGGGTCCGGGCGGCGGTGGCGATCCTGGCCAGACCGCACTACCAGCCCGCCCGCACCCTCACCTTCCCGATCGAGGGGGCCGATCCGCTGCAGGAGGACCGGGGCAACTGGGTCCTCTCCAGCGGTGTGCGCGACGCCGACGGGAAGATGCTGGCGGCCGACACCCGGATCATGTGTCCGCAGGGCGGCCAGGCACCGGATGGCGGTCGATGCGGGGCTGATATCGGCGCCGGACCCGGCGCCTACAACTGGGAGCTCTACCAGCCGGCGGACCGGTTCTGGCTGTTCCAGTGGATCGAGACCGGCATCTTCGTCGCCCTCGCCGCCCTCCTGCTCTACCTCGCCGTACGCCGGATCCGCCGGATCGCCTGAGCGGCCCGGCCCTGCCCGGTGGAACGCCATGGCGCACCCGCCCTGGCGTTCCACCGGGCACCGGTCAGCGCAGCAGTTCGACGGTGTTGCGCCGGACCAGGTTCTTGCCGGGCTCCCGGATCAGGTCCATCGCCGCGGCGTTGAGCAGCACGCAACTGCCCGACGGGCCGGTCACCGTCACGGTCGCCGCCTTGCCGTTGTCCAGGTTGGTCACCCGCAGCCGGGTACCCACCGGAAACTGTCCGCTCGTGGCGGCCGGCGCCCCGCCCTCGGCCGAGAACGTGATCGCCCCGGCGCATGCGCTGCCGACGGGCGCGCCGCCGGGCTGGGCGTTGCCCGGCCGGGCCTCACCCGCCGGGGCGCCGCCACCCGGCCGGGCCGCGCCGGGCGCCGGGGCTCCGCCGTCCAGGCGTTCCACCACGTTGCGCCGGATCACGTTCTTGCCCGGCTCCCGAACAAGGTCCATCGCCGCGGCGTTGAGCAGCACGCAACTGCCCGACGGGCCGGTCACCGTCACCGTGGCGACCTTGCCGTTGTCCAGGTTGGTCACCCGCAGCCGGGTGCCCACCGGGAACCGGTCGCTGGTCGCCGCCGGCGCCCCGCCCTCCGCCGAGAAGGTCACCGACCCCGCACAGGGCGACTGCCCGGCGGGGGTGGTCTCCGCGAACCCCATCCCCGTGCCCACCGCGACGACCGCCGAGGCGGCCAGTGTCACGGTCGCCGCCAGCACGTGCTTGCGCTGCACCTTCACGTTGTCTCTCCCGTCGTCCGGTGGTCTCGTACGACGCCTGGTACGGACGGAAGGGCCGGACCGTTCAGCCGGGGCGGCAGATCACAACGGACCGTAACGGGTGTGCGGCGCTCCGGTGAGCAGCGCCCAGTACCGGTCGCCGTAGGACCAGTGCCACCACTCGGTCGGATAGTTCACGAGCCCCGCCCCGCTCAGCGCGGCCACCAGGACCTGCCGGTTCCGCCAGGCGCTCACCGGGATGTGCCGGGCCGCCGTGAAGCAGGCGTCGGCGCTCTCCTCGGGGGTGGCGTCGAGGGCGGTGCCCATCTCCAACTCGACCCCATCGGCGTCACAGAGGGTGAGGTCGACCGCGCCACCGGTGCTGTGCGGCGCCACCTCGACCGGCGAGACGAACTTGGTGGTCTCCCGGTGCAGCCGCTCCGCCGACCAGTCCGGGTAGCGCCGGCGCAGCTCGTCCCGGTAGCCGGTGAAGATGTCGAGCTGCGCCCGGTACGGCCGGTACCCCTCCACGACCAGCAGGCGCAGGCCGGCCGGCAGCGCGCGCTGCGCGGCCAGCAACCGGTCCGCGACCCCGCGCCGCACCCGGGCGTACGCCCCGGCGGGGTCGGCGGCCTGGCTGTCCAGCCGCAGCTCCGGCAGTTCCCGCAGGTCGACCAGCGGTTCGCCGTCGTCCCGGCTGGACACCGCCGCGACCCGGGGATCGGAGAGCAGGATCACGCCGCACCGCCTCGGGGCCGGGCCGCGTGCCGGGTGAAGGCGAGCGCGACCAGCCGGTCCACCACCTCGGGGTAGTCGACGCCGGACTCGGCCCACACCTTCGGATACATCGAGTGCGCGGTGAAGCCGGGCAGGGTGTTCAGCTCGTTGACGAACAGGTCGCCGGTCGTCTCGTCGTAGAGGAAGTCGACCCGGGCCAGCCCCCAGCCGCCGATCGCCGTGAAGGCCCGGACGGACAGCTCCCGGATCCGCTCGGTGACCTCGTCGGGCAGCGGCGCCGGCACGATCATCGGATCCGCGTCGCCGAAGTACTTCTGCCGGTAGTCGAACCAGCCGCCCGCGACCCGGACCTCGCCGACCGCCGACGCCTCCGGCCGCCAGCCACCGAGCACGCCGCACTCCAGCTCCCGGCCGGTCACCCCCTGCTCGACCAGCACCACGTGATCGTGCCGGAGCGCCTCCTCGACCGCCGCCGCCAGGTCGTCGCCCTCGGCCACCCGGGAGATGCCGATGGAGGAGCCCATCCGGGCCGGCTTGACGAACAGCGGCCGGCGCAGCCCGACGACCAGCTTCTCCGGGTCCTCCGCGGCCCGCCAGGCCGGCGCGTCGAACCAGACGTGCGGAGTGGTCGGGACCCCCTCGGCCCGCAGCGCCCGCTTCATCGCCACCTTGTCCATCCCGACGGCGGAGGCGAGGATGCCGCACCCGACGTACGGCACCCCGAGCGATTCGAGCAGCCCCTGCACCACGCCGTCCTCGCCGTACGGGCCGTGCAGCACCGGGAAGACCACGTCCAGCTCGGCGTGCATCGCCCCGGGCGCGTCGGCCGCGGTGACCGCGACCGTGCCGGCGCGCGCCCCGGCCCGCAGCTCCACGGCCGGGCCGGTCACCGGCAGCCGGTCGTCGATGGCCCGCCCGGCGCCCACGCTCCCGCAGCGCTCGGCCAGCACCGACTCCGGCACCAGCCGCATCCCGCCGGTGCGGGTGATCCCGAGCGCCACCACCTGGTGGCCCCGCTGGACCAGGGCCCGGGCGACGCCGAGCCCCGAGGCGCAGGAGACCTCGTGCTCCGCCGACGGGCCACCGAACAGGACTCCGATCCGAACCGCAGCGCTCACGCCGCCACCCCTTCCATCCGTGCCGGGTCGGCGACGGGTCCGGTCGCCAACCGGGCGACCAGATCCGCCTCGACATTGCCGCCGGTCAGCACCACGCCGACCGTCCGGTACCGCCCCCGCTCCCCGCCGTCGGGGTCGCCCGGGTGGGCCGCCAGCCGCAGCGCGCCGGCCAGCCCGGCCGCCCCGGACGGCTCGACGAGCACCTTCAGCTCCAGCAGGAGCAGCCGGAACGCCTCGGCGATCGCCTCGTCGTCGACCCGGACGACGCCCCGGACGGCGTCCCGCGCCACCGCGAACGGCAGGTCGCCCACGCAGCCCGGGCGGAGCCCGTCGGCGATGGTGGGCGCCGGGACGACCGGCGTCGGCCGGCCGGCGGCGAGACTGCGGGCCAGCGAGTCGCAGCCGACCGGCTCGACCCCGTACACCGCGATCGGGGTGCCGTGTGCGGCCAGGCAGGCTCCCGCCACGCCGCCGCCCCCGCCCACCGGCACCACGAGTGCGTCCAGCGGGGTGCCGGCGCGCTCCGCCTCCTCGATCAGCTCCAGGCTGGCGCTGCCCTGCCCGGCCACCACGTCCGGGTGGTCGTACGCGTCGACCAGGGGGTGACCGTCGGCGGCGGCGAACTGCCGGGCGGCGGCCAGCCGCTCCTCGACGGTGCTGCCGGCGAGGACCACCCGCGCCCCCGCCGCCCGGGCCCGGGCCACCTTGACCGGCGCGGCGTCGACCGGCAGCACCACGGTCGCGGCCAGCCCGTGCCGGCGGGCCGCCAGCGCCACCGCCACCGCGTGGTTGCCGGTGCTCTGCGCGACCACCCCGGTGTGGCCGGCCGCGGCGAGTCGGCCCACGGCCAGCATCGCGCCGCGCATCTTGTACGAGCCGCCGGTCTGGAGGTTCTCCGCCTTCAGCAGGATCCGGGCGCCGGCCAGCCGGTCGATCGCCGGGCTGTTCAGCACGGGGGTACGCACCACCCGGCCGGACAACCACCGGGCGGCCTCCTCGACGCTGGCCCGGTCCGGCAGGGCCGGGGCGTGGCTGGGGGACATGGTCTCTCCTTCTCGGTTGTGGTCGGTGCCGGCGCGGCGCGGCAGGTCGAACAGCCAACGCGCGCCGGCCGCCGTGAGCCCGCGGTGGACGGCCAGGCTGAGCGCCAGCACCACCGCGGTGAGCAGGACCGGGTAGGCGGCCATCAGCAGCGCCCGCCACGGTCGGTTCAGGTCGGCGACCGGGCCGGCCAGGAAGCCGTGCAGCAGCGCCAGCACCGGCATGTGGATCACGTAGATCGGCAGCGTCCGGCGGCCGAGCCGGGCGAGCGCCCCGCCGACCGCCCCGAGCCGGGCCATCCGGGCCGCGGCGGTGACCCCGAACGCCACCGCGACGACCGACACCAGCAGCCGGACGCCGGGCCGGCCTTCGGCCCCGGCCGTCGCCATGGCGGCCAGCGCGACGGCGTACGCGGTCCCGGTCGCGGCCAGGCGGCGGGTGGTCGCGCCCTCCGCCCAGCGCTGGAGGTACGGCCGCAGGTGCACGCCGGCCAGGAAGAACACCAGGTTCTGGTAGACCTGCCCCCGGTTGCCCGGGCTGTCCAGCAGGCCGGTGGCCGCCACGGCAGAGAGCGCGCCCGACGCCGCGAGCAGCACCGCCGGGTGGACCCGGCGCAGCGCCTTGGCCAGCGCGAAGTAGAGCGCCAGCGCGTACAGGTACCAGAGGTTGGAGGGTGTGACGGTGAGCTGGGCCAGCAGGCCGCCGAGGCTGGTGGCCCGGTCGGTTGGGAAGTCCGGTACGAGGGCCAGCAGGGCGGTGTGGATCAGCAGCCAGGTCGCGTAGAGGTAGAGGTTCCGGGCGATCCGGGGACGGCCGGCCACCCGCCAGGGCCGGGCGACGGCGTTCGCCGCGAAGATCCCGGAGAGGGTGAAGAAGAGCGGCATCCGCAGCGGGAGCAGTTGCTCGCCGAGCAGCCCCCAGGCGCCCGGCACGGGCAGGTCGATCCGCCAGTCGATCCGCAGGTAGTGCTTGACGATCACGTGCCAGAGCACCACGAGGATGATGCAGGCGCCCTTGGCCACGTCGGCCCAGACCACCCGGCCGGCCGGCGGCGCGGCCTGATCGGTACGGGTCGGCACGGGGTCTCCTCTCCGGCGGCGCACGCCGTCGGTCGCTTTCGGGCAGGTGGTATCGCGGGATGCCGCGAGGGCGGCTCCCGAAGGTCTGCGAGGGGTGGGTCAGCGCAGGGCGGGTAGCTGGACGTCGACCCGCAGGCCGCCGTCCTCGCCGGGGCGGGCGGCGATGATGCCGTCGTGCGCCTGGGTGATCGAGCGGGCGATGGCCAGGCCGAGTCCGGCCCCGCCGCCCTGGTTGGTCCGGTCGCGGGCCAGGCGCCGGAAGGGTTCGAAGAGACCGGCGACCGCCTCGCCCGGGACGGTCTGGCCGGTGTTGGTGACGGTCAGCGCCGGGTCCCCGCCGACGGTGACGGTGAGCCGGCCGCCCGGCCGGTTGTACTTGATTCCGTTCTCCACCAGGTTGCCGATCAGGCGTTCCAGCAGCACCCGCTCGCCCGGCACGATCCGGGGCGCGAGCCGGCTCTCCACCGTCACGCCGGCCTCGGCCGCCCGGTCCCCGTACGCGGCCAGCACGGTGGTGACGATCTCGTCGAGGCGTTGCGGGGTGGAGGAGCGCAGCCCTTGGTCGCTCTCGCTGAGCGCGAGCAGGCCCTCGATGAGCCGCTCGTTGCGCTCGTTGGTGGCCAGCAGCTGGGCGGTGAGCAGGTCGAGCTGCTCGCCGGTGAGCGACTGGGCCATGCCGACCTCGATCAGCGTCCGCTGCACCGCCAGCGGCGTACGCAGCTCGTGCGAGGCGTTGGCGGCGAACCGACGCTGCCCCTCGTAGCCGGCCGTGACCCGGTCCATCATGTCGTCGATGGCGCGGGCGAGCCGGGCCAGCTCGTCGCGGCCGCCCCGGCGGATCCGGTGACCCAGGTTCTGCGGCCCGAGGTCGGCGATCGGGTCGGCGAGGTCGCGCACCGGGCGCAGGCACCAGCGGGCCGCGCCCCAGAGCGCGAGCACACCGAGCAGGAGGAGCAGGAGTTCGGCCAGCTGGGGAAACACGGGGATGAGCGGGCGAGCCGGCTCGCAGATCACCACGCCGACCGCCCGAAGGTCGCAGAACTCCTCGGCCCGCCACCACAGCTGGCCGAGCAGCCCCTTGCCGAGGCCGGACGAGACGTAGCCGCCGAGCAGGGCCAGCACCCCGACCAGCAGGACGCGGCGGCGGGGGCTCACGCCGGCTCGCCGATCCGGTAACCGGCCTTCGGCACGGTGTGGATGACGGACGGCTGGCCGAGCTTCTTGCGCAGCGTCATCACGGTGACCCGGACCGCGTTGGTGAACGGGTCGGCGAACTCGTCCCAGGCCTGTTCCAGCAGTTCCTCGGCGCTGACCACGCCGCCCCCGGCGCGCATGAGCACGTGCAGGACGGCGAACTCCTTGGGGCTCAGGCCGAGCTGCCGCCCGTCCCGGGTGACCGTGTGCCGCGCCACGTCGAGTACCACCCCGTGCCGCTGCAGCACCGGCGGCACCGCCGGTACGGACCGTCGGCCCAGCGCCTGCACCCGGGCCACCAACTCGGCGAAGGCGAACGGCTTGGTCAGGTAGTCGTCGGCGCCCAGCCCGAGGCCGGCCACCCGGTCCCGGATCCCGGCGGCGGCGGTGAGCAGCAGCACCCGGGTGCCGGCGTCGGACCCGGCGAGGCTGCGGCACACCTCGTCGCCGGTGGCGCCGGGCATGTCCCGGTCCAGCACGGCCACGTCGTACCGGTTGACGCCGATCCGCTCCAACGCACCGTCGCCGTCGTAACAGACGTCGACCGCCATCGAGAACCGACGCAGCCCCTGGGCGACCGTGTCCGCCAGCAACCGCTCGTCGTCCGCCACCAACACCCGCACCGCTACCCGCTCCCCGTGCTTCCTCATCCGTCCCGCATACGGTCCCAGGCAGGAGTTAAGGGTTCCGTAAGCGCCGCCGGAGCAATCCTCCACGTCTGCGGATAGGCACAGATCCCGGTGGTGCCGTCTGGGCCTTTCGTCCCGTCCGGAGCGGCCGACGGCGGTCGAGGAGTGGGCCGGATCACCCGCGGCCAGTTCGTCGGTCCGCCGCTCCACCTCGTCGCGGAGCCGGTGGCCGCCCTCGAACTTGTCATTGACAAATTTGAAGGTGCCTTGGCGTTCGGCGGTGACCTGGGTCACCATGGGCGCGAGGAGGTCGCCGATGGCTGACCCGTGGCTCGCCCTGGAATTCGGTGCCGATCCGGCGGAGCGGATCGCGCAGGTCGGCGCCGCCCACGAAGCGTTCCTCACCGCCGGCGCCACCACCGGCCGGGTCCGCGACGTGGTCCGCCGGTCGTGGGAGCGGTCCGCGCTGCTCGACCCGGAGGCCACCGCCCCGGTCGACCTCACCGACGACGCGCTGGCGAGCTACCGGGCCGCCCACCCGCTGGCCCGTGTGCTCCCCCTCTTCCGCGACCTGCTCGGCGGGATCGCGCATGACGGTGCGCACCTGATGGCCGTCTGCGACGCGGACGGGCGGCTGCTCTGGGTGGAGGGACATCCGGGGGTGCTCCGGCACGCCGAGCGGATGAACTTCGTGCCCGGCGCCCGCTGGGACGAGGCCCACGCCGGCACCAACGCGCCCGGCACCGCCCTCGCCGTCGACCACAGCGTGCAGATCTTCGCCACCGAGCACTTCGTCCGGCCGGTGCAGCGCTGGACCTGCGCCGCCGCCCCGATCCACGACCCGGTCACCGGCCGGCTGCTCGGCGCCGTCGACATCACCGGCGGCGACCACCTGGCCACCCCGCAGAGCCTGGCCCTGGTCCGGGCCACCGCCCGGGCCGCCGAGGCGTTCCTGGCCGGCGCCACCCCCGCCGAACCCGGCGTGCTGCACGTCGCCGCCCTCGGCCGGGACGAGGCGGAGCTGCGTGTCGGCGGCCGGCGGATCCGGCTCGGCCGGCGGCACAGCGAGCTGCTGGTGCTGCTCCTCGACCACCCAGAGGGGCGCACCGGCGAACAGCTCGGCCTCGACCTCTACGGCGACGACCGGCTGCACCCGGTCACCCTGCGCGCCGAACTGTCCCGGCTGCGCCGGGCGCTCGGCGAGGAACTGCTCGACTCCCGCCCGTACCGGCTGCGGCCGACCGTCCGCGCCGACTTCCGTACAGTCACCGAACTGCTGGAACATGGCGATCCGGCCGGGGCGCTGCGGGCGTACCCCGGGCCCCTGCTGCCCGGGTCGGACGCGCCGGGAGTGGCGCGACTGCGCCGGCTGGTCGACGGCCAGCTCCGCGCGGCCGTGCTGGCCGCCGCGGACCCGGTGCTGCTCACCGCCTGGACCGCGACCCCCGCCGGGGCCGACGACCTCACCGCCTGGCAGGCCTTGGCGCGGGCGTTGCCGGCGGGCGCGCCGCGCCGGCCGCTCGCCCTCGCCCGGGCCCGCCAGCTCGCCGAGGAGTACGACCTGCCGCGCGCAACGTTGCTGCAACGTCGCGGAAACTAACGTCCTCCGCCATCCACCCCTGACGGACGGCGGAGGTACCCATGACGCGCTACGACGCCCCCACCCACTGGCAGTCCCGCTACGACCACTTCATCGGCGGCGAGTACGTGAAGCCGCACGGCGGCCGGTACTTCGAGAACCCCACCCCGGTGACCGGGCAGACCTTCTGCGAGGTGGCCCGGGGCACCGCCGAGGACGTGGAGCGGGCGCTCGACGCCGCGCACGGCGCCGCCGACGCCTGGGGCCGCGCCTCGGTGGCCGAGCGGTCGCTCATCCTCAACAAGATCGCCGACCGGATGCAGGACAACCTGGAATCCCTCGCCGTCGCCGAGACCTGGGAGAACGGCAAGCCGGTACGCGAGACGCTGGCCGCCGACATCCCCCTCGCCATCGACCACTTCCGCTACTTCTCCGGAGCGGTCCGGGCCCAGGAGGGCTCGCTCGGGGAGATCGACGACGACACCGTGGCGTACCACTTCCACGAGCCGCTCGGCGTGGTCGGGCAGATCATCCCGTGGAACTTTCCGATCCTCATGGCGGTCTGGAAGCTCGCCCCGGCGCTCGCCGCCGGCAACGCCGTGGTGCTCAAGCCGGCCGAGCAGACCCCGGCCTCGATCCACTACCTGCTCTCGCTGGTCGCCGACCTGCTCCCGCCCGGCGTGGTCAACGTGGTCAACGGCTTCGGCGTCGAGGCGGGCAAGCCGCTCGCCTCCTCGCCGCGGGTGGCGAAGGTGGCGTTCACCGGCGAGACCACCACCGGGCGGCTGATCATGCAGTACGCCAGCGAGAACATCAAACCCGTCACCCTCGAGCTGGGCGGCAAGAGCCCGAACATCTTCTTCGACGACGTCAGCGCTGCTTCCGACGACTTCCGGGACAAGGCCCTCGAAGGCTTCACGATGTTCGCCCTCAACCAGGGCGAGGTCTGCACCTGCCCGTCCCGGGCGCTGATCCAGCAAGGCCACTACTCCGACTTCCTCGCCGCCGCAGTCTCGCGGACGCAGCAGGTCAAGCAGGGGCACCCGCTGGACACCGACACGATGATCGGGGCGCAGGCCTCCAACGACCAGCTGGAGAAGATCCTCTCCTACCTGGACATCGGCCGGCAGGAGGGCGCTCGCGTCCTCACCGGCGGCTCACGGGCGGACCTCGGCGGCGAGCTGTCCGGCGGCTACTACGTCGAGCCGACGATCTTCGAGGGTGACAACTCGATGCGGATCTTCCAGGAGGAGATCTTCGGTCCGGTGGTCTCGGTGACCTCCTTCGCCGACCTGGACGACGCCGTGAAGATCGCCAACGACACCCTGTACGGTCTCGGCGCCGGTGTCTGGACCCGGGACATCAACACCGCGTACCGGGCCGGGCGGGCGATCCAGGCCGGCCGGGTCTGGACCAACTGCTACCACGCCTACCCGGCGCACGCCGCGTTCGGCGGCTACAAGCAGTCGGGCATCGGCCGGGAGAACCACAAGATGATGCTGGAGCACTACCAGCAGACCAAGAACCTGCTGGTCAGCTACTCCCCCAAGAAGCTGGGCTTCTTCTGATGGGTGACCCGGTCACCCTGACGCCCGCGGCGGCCGGCCTTATCCGGTCGCTGCGGGCGGCCCACGGCCCGATCATGTTCCACCAGTCCGGCGGCTGCTGCGACGGCAGCGCCCCGATGTGCTACCCGGCCGGCGAGTTCCGCACCGGCGGCTCCGACGTGCTGCTCGCCTCGCTAGAGGTGGAGGGCGTGCCCGAGCCGGTCGAGTTCTGGATGTCCACAGCCCAGTGGGAGCTGTGGAAACACACCCGGCTCACGGTCGACGTGGTGCCCGGCCGGGGCAGCGGCTTCTCCCTGGAGGCCCCCGAGGGCGTCCGCTTCCTCATCCGCTCCCACCTCGCCCGCTGACTGTCCGAGATCTTCCAGCTCGCCGGCGCCGCGCGGGTGGGATGCTGACGCCGGTCCACATCGGAGCAGCATCCCCACCACCGCCAGACAGGAGTCCGCGCATGCGCCCGGTCAGACACCCCGTGCTCGGCGGTGGCCTCGCCACGCTCGCCACCGCCGCCACGCTCGGCCTCGCGCCGGGCGCCGCCGACGCCGCCCCGGACCCGAGGATCTCCGTCAGCTGGTTCGGATCCGCCGACGTCCGCGCGCACACCGCCACGATCGGCGGCCGGTACGACTGCGGCGCCGAGCGGGGGCTGGCGTACATCGAGGTGCACCTCGGTCAGCGGGTCCGACGCGCCTCGGTCACCGGCTTCGGTTTCGGCATGATCGGCGCGTGCACCGACGACCGCACCGCCGGGACCTGGACGGCCACCATCCCGGCCGACACGGGCGCCTTCCGCGCCGGCCCGTCCACCGCCACCGCCCGCCTCGTCGTTGAGCCGAACTCGCTCACCGAGACCACCGAACCGCTCCGCCTCGTCACCCGCTGCGCCCGGCGGTAGCGGTCAGCGGGCGACAGGCCGAGAGGGGAAGGCTCCCCGACCCGGGAGGCTCTGTCGGGCCGCCCTCGCTCAGGCGATCTGACGAAGGTCGTCGCCGTAGTCGAAGATGATGCGCAGCCTCGCGCCGAGTGCGTTCGCGTAGCGGCTCAAGGTCGCCACCTCGTTCACATCGAGGTCACCGTTCTCGATCTGGCTGACCCGGCCCGGCGTGACCCCCATGAGCTCGGCGACCTGCCGCTGGGTGAGCCCCAACCGCTTGCGCTCCTCGGCCAGGTGGAAGGCGCTCACCCACGCCTCGGTCCGAGCCCGCTCCGCCTCGTAAGCCGCGTCGTCGCCGCCCAGTTCGGCACGGACCTCGTCCCAGTCGTAGAACTCCGTCACGACTCCCCCCTTCGCTCGCGCTCATTGTCGAGCCAAGCCTTGTATGCAACCTCCGCCACCGGGATGTTCTGCTGATACCACCGGCTCCAGTTGCCCGCCTTGTTACCCGCGATGAGGAGCACCGCCTGCGACCACGGGTCGAAGACGAACAACACCCGGATCGCCACCTCGCGGCCGGATCGGGGGCGAAGCTCCTTGAGGTTGCTGATGCTGCTGCCGCGCAGCGTGTCCACGAGAGGCCGGCCCAGGCCGGGGCCGACCTCGGCCAGCCGGTCCACGGCGACCCGGACGCTCTCGTACGAGGCGGGATCACTCCGCCGCAGGTCACGCAGCCACTGGCGGACCTCGCCGGTCACCCGGACCGCCCACCGTCCCCCATCAGCGCCCATGACTCAACTATAGCCTGAGCTAAACATGAGGGAAGGGTCAGCGGGCGTCGAGGAGGGGTTGGGTCGGGTTCCAGGGGGTGCCGCCGGCGGCGTCGCGGCGGCGGCGGGCGATCGCCGACAGCGCCTCCAGCACCACCCGGTTGCCGAGGTACGCGGTGATGTCGGCGTGGTCGTAGGGCGGGGCGACCTCGACCACGTCCACCCCGACCACCGGCAGTTCGTAGCAGACCCGGCGGACCGCGTCGAGGAGTTGCCGGGAGGTGAAGCCGCCCGGCTCGGGGGTGCCGGTGCCGGGGGCCATGCCGGGATCGACCACGTCCACGTCGACGGAAAGGAACACCCCCTCGCACTCGTCGGTGGCGATTCCGAACGCCTCGGTGAGGCAGTCGTCGAGCCCGCGCGCCACCACCTCGGTCATCTCGTAGGAGCGCATCCGCTGCTCGGCCATCCACGTCAGGGTTTCCGGCCCCGGCCAGTAGCCGCGCAGGCCGATCTGGAGGAAGCGGTCGCCGCGTACCGCGCCGGACTCGATGAGCCGGCGCATCGGCTGGCCGTGCCCGTGCAGCGAGCCGAACTCGATGTCCCCGGTGTCGGCGTGCGCGTCGAAGTGCACCAGGGACACCCGGCCCAGCCCGTGGTGCCGGGCCACTCCGGTGGCGTCCGGCAGGGCGATCGAGTGGTCGCCGCCGAGCACGATCGGGATCGCCCCGGCGGCGGCGACCGCGTGCGCGGCGGTCTCCAGCGAGGCCAGCGAGCGCTCGATGTCGCCGGAGAACATCTCGACGTCGCCCGCGTCGTAGACGCAGAGGTCCTGCAACGCGTCCACCCGTAGGGCCAGGGAGGGGCGGGAGCCGTCGTGCGGCAGGTAGCAGGCCTGGCGGATGGCGGACGGACCGAACCGGGTGCCCGGCCGGTGCGAGGTGCCGCCGTCGAAGGGCGCGCCGACGATCACCACGTCGGCGTCGGCGTACGTCACCGGCTCCTCGATCGTGCACGGCGGCACGCCGAGGAACGTGACGTCGGGGCCGAACATCGGGCCGTAGCGGGTCACCGCTCCTCCATTCCCCAGGGCGAGCCGTAGGCGCTGAGCAGGTCGAGGAAGGGTACCGGGGGCAGCGCCTCCGGGCCGAGCACGCCGGTGCCGGACCAGGCGCCGCCGGCCAGCAGTTCCAGGGCGACGACCGGGTTGACGGCGGTCTGCCAGACCACCGCCTGGTGGCCGTACTCGGCCATCGACCACTCGTTGTCGACCACGTGGTAGAGGTAGACCCTGCGCGGCCGGCCGTCCACCCCGGTGCCCGTCACGTACGTGCCCGCGCAGGTCTTGCCGCGCATCCGCTCACCCAGGGTGGCCGGGTCGGGCAGGCAGGCGGCCACCACGTCGCGGGGCGAAACCGAAACGCCGCCCACCCGCACGGGCACCGTCGAGTCGAGGCCGAGCTTGTGCAGGCTCTTCAGCACCTCGATGAACTCGTCGCCGAGGCCGTACTTGAAGGTGACCCGCTTCGCCTTGACCCAGCGCGGGATGAGCAGCACCTCCTCGTGCTCCACGTTGACGCACTCGACCGGGCCGATGCCCTCGGGGAACTCGAACACCTCGGGCTCGGAGAACGACGGGGTCGTGAACCACCCACGGTCGGCCTCCCAGACCACGGGCGGGTTCAGGCACTCCTCGATGGTGGTCCAGATGGAGAACGAGGGGGCGAAGTCGTAGCCGTCGACGGTGAGGTTCGCGCCGTCGCGTACCCCGATCTCGTCGATCTCGGAGAACAGTTCGTCGGCGGCGTAGCGGGCGAAGACGTCGGAGAGGCCGGGTTCGACGCCGATGCCGCAGAGCGCCAGCCGGCCGGCCTCGGCCCAGGCGGAGGCCGCCGCGAACTGCTCGTCGCCGAGCTTCACCCCGGTCTCGGCGTGCGGCGCGTCCGGGTGCGGCCGGGACAGCGACATCGCCATGTCCAGGTAGTCGGCCCCGGCGGCGAACGCGCCGTCGAAGATCGGCATGACGAAGCGCGGGTCGACCGCGTTCAAGACGTGGGTGATCCGGTGTTCCCGGCAGAGCGCGGCGACCGCCTCGGCGGAGGAGGCGTCGACCGTCGCGGCGACGAACCGGTCACCGTGGCCGGCTACCGCCCGGGCGGCGCGGGCGGGGTCGTGGTCGGCGACCACCATCGTCTCGAAGAAGGAACGGCGGGCGGCGATGGATACGGCGGCGGAGCCGACGCCACCGGCGCCGACGAGGAGGATACGCATCAGGAGTCGAACCCCAGTCCAAGACGATCGAGAGTACGGAGCCAGAGGTTGCGCCGCCCCTCCCGCGCGTCCGCGCGGGCGAGCGACCAGCGGGTGAGGTTGATGCCGGTGGCCCGGATCGGCTCGGGCGGGAACGGCAGCGGCTTGCGGCGGACCAGGTCGAGCCGGGTCAGCGGGGTGTCCTCCCCGCCGAGCAGGTCGAGCATCACCCGGGCGCCGAACCGGGTCGCCCCGACGCCGAGCCCGGTGTACCCGGCCGCGTACGCCAGCCGCCCCTCGTAGGCGGTGCCGAAGAAGGCGCAGAACCGGGTGCAGGTGTCGATGACGCCACCCCAGCGGTGGCTGAACCGCAGCCCTTCTAGCTGCGGGAAGGTCGTGAAGAAGTGGGACGCCAGGGCGGTGAAGGTCGCCTCGCGCTGCTCCAGCTCGGGGGCCATCCGGTTGCCGTAGTGGTAGATCGCGTCGTAACCGCCGAACAGGATCCGGCCGTCGGCGGTGATCCGGTAGTAGTGGAACTGGTTGCCGGTGTCGGCGAGCCCCTGCCGGTTGCGCCAGCCGATGGCGTCCCGCTGCGCGGGCGTGAGCGGCTCGGTCATCAGCGCGTAGTCGTAGACCGGCACCAGCCAGGCGCGCAGCCGGCGCAGCAGCGGTGGGAACGCGTTGCTGGCGAGCACCACCTGCCGGGCCCGGACCGCGCCGGGCGCGGCGTCCGGGCCGCCGGCCGTGACCGCGCGCAGCGCGCCGCCGTCCCGGGCCAGCCCGGTGACCCGGGTGTGCTCGTGGATCCGGACGCCCAGGTCGAGCGCGGCGCGGCGCAGCCCCCAGGCCAGCCGCGCCGGGTCGAGCAGGGCCACCCGGTCCCGGTCCCACATCCCGCCCAGGTACGTCGGCGAGGCCACCTCGGTGCGCACCTCGTCCCGGTCCAGCAGCCGCACGTCGTGGCCGTGGCGGCGGGCCAGCTCGGCGTCCTCCGCGAGCCCATCGAGCTGGTACGGCTCGACGGCCACCGCCAGTTCCCCGGTGCGCTCGAAGTCGCAGTCGATGCCGTGCTTCGCCACGGTGGCGGCGATGGCGTCCAGGTTCTCCCGGCCGAGCCGTTCCAGCTCGTCGATCTCGTCGGGCCACCGCTCGGCGCCGTTGGCGAGCCCGTGGGTGAGCGAGGCGGCGCAGAACCCGCCGTTGCGCCCGGACGCCGCCCAGCCGCAGGTGCCCGCATCGACCAGGAGCACGTCCCGGTCCGGGTCGGCCTCCTTGGCCAGCAGCGCGGTCCAGAGGCCGGAGTATCCGCCGCCGATCACCAGCAGGTCGGCGTCGTGGGCGCCGGTCAGCCGCGGTAGCGGGTCCGGGCGGTCCGGGCGGTCGAGCCAGTACGGGACGGGCGCGGCGTCGGCCAGCGCCCGGCCGGTATGCGGGAGTTTCATGACGCGCTCTTCGGGGCCCCGACGGCGGCGACGGGAGCCGCGAGAGCGGCACGGCGGGCGCGGCGGCCGCGCAGCGAGCCGGCCCCGACCAGCAGCAGCGCGATCGCGAACATCGCCGTGCCGATGACGTTGACCTGCGGCGGGATGCCCCGCTGGGCGGCGCCCCAGACGTACATCGGGAAGGTGACCGTGGTGCCGGCGTTGAAGTTCGTGATGATGAAGTCGTCGAAGCTGAGCGAGAAGGCCAGCAGCGCGGCGGCCACGATGCCGGGCAGCACCAGGGGCAGGGTGATCCGCCGGAAGGTCTGCCACTCGCTGGCGTAGAGGTCCATGGCGGCCTCCTCCAGCCGCCGGTCCATGCCGGCGAGCCGGGCCTTCACGGTGACCACCACGAACGACACGCAGAACATGACGTGCGCGATGACGATCGTCCAGAAGCCCTGCGGCACCCCCGCGGCGACGAAGAGGGCCAGCAGCGAGGTGCCCATCACCAGCTCCGGGGTGGCCATCGGCAGGAAGATCAGGCCGTTGATCCCTGACCGCCCGCGGAAGCCGTGCCGGACCAGGGCGAACGCCATCAGCGTGCCGAGGATGGTGGAGACCACCGTGGCGATCAGGCCGATCTCCATGCTGCGCACCACCGCGTCGCACATGTCGGAGGTGGCGCAGGGGTGGGTCCAGTTGTCGAGGGTGAACTCGTTGAAGTCGTAGGACAGCCGGCTTGAGGGCCGGTTGAAGGAGAGCCCGGCGACCACCAGGATCGGCAGCGAGAGGTAGCCGAGGACGAGCAGCGCCGCGCCCATCACCCAGCGGTCGGCGATCCAGCGCCGCATCAGAGCACCTCCTCCGTGCCGGCCTTCCGCAGGTAGGTGAAGACGATCACGAGGATCGCCGCCATCAGCAGGAACGACAGCGCCGCGCCCTGCGGGTAGTCCAGCCGGACCAGGAAGGCCGAGTCGATGACGTTGCCGATCATGTATTCGTTCGGGGTGCCGAGCAGCTCGGCGTTGATGTAGTCGCCGGTGGCCGGGATGAAGAAGAGCAGCGTGCCGGCGATCAGCCCGGGCATGGACAGCGGCAGGGTCACCTTGCGGAAGGCGCGCAGCGGGCTCGCGTACAGGTCGCTCGCCGCCTCCAGCAGCCGCGGGTCGAGCCGCTCCAGGCTCGCGTACAGCGGCAGCACCAGGAAGGGCAGGAAGTTGTACGTCAGGCCGAGCACCACCGCGAACGGGGTGGCCAGCAGCCGGCCGTCCGCTCCGAGCAGGTGCGCGTCGCGCAGCAGCCCGACCACCCAGCCGTTGTCGGACAGGATGGTCTTCCAGGCCAGGGTGCGGACCAGGAAGCTGGTGAACATCGGCGCGACCACGGCCACCAGCAGCAGGTTCTTCCACCGGCCGGCCTTCTGCGCGATCGCGTACGCCAGCGGGTAGCCCATCAGCAGGGCCAGCACCAGCGCGATGGCCGAATAGACGAAGGACCGGGCGAACTGCGGCCAGTACGCCTGCAACGCGTCCCAGTAGTTGCCGACCTCCCCGGTCATCGCGTAGCCGGTCGAGAGCGATCCGCTCGGGTCGTAGAGGCTGGCCGCGGCGAGCTGGAGCAGCGGCAGGACGAAGAAGACCAGCAGCCAGGCGGCACCGGGCAGCAGCAGCAGGTACGGCAGGAGCCTGCTGCGTCCCCGCCGGGGTCCCGGCGGCGCCGCCGGCTGCCCCGCCGAGGTCGGTACGTGGGCCAGCGCGCTCATGACAGCGCACCCACCGGCGGCTCGTCGAGCAGCGGGCTGGTCTGGTCGTCCTCGCCGGCGGCCCGGGGCAGCAGGAAGGCGTGCCGTGGGTCCCAGTGCGCGGTCACCGGGGTGCCGACGGGCAACCGCCCGCCCACCCCGCTGTTCGCGGCGAACGCGGACAGCTCACTGCCCCACGCCGTGCGCACCAGGTACTGGGTGCTCACCCCGACGTACGAGGCGTCGGTGACCACCCCACCGAGGTGCTGGTGGCCGGCGGGCACCTCGTCGGGGCCGCTGACCAGGTGCAGCTTCTCGGGACGTACGCCGAGGAAGACTGTCCCGTGGTCGGCCCGGGCCCGGTCGGCGGGCACCGAGAAACGCGCGCCGTGCGCGGTGACCAGCACCTCGTCGCCGCTGTGGCCGGCGGCCTCGCCAGCCAGCAGGTTGGACTGGCCGAGGAAGTTCGCCACGAACGCGGTGGCCGGGTACTCGTAGATGTCGGCGGGGGCGCCGAGCTGCTCGATCCGGCCGGCGTTCATCACCGCGACCGTGTCGGCCATCGTCATGGCCTCCTCCTGGTCGTGGGTGACGTGCACGAAGGTGATGCCGACCTCGGTCTGGATCCGCTTCAGCTCGATCTGCATCTGCCGGCGCAGCTTCAGGTCGAGCGCGCCGAGCGGCTCGTCCAGCAGCAGCACCTGCGGGTGGTTGATGAGCGCCCGGGCCAGCGCCACGCGCTGCTGCTGGCCGCCGGAGAGCTGAGCCGGCCTGCGCCGGCCGTAGCCTTCGAGCTGCACCAGCGCCAGCATCCGCTCGACCTGGTCGGTCACCTTGCGGATGCCGCGCCGGCGCAGCCCGAAGGCCACGTTCTCGTGGATGTCGAGGTGCGGGAAGAGCGCGTAACTCTGGAACACGGTGTTCACCGGCCGCTTGTACGGCCGCAGCCCGGCGATGTCCCGGTCGCCCAGGAGCACCTGCCCGCCGGTCGGTTCCTCCAACCCGGCGATCATCCGCAGGGTGGTGGTCTTGCCGCAGCCGGAGGCCCCGAGCAGGGCGAAGAACGAACCCTGCGGGATGGTGAGGCTGAGGTCGTCCACCGCGGTGAAGACGCCGAACCGCTTGGTCAGGTTGGCCAGCCGCAGATCGCCGGCCGGTGTCTCGTGTCCCATTGTTCTCACGCCCCGATGACCTGCTGGAACTTGGTCTCGTACTCCTTCTCCCGCTTCTCGTCCAGGGCCATGAAGACCTTGGACTTCGACAGCATCGCGTCGTCCGGGAAGATGAGGGTGTTGCTGGCCAGATCCGGGTCGATCTTCTCCATCTCGGCCTGTGCGCCCTTGACCGGGCAGATGTAGTTGACGTAGGCGGCGAGCTGCGCGGCGACCGCCGGGTCGTAGTAGTAGTTGATCAGCTCTTCGGCGTTCGCCTTGTGGGTGGCCTTGTTCGGCACCAGCATGTTGTCCGACCAGAGCATCACGCCCGACTCGGGCACCACGAACTTGATCTTCTCGTCCTCGAAGCCGAGCTGGATCACGTCGCCGGACCAGCCGATGCACGCGGCGATGTCGCCCTTGGCCAGGTCGGGGGCGTAGTCGTTGCCGGTGAACTTGCGGATCTGCTTGGAGTCCACGGCCTTCTTCAGCTTGTTCAGCGCGTCGTCGAACTGCGCCGTGGTGAAGTTCGCCGGGTCGTGCCCGTTGGACTGGAGCAGCAGACCCATGGTGTCCCGCATCTCCGACAGCGCGGTCACCTTGCCCTTCAGGTCGGGGCGGGTGAGCAGCTCGTCGACGGTCCGGATCTCCTTGGCCACCTTGGCGTTGTACGCCAGCCCGGCCAGGCCGGACTGCCAGGGGATGGCGAGCTGGTTGTCGCTGTCGAAGGAGCGGTTGCGCAGCGAGGGCAGCAGGTTCGCCTCGACGTTGGGCAGCTTCGCCTTGTCCAGCTTCTGGATCCAACCGAGCCGGATCATCCGGGCCGCCATCCAGTCGGTGAGGACCACGATGTCCCGCCCGGTGGTCTGGCAGCCGGCGAGCTGGTTCTGCACCTTGCCGAAGAACTCGTTGTTGTCGTTGACGTCCTCGGTGTACGTCACCTGGATCCCGGACTTCTTGACGAACGCGTCCAGGCTGGGTCGCTTGGACTCGTCCTTCTCGTCCACGTCCATGTACTGCGGCCAGTTCGAGAAGGCCAGCTTCTTTTCGGTGGCGGAGAGGTCGTCGCTCTTGCAACCGGCCTCGGTCTGCTGTGCGCCCTTGGTGCCGCAGCCGGCCAGCGTGCCCGCCGTGGCGAGCAGGGTGGCCGAGCCGAGGGTCCCGGTGAGCAGACCACGCCGGGTGAGGTGCCGGTGGGGACTACGCATGTGACGACTCCTAGGGGGGTCATCGTCGGCGGCGGGACGGGGGTGGCTCGCCGGCGGGAGGGTCAATGGCGATGGACGACTGATCCTGACATGGGGTGACCTTCCTTACAAGGGATTCCGTTGCGGGATTAGCGATCGACCACGAAATACGCCAGACTGCGCCGGGGCACTACGCTCGGCACGAGGATTCGGACATGGGGAGCGGATGATGGCCAACCGGCAACTGGAGAACGGCAACGGCAGCCGTCGGGTGACCGTGCGCGAAGGCGCCAGTCACGCTCTGCTCGATGACGTGGCCAAGCAGATCATCGAGCAGCTCCAGGAGGACGGGCGGCGCCCGTACGCGACCATCGGCAAGGCGGTCGGCCTCTCCGAGGCGGCGGTGCGGCAGCGGGTGCAGCGCCTGCTCGACGCCGGGGTCATGCAGATCGTGGCGGTGACCGATCCGCTCCAGCTCGGCTTCCCCCGCCAGGCCATGATCGGCCTGCGCACCGACGGTGACCTGGAGAGCGTGGCCGACCGGCTCGCCGAGTTCGAGGAGATCGACTACGTGGTGATCACCGCCGGGTCGTTCGACCTGCTGGCCGAGGTGGTCTGCCGCAACGACGAGCACCTGCTGGAGATCCTCCAGAAGCTGCGCGGGGTGCCGGGCGTGGTCTCGACCGAGGCGTTCGTCTACCTCAAGCTGCGCAAGCAGACCTACAGCTGGGGCACGGCCTGATACGGATTCCGTTGCGGTGACAAACGCCGCTCGCTGAATCCGTTGTCATTCGCCCCAGACACTTGCGTTATCAACATCGCTTGTGCGATAACCGTGGGCAGAGCGGCCGGTGTCACCCCTGACCGGCCCGAGACCCGATGGGGCTGACATGGCCAACGCCACCGACCACCTCTGGATGCACTTCACCCGGATGGCCAGCTACTCCGCCGGCGAGGTACCGACGATTGTGCGTGGCGAGGGCGCGTACGTCTGGGACTCGCAGGGCCGCCGCTACCTGGACGGACTCGCCGGGCTCTTCGTCGTCAACGCCGGCCACGGCCGCACCGAACTCGCCGAGGCGGCCGCCAAGCAGGCCGGCGAGCTGGCCTACTTCCCACTGTGGTCGTACGCCCACCCCAAGGCCGTCGAGCTGGCCGAGAAGGTCGCCTCGCTCGCCCCCGGCGACCTGAACCGGGTCTTCTTCACCACCGGCGGCTCGGAGGCCGTCGAGGCGGCGTGGAAGCTGGCCCGGGCCTACTTCAAGCGCACCGGCCAGCCGAACAAGTACAAGGTGGTCAGCCGCTACATCGCCTACCACGGCACCTCGATGGGCGCGCTGTCGATCACCGGCCTGCCCGGCATCAAGAGCGACTTCGAGCCGCTGGTCCCCGGCGGCATCAAGGTGCCGAACACCAACTTCTACCGGGCCCCCGAGCACGGCGACGACCCCGAGGCGTTCGGCCGCTGGGCCGCCGAGGAGATCGGCCGGGCCATCGAGCGGGAGGGGCCGGACACCGTCGCCGCGGTCTTCCTGGAGCCGGTGCAGAACTCCGGCGGCTGCTTCCCGCCGCCGCCCGGCTACTTCGAGCGGGTCCGGGAGATCTGCGACGCGTACGACGTGCTGCTGGTCAGCGACGAGGTGATCTGCTCCTGGGGTCGGCTCGGCGAATATTTCGGCGCCACCCGCTACGGCTACCAGCCGGACATCATCACCACGGCCAAGGGCATCACCTCCGGCTACGCCCCGCTCGGCGCGATGATCGCCAGCGAGCGGCTGATGGAGCCGTTCCTCACCGAGACCGGCATGTTCGCCCACGGGGTGACCTTCGGCGGCCACCCGGTCTCCTGCGCGGTGGCCCTGGCCAACCTGGAGGTCTTCGCCCGCGAGGACCTGATCGGGCACGTCCGGGCCAACGAGGGGGCCTTCCGGTCCACCCTGGAGAAGCTCAACGACCTGCCGATCGTCGGCGACGTCCGGGGCGACGGCTACTTCTACGGCATCGAACTGGTCAAGGACAAGACCACCCGGGAGACCTTCGACGAGGCCGAGTCCGAGCGGCTGCTGCGCGGCTTTCTCTCCACCGCCCTCTTCCAGGCCGGGCTCTACTGCCGCGCCGACGACCGGGGCGACCCCGTCGTGCAGCTCGCCCCGCCGCTGATCGCCCAGCAGCAGCAGTTCGACGAGATCGAGCAGATCCTGCGCGCCGTGCTGACCGAGGCATGGTCGCGCCTCTGACCGGCGGCCCGGACGGGGCCGGTTCCCGGGACACCGGGGGCCGGCCCCGCGCCGTCGGGCCGGGTGCCGCCGCCGTCGGGGGCACCGACCGGACCCGGGTACGCCGGCTGCCCGACCTGGCCGTCCACGACCGGGCGACGCTGCACGCCGTGCTCGACGCCGGCCGGGTCGCCCACCTGGCCGTCGGCGACGGCGACCAGCCGTACGCGCTGCCGGTGGCGTACGCGCGGGACGGTGATCGGGTGCTGATGCACGGCTCCACCGGCAGCCGGCTGTTCCGGCACCTCGCCACCGGTGCGCCGGCCTGCCTCACCGTCACCCTGCTCGACGGCCTGGTGCTGGCCCGCAGCGCCTTCGAGTCCTCGATGAACTACCGCTGCGCCATGGTGCTCGGCACCCTCACCGCGCTGGCCGGCGAGGAGAAGCTGGCCGCGTTGCACCGGCTCTCCGAGCATCTGCTCCCCGGCCGCTGGGCGGAGATCCGGCCGCCCTCGGCGAAGGAGTTGGCGGCCACGCTGGTGCTCGCCCTGCCGCTGGACGAGTGCTCGGTGAAGGTCAGCGCCGGCCCGCCCGACGATCCGGACGACGACCTCGACCGGCCGGTCTGGGCCGGGGTGGTGCCGATCGTCGAGACGTACGGGATTCCGCAGCCCGACCCGCGGCTGCGCCACGACCTGCCCCCACCGGAGTGGTGATGCGCTACCAGGACCTGTCGTACTGGCTGTCCAGCCTGGACCAGCCGCTGACCCCGCGCCCCGGCCTGCCCGGCGACACCGACGCCGACGTGGTGATCGTGGGCGCCGGCTACACCGGGCTGTGGACCGCCTACTACCTCGCCGCGGCCGACCCGACCCTGCGGATCGTCGTGCTGGAGAAGGAGATCGCCGGGTACGGCGCCTCCGGCCGCAACGGCGGCTGGTGCTCCGCGCTCTTCCCCACCTCGCTGCCGGCGCTGGCCCGCCGGCACGGCCGGGACCGGGCGCTCGCCATGCAGCGGGCCATGCAGGAGACCGTCCGCGAGGTCGGTCGGGTGGTCGCCGCCGAGGGCATCGACTGCGACTGGCGGGCCGGGGGCACGGTGGTGCTGGCCCGCACCGAGGTGCAGCTCGGCCGGGCCCGGGCCGCCGTCGCCGAGGCCCGCGAGCACGGGCTCGCCGACGCCGACCTGATGCTGCTCGACGCCGACGAGGCCGCCGCCCGCTGCCACGCCGAGGGGGTACGCGGCGGCACGTACACCCCGCACTGCGCCGCCGTGCACCCGGCGAAGCTGGTCCGCGGCCTGGCCGCGGCGGTGGAGCGCCGGGGCGTACGCGTCTTCGAGCGGACCCCGGTGACCGCGCTGCGGCCCGGGGCGGCGGTGACCCCGGCCGGGGTGGTCCGCGCCCCGGTGGTGGTCCGGGCGACCGAGGGCTTCACCCCCGCGCTGCCCGGCCAGCGGCGGGCCGTGGCGCCGGTCTACTCGCTGATGGTGGCCACCGAACCGCTGCCCGAGGCGACCTGGGCGGAGATCGGGCTGGCTGAACGGGAGACCTTCTCCGACTACCGGCACGTCATCATCTACGGCCAGCGCACTGCCGACGGCCGGCTCGCCTTCGGCGGGCGGGGCGCCCCCTACCACTACGGCTCGCGGGTCCGCCCCGACTTCGACCGGGAGCCCCGGGTCTTCGCGGCGCTGCGCCGGGTGCTCGGCGAACTGTTCCCGGTGCTCGGGCCCGAGGTGCCGGTGACGCACACCTGGGGCGGGCCGCTGGGTGTGGCCCGGGACTGGGCGGCCTCGGTGGGGCTGGACCGGTCGACCGGCCTGGCCTGGGCCGGCGGCTACGTCGGCGACGGCGTCGGCACCAGCAACCTGGCCGGCCGTACGCTGGCCGACCTGATCCGCGGCGAGCGGACCGACCTGACCGCGCTCCCCTGGGTCAACCACCGCTCGCCGCGATGGGAGCCTGAGCCCCTACGCTGGCTCGCCGTCAACGCCGGCCTCAAGGTCATGTTCTCCGCCGACGAGGCCGAGTCCCGCACCGGCCGCCCCTCCCGCCGAGCCGCCGCCTTCTCCCACCTCCTGGGCCACTGACCCCCGCCCCGCCGGCCCCCACCCGCACCGCGTTGATCATGAGGTTGACGGCACCCAGGGAGATCAAGACCGCCGCCAACCTCATGATCATCGACGGCAGACAACCCTGGATGCAGCCGGTTGGCGAGCTGGACTCGAGGCCGGGGCCCGGTGGGTCAGTGGTTGGGGGGGATTACGCGGAGGTGGCCGCGGCGGCCCTGTTGGGGGGTGTGGGGGGCGGGGTGGTCGTCGTCCGCCGGGGGGCGCGGCGGTGCGGGGCGGGCGGCCTCGCGGACGGCTTCGGCCAGGGCGACCAGGTCGTCGGTGGTGGGCGGCGGCGGCTCGAACTCGCCCTCGTGGCGCACCACGTCCCAGCCGCGCGGGGCGGTCAGGCTGCGGGCGTGCGGCTCGCACAGGTCGTACGTGTGCGGTTCGGCGAACGCGGCCAGGGGGCCCACCACGGCTGTGGACTCGTTGTAGACATAGGTCAATGTGGCGACCGCTTGCCGGGGGCAGCCGTTACGGGAGCAGCGCCGTGGTGACCTCACGGCGGCAGGGTATCCCCATTACCGGGTGCGGCGCACCGCTTCGCGTTGCGACACGCCCGTCATGGTGATCACATTCGTCCGATCGGCGGCTCGGCACGCCGGGCCGGCGGCACGACGGCGGGCGGCCCGGACGCGGGGGATACCCTGTGCGTCATGACGAGCCCGGAAAACCGCCGCCCCGGCTCCGGCCGGCGCACCCACCGCGACCGCCACGGGCGGGGGCTGCGGGGGCGGCTGGTGCCGGCCACCGTGCCGCTGGCCCGGACCAAGGCGGAGGTCTTCGACGACCTGGTGCTGGACACGGTGGAGACGCTCGAACGCCGGTTCGCCAAGGAGTTGGCCGGGGTCGAGTTCGCCGTCGAGGACGTCCCGCCGGACTTGAACGTCTACGACTCGGACGTGCTGGAGGACGGCGAGGTGCCGCTTGCCCGGCTGCTGCCGGGGCGCCCGGGCCGGCAGGAGGTGCCGCCGCGGATCGTGCTCTACCGGCGGCCGCTGGAGTTCCGTGCCATGGATCGCGAGGACCTCGCGGATCTGGTGCACGACGTGATCATCGAGCAGGTGGCGAACCTGCTCGGGGTCGATCCCGACGAACTGGCCTGAGCCGCCGTCGGACGACCGCCGCGTCCCGGCCGGCCCCCGCCGGCCGGGTCGCCGGCCCCGGACCCCGGGTGGCCCCCACCACCTCCCGGTCCGGTACGCGCGTCAGGCGGCGACCCGCCGCTTGAGCTTGCGCCGCTCCCGCTCGGAGAGCCCACCCCAGATCCCGAACCGCTCGTCGTGGCCGAGCGCGTATTCGAGACACTCCGTCTTCACTTCACACCGCGAGCAGATGCGCTTCGCCTCGCGGGTCGAGCCGCCCTTCTCGGGAAAGAACGCCTCCGGGTCGGTCTGCGAGCAGAGCGCCCGCTCCTGCCACTCCGGCGCGTTTCCGAGCAGGTCGGCCACCTCGAGCTGGCCGTCCATCCATTGCCTCCTTGTCGCGCACCGGCGTCATCGCCGCTGCAACCCCCCACGCGAAAGGCGTGCTTGTTCGTCCGGTCACAATTTGTTGCGTTCCGCGCGAACAACCCCATTCAAATTACACGCGTGTAATGCGTGCGCCGTCAAGCCGAACTTGATAATGGAGTCGCCCTCCCGACACGTTCCGGACGACCGTCGCAGCCGCCCGACCCTCGCAACCTGCCCTATCGATTCAGACCCCGGACGAGTAACGCCCTCCCCGGCGAGTTGCCCGAAGTTTTCTGCCGTGGCGCACCGGTGTGGACACCGCCGGCGGCCCCCGGTGGAGGCTCCGGCGGGCCACCCCCGAGCGGCCGTGTTGACACCGTCCAAGATCAGCATTGGTGGGGCCCCAGGTTAACCCGGCCCGAGCGGTACCGCCCCTCGAGGCGGCAGACGCCGACCGCGCCCCGCCCAACATGTGGACGAGGCGCGACGGTGCTGGACTGTGCGGTCAGCCCGCTCCCGGCGGTGAGCTGGCCGGCCAGACGAATTCGGCGATCGCCCCGCCGGTGACGGAAATCGCTCCGGCGGGGGTTCGATCGTCCCACCAGACGGTATAGAGGCCCGCGGGCAGGTCCGGGTAGACGGCACTGTGGAAGACCCCGTCGCGGACGTGCCGCTCGCGTACGGCGGAGTGGGTGCGGGGCCCGTCCCGGTCGGCGCGGCTGATCTCGATCTCCCGGCCGTGCAGGTCCCGTCCGGTATGGATGATCAGCGCGCCGCAGTCGCCACCGAGGTCGAGCACGACACTGCCGCTCTCCGAGGGGCCGAGGGTGTGCTGGTGGTGCACGTGGCCTCCCCGCTCAGGACTTCGCCGCCGGCGGGTTGCCGAACCCGTCGTACGGAGTGCCGAGGAACGGGAAGTCGCCGAGGAAGGGCGCCGTCACGTCGGCGGCGCTCAGCCCCGGGGTGACCGTGGCCGCCGCCGCGTCCGGCTTGAACGTCCTGTCCACCAGCGGCACGGTGACCCCCGCGATCGCCCGCAGCGCGATGCTCACCACGTCGTCGCCGACCCGCCGGCCGTTCGGGAAGCCCGCCAGGTCACCGCCGAGCACCCCGAAGGGGTCCGGCTTCCGGCTGGGCCGGATCGCCGTGTTCAGCCGCAGCATGTCGGCCTGCACGTCGCCGGTCGTGTTGGCGAAGCCGTCGATCAGTCCGGCCGGCACCCCGGTGAGCAGGATCGCCACCAGGTCGGCCCTCGGCTTCTTCGACTTGTTCAACGCGTCCAGGCTGGGGAACACGCCCGGGTAGAGCGCCGGCAGCAGCGCGGCCAGCTCGGGATGCTCGACGAACTGGGCGAAGCGTTTGTCCTCGGCGGGCGGCAGGGTGTTCCACAGGTCCTTCTTGGACATGGGTACGACGACCTCGTTGAACAGCGGATTGCCCAGCCGGGAGACCTGGGTGAAGGGGCCGGCGGCGGTGTCCGCGGCCACTCGGTCGCCGAGCACCCGGACCTGCTGGCGGGACGCGGTCGTCCAGACGCCGATGGTCGAGGCGCGGTCGGCGTAGCCGTACCGGCCGGCCCGGCGGCGGACCTTGCCGAGCGGCACCTGCACGGCGAGGCTGTGCACGTTCAGCCGATCCAGCGCGTTGACCGGCTCGCCCTCGGTCTTGAACAGCTTCTTGCCGGCCACGTGCAACTGCTGGAAGGGGCGCAGCGTGCCGAGGTCGAAGACGGCGCCCAGGTCGACGAAGAAACCGTCGGCCCGCTGGCCGGCGAAGACCTTCTCCCCGGTCGACAGCCGGAACGTCGCCTGCCGCACCAGGTCGGCGTACTTGGGGGTGGACAGCGGTCCCACGTTGCACGGCGGGCAGGGCAGCTTGTGGGCCAGCACGTGCTCCCGGCCGTCGGCCACCCGGGTCAGCCGGTAGAACTGCCGCCGATTCCAGTTCTTGCTGTCCAGCGACTCGATCGGGCCGGTGTTGTAAAGAAAACTGTTCGGATTGGTGATCTCGGTGGTGAATTCGAAGCGATAGGTGACGTCGGGATAACCGTCTCCATCGTTGTCAACGTGAATCTCGTACCGGACGTCGTCGCCGAACTCGAAGAAGTTGGGGCCGCCGGAGGGGAGCTGCACCGGCACGTAGTTGGCGATCAACGTGACCGTGTCGGGCTGGCTCGGGTTGACGAACGCGTACAGGTCGGAGCTGTCGGCGACCGGATCCTTGGCGATCTCCGGGGCCTCGCGGTGAGAGGACATGGCGGACCACACCTTCGTCGGGGGGAGCGGAAGTCGGGACCGGCGCCGAGAGCCCGCGCCGGAAGGGGTCGCGCCGGTGCGGCGCGCGGAGGGTCAGCGCCTCCCGGCGGCGCGGACCAGGCGCTCGGCCAGGCCGCGGTCGCGTACCTGGATCCGGGTCGTGCCGACGAAGACGTCCAGCGCGCCGGAGGCCGCGTCGCGGAGGTGGACCACGATCGGCTCGTCGCGCCGGCCCGCGGAGGGGGCGTTCTGCGCGGCGGACAGGCCCGGCACGGTGAGTGCGGCGGCGCCCAGGGTGGCGCTGGCGGCGGCGGTCAACGTCTGCCGGCGGGTCAGTCGCGGCCAGGGCCGCCGCTTCGGCTCATCAGTGGTCATGGGCAACCTTTCCGGGCCGGCGCCGCAGCGCCCACGGTGGACCGGGGCCCGGACTCCGCCGGGTGCCCCGGGCTGGGGCGCCGGCGGCGGTCCTCGCCGCGACCGCCGCCGGCATCCACTGGTACGGCCGTCGGCGGGTAAAGGTTCGACGCTAGGCGCCGGCGTGACCGTACGCGGTCGTGCGCTTGCGGACCGGTCGGCTCGCCGCCGCCGCGATCCCCCGGAGCTGCTCCTCGGTCCGGGCCGAGCCGTTGCCGGAGCCGGCCATCCGGGAGATGGTCTCCTCCATCAGGGTGCCGCCCAGGTCGTTGCAGCCACCCTGGAGCATCGCCACCGTGCCGGCGTCACCGAGCTTCACCCAGGAGCACTGGATGTTGGGGATCCGGCCGTGCAGCAGCAGCCGCGCCATCGCGTGCACGACCCGGTTCTCGCGCCAGGTCGGGCCGGGCCGGGCGATGCCGGCCAGGTAGATCGGCGCGTTGGTGTGCACGAAGGGCAGCGCCACGAACTCGGTGAACCCGCCCGTGCGGTCCTGCACGCCGGCCAGCACCCGGAAGTGGGCCAGCCACTGGCCCGGGTGGTCGACGTGGCCGTACATCATCGTGGAGCTGGACCGGATGCCCAGCTCGTGGGCCGCGCTGACCACCTCGACCCAGGCGGCGGCCGGCAGCTTGCCCTTGGTGAGCACCCAGCGCACGTCGTCGTCGAGGATCTCCGCGGCGGTGCCCGGAATGGTGTCCAGGCCGGCCTCCCGGAGCTGGAGCAACCACTCCTTCACCGGCACGCCCGCCTTCGCCGCGGCCGTGACGATCTCCATCGGGGAGAAGGCGTGGACGTGCATCCCCGGCACCCGGGCCTTGATCGCCCGGACGATGTCGGCGTAGCCGGTGACCGGCAGCTTCGGGTCGATGCCGCCCTGGAGGCAGACCTCGGTGGCGCCGGCTGCCCACGCCTCCTCGGCCCGGTCGGCGACCTGCCCGAGGGAGAGCCGGAACGCGTCGGCGTCGCTCTCGCGCTGCGCGAAGGCGCAGAACCGGCAGCCCACGTAGCAGACGTTGGTGAAGTTGATGTTGCGGTTGACCACGTACGTGACGTCGTCGCCGACCGCGTCCCGGCGGACGTCGTCGGCGATCCGGCACAGCTCGTCCAGGGCCGGGCCGTCCGCGCCGAACAGCGCCAGCGCCTTCGCCTCGTGCCCCGGTTCGAGCAGCGCGGCCGGATCGTCGGCCGCCAGTCGCAGACCGGCGCGCAGATCGGGGTCGCTCACCACGGCGGTCGGTACGGTGACCTTCGCGGCCACCTCGGACCAGTCGCCGTAGACGTCGTCGAAGTCGCCCCGCCGGTCCCCGGTCCGCCCGGTGGTGTCGATGGTGACGTGCAGGTCGGTCCGCCCGCCGAACACCTCCTCCGGCTCCTGCCACGGCCGGCCCACCGGGCGGGCCGCCTCGACGGCGAGCCCGGTCTCCGGGTCGGCCAGGGCCGTGACGTGCGGCAGCAGGCGCGGGTCCAGCCACGGGTCGCCGGCCCGGACGTACTCCGGGTAGACGGTCAGCCGCTCGCGCAGGGTGAAGCCGGTCTGCCCGGTACGCCGGGCCAGCTCGTCCAGGTGCGGCCAGGGCCGCTCCGGGTTGACGTGGTCCGGGGTGACCGGCGAGACGCCGCCCCAGTCGTCGATGCCGGCGCGCAGCAGCAGGTCGTACTCGCCCTCGATGAGGTTCGGCGGGGCCTGGACGCGCGCCTTCGGGCCGAGCAGCACCCGGGCCACCGCCACGGTGGCGGCCAGGTCGTGCAGCTCCGCGTCCGGCATGCCGCGCATCGCGGTGTCCGGCTTGGCGCGGAAGTTCTGCACGATCACCTCCTGGAGGTGGCCGTACTCCCGGTGCGCCCGGCGGATCGCGAAGAGGGCGTCGACCCGCTCGGCCAGGGTCTCCCCGATGCCGATCAGCAGGCCGGTGGTGAACGGCACGCCGACCCGGCCGGCGTCGTCGAGCACCCGCAGCCGCACCGCGGGCTCCTTGTCCGGCGAGCCGTAGTGCGGGCCGCCCGGCTCGGACCAGAGCCGGGTCGCGGTGGTCTCCAGCATCATGCCCATGCTCGGCGCGACCGGCTTGAGCCGTTGCAGCTCCGACCAGGACAGCACGCCCGGGTTGAGGTGCGGCAGCAGGCCGGTCTCCTCCAGCACCGCCACGGCACAGGCGCGCAGGTAGTCGAGGGTGGAGTCGTAGCCCCGCTCGTCCAGCCACCGCCGGGCGGCCGGCCAGCGCTGCTCGGGGCGGTCGCCGAGGGTGAACAGCGCCTCCTTGCAGCCCTGCGCGGCGCCCTCCCGGGCGATGGCGAGCACCTCGTCCTTCTCCAGGTACGCGGCGGGCAGCCGGTGCGGCACCGTGGCGAAGGTGCAGTAGTGGCAGCGGTCCCGGCAGAGCCGGGTCAGCGGGATGAACACCTTCTTGGAGAAGGTGACGACCCCCGGGCGGCCGGCCTCCCGAAGCCCGGCGTCGCGGATCTCGCCGGCGATCCGGAGCAGCTCGTCCAACGCCGTGCCGCGCGCGGTGAGCAGCGCGCTCGCCTCGGCCACGTCCAGCGCCCGGCCGGTGGCGGCCCGGCCCAGGGCCCGCCGGACGCTCGCCTCGGTCGGGGCGGGATCGCTGCGATCAACCATCCGCCCAGCCTATGCGCTGCCCGGCGCCGGGCCGCCCGCCCCCGGTCAAGGAGGCGGGCGGCGCCCGGAGGTTCAGCGCGGGTGGTTCGGGTCCTCCCGGTCGAAGCGCTGCGTGCGATCGCCGTCCGGCGGGGCAGGCTGGCCGGGGTCGACCGGCTGGCGCGGGATGGCCTGGGTCGGGTCGGCCGACGGCGGCTGGCCGAACGGCGGCGCCGGGTGCGGCGCACCGCCGTACGGGGGCGCGGACTGCGGGCCACCGAACGGCGGGCTCGACTGTGGGGCGCCGAACGGCGGGCTCGACTGCGGGGCGTGCGGCGGGGCGGTGTTGAACGGCGGCGCGGACTGCGGGCCGTACGGGCCGGGCTGCGGGTAGCCGCCCGGCTGCTGCGGCACGCCGGCCTGCGGGTAGCCGCCCGGGGCGGGATAACCGCCGGGCTGAGCGGGGCCGGGCTGCTGCGGCCAGCCGGGCTGCGCCTGGCCGTAGACACCGGGCTGCGGCTTGGGCTTCGGGACGTAGTAGAGGGTGCGCCAGATCTTGAACACCACGAACGCGGCGACCCCGAAGACGGCCAGCCAGGCCACCCGCGTGAGCAGGCCGAGGAAGGCGTCCAGCACCTCGCCGTCGGCGAGCCGGCCGACCAGCCAGATCAGGAGGGTCAGCGCGCCGAACGCGGCGCCGACGGCGTACTCGACCAGCGCCACCTGGGTGATCAGCTTCGCCTTCGGCAGCACCGGGCGGACGTGGCTGGCGAGCAGCACGGCCAGCACCGGCAGGACGGTGGACTCCAGGCCCACGAAGGAGAAGAAGCTGCTCCCGGCCCGGCCGCTGAACGTGCTGTAGTCGTCGACGGGGACCAGCAGCCGCAGCAGGCCGACGAAGAGGAGCACGGCGTTCGCGCCGAGCAGGACGAGCGCGGCCAGTTCGCGCAACGGCTTGGTCAACTGGCTGGCCTGCGTGGTGTCGCCGGACGCGGGCTCGGCGGGGCTGGTCACGGACTCCCCCTGGGGACGAAAACGGACAGTTGCCGACGTGAGCGTAGTCTGCTTCCTACTGGTTGCTCATTGTCGAGCGGTTCGGATGTTTCGCTCTCCGCTCTGCTACTGCAGCGCTGGAGTCCTGGACCGGCAGTCTGGTCCGGTGGCGATCGGTCCTGTTCCGCAGGATCTGCTTCACCGCATGGTGCGGGGTGTGCAGGGCGATGTCGGGGTCGCCGGCTCGCTGCAGAATGTTGATCGCGGCGTTCACGTCGGCCTGCAACACCACCCTGCACCAGGTGCAGTGAAACCGATCCCCGCTACGGCGACCAAAGCCGGCGCAGCGGTGACAGGTTTGCGAGGTGTAGGCGGCGTTGACATGCACGAGCGCAGAACCTCTGCGCTCCGACACGTTGGTGAGGGCCTCGGCGGTGACTCCCTTGGTCCAGCCAGCGAGGCGTCGGATGACGTTCTTGCCAAGCGATTTGCGCCCAGCGAAGCTCTTGGTGAGGTCCTCAGCGACCACGGCAGCCGCCTTGTCCACGACCCGATGCACAGCGGCGAAGACCTCGTTACGCACCCTCGCTCGGTGCCGCGCGGCCTGGCGATCCCGCTTGATCGTCCCGAGATTGTTGACCGTGATCCGACGGGCTTTCGCATAATTCCCGCGCAGGGCGGCGGTATTTGCGATCGAGCGCAGCTTCGCCCGCCGCCGGTTACGTTCCTTTACCCGGTCCGACTCCGTTGTCAGCAACTTACCCAGGCCGCAACCGTGGCGGTCGCCGTCGGAGTCTGTGAGGGCTTCGGTGTAGCCCTTGTCCACGCCGATGGTCCGGTCGCCGCACGGACGCCGCGACGAGTGCATCTGGGCCGCGTCGATCTGGTAGTGCACCTCGACTCGACCACCCCGAAGGATCAGCCGCAGGGTGCCCGACGGGGCCACGGTCGTGGACAACGGGATCCTGACCAGTTGGCGGCGTCGCAGACTGGGAACCGCCAGCCACAACCGGCCTCGCCTGTCGACGACAGCGTTGTATGCGTCGGCGCGCACCACAATCTGATCGTGCGTGCGGTTGCGGCCCCGCTTCCAGTGCTTGCGCATCTGGCGAGACAGGAATGGGTCACCAGCCCACCGGTCCGCCTTCAACGCGTACAGCATCCGCTTGCGCTCCACCGGATCCTGGCTGCGCCGATGGATTGCCCGCCGGACCTCGACCTTCGCCGCTGCCAGGTTCGCTGCGATGTCGGCCATCGCGTCGCGGACGGTTTCCTTCCAGGCGTTCGCCAGCACACCGAACTGTATGTGTGTGCCGTCGGCCAACCACTGGTCCCGCACTTGCCGGTCCGTCAGCCCGGACCCGACCCCGAAGATCGAACCGTACCGCTGCCACACCTCGCTACGCGCCCGGCCCAACCGACGCGCCTGCTCCCGCAACGCCGCGTACTTGCCCGCGTTCAGGCCGGTCGAGTAAGCGATGCGGGTGACCTTCATCGGCGACGAGCCCCGGTCAAGTCCGCCCGGTCGAATTCCTCCTGGAAGGGCCGGAGCCCGTCCAACCTCCACGAGAAGGCAAGCTCACCGATTCGGTAGACGCCACACACAACAAGCAACCATAGACAGGTGTAGGGAGAATTGCACCGCCCCCCCACTCCACCGCCATCCTGGCAGGCAACTGGTAAGCGCCATGGGTGCTAGACCACCCGTCGGGCATGTCCGAAACCACATCGTCAAGCATTTGGTGGGACTCGTCACAGTCACAGTTCCCCGGCCACCGGACGATCGACGGCGGCGCGTGCGGAAGGATGGACGCCATGCGCATCGTGGTTCTGACCGGCGGCATCGGGGGCGCCCGGTTCCTGCTCGGCGTCCGGGCGTACGCCCGGGAGGTGGGAGCCGAGGTGACCGCCGTGGTCAACGTCGGCGACGATCTGCTGCTGCACGGGCTGAAGGTCTGCCCCGACCTGGACAGCGTGATGTACACGCTGGGCGGCGGCGCCGACCCGGAGCGGGGCTGGGGCCGGGTGGGCGAGACCTGGACGGTCAAGTCCGAACTGGCCGCGTACGGCGCCGAGCCGGCCTGGTTCGGGCTGGGCGACAAGGACCTCGCCACCCACCTGGTACGCACCACCATGCTCAACGCCGGCTATCCGCTGTCCCAGGTCACCGACGCGCTGGCCACCCGCTGGCAGCCGGGCGTACGCCTGCTGCCGGCTACGGACGACCGGCTGGAGACGCACGTCGTGGTCGATCTGGAGGGCGGCCAGCGGGCGATCCACTTCCAGGAGTGGTGGGTACGCCACCGGGCGGATCTCCCGACGCACCGGTTCGTCTTCGTCGGCGCGGAGACGGCCAAGCCGGCGGCCGGGGTGCTGGAGGCGATCCGCGCCGCGGACGTGGTGCTGGTCGCGCCGAGCAACCCGGTGGTGAGCATCGCCCCGATCCTGGCCGTGCCGGGCCTGCGCGACGCTGTCGCCGACGGGCCGGCCCCGGTGATCGGGGTGTCCCCGATCATCGGCGGCGCCCCGGTCCGCGGCATGGCCGACCGCTGCCTGTCCGTGCTCGGCGTCGAGTGCAGCGCGGCCGGGGTGGGCGGCCTCTACGGCGCCCGGTCGACCGGCGGCCTGCTCGACGCCTGGCTGGTCGCGCCCGAGGACGAGGGCACCGAAGTGCCGGACGTGACCGTGCGTCCGGCGCCGCTGCGGATGACCGACGAGGCGGCGACGGTGGCGATGGTCCGGGCCGCGTTGGAGCTGATGTGAGGCTGGAGATCCTGCCGGTGCTGGGCATCGGCGACGTGACCGAGGGCGACGACCTGGCGGCGATGATCGCCACCGCCGCGCCCTGGCTGCGCGACGGCGACGTGCTGGTGGTGACCAGCAAGATCGTGTCCAAGGCGGAGGGCCGGCTGGTCGACGTGCCGGCCGACGGGCCCGAGCGGCTCGCCGCCCGGGACGAGGTGCTGGCCGGGGAGACCGCCCGGGTGGTGGCCACCCGCGGGGCGACCCGGATCGTGCAGACCCACCACGGGTTCGTGATGGCCTCCGCCGGCATCGACGCGTCCAACGTGGACAAGACCCGGCTGGTGCTGCTGCCCGAGGATCCGGACGGCTCCGCCCGCGCGCTCCGCGCCACGCTGCGCGAACGGTACGACCTCGACGTCGCGGTCATCGTCAGCGACACCATGGGCCGGCCGTGGCGCAACGGGCTCACCGACGTGGCGCTCGGGGTGGCCGGCATGCCGGCGATCCGCGACCACCGGGGCGAGATCGACCCCTACGGCAACGAGCTCCAGCTCACCGAGATGGCCGTGGTGGACGAGCTCGCCGGTGCCGGCGAGCTGATCAAGGGCAAGTGCGACCAGGTGCCGGTCGCGGTGATCCGCGGCTACCTGGGCGAGACCCGGGACGACGACGAGGGTGCCCGGACGCTGGTCCGGGACGCCGCACTGGACCTCTTCTCCCTGGGCACCGCCGAGGCGCGCGCCGCCGGCCTGCGGGAGGCGGCCACCCTGGCGGACGGCCCGGGTCCGACCCCGGCCGACCCGGCCGCCGTCGACCGGGCCATCGCCGCCGTCGCCCAGGTGGTCGCGCCCGGCACCGTCTTCACCCACGTCACCGACGAGGAGGTACGCGCCGGACTGGTCGCCACCGTGCCCGGCTGGCCGGCGCAGGCCACCGGCCTGGTCCTCGGCGCGCCACCGGCCCCGCTCGACCCGGCGGACCTGGTCCGGTTCGGCGCCGACCTGCAACGGCTGCGCATCGCGCTGGCTGCCGAGGGCGTCTCGTCGGCCCTGCTCCCCCCGCCGCCCGGCAGCACCGCCAGCGCCAGCCTCGCCCTCTGACCTCTGGCGGTGGGCCGGCCGGAGGTCAGGCGTCGAGGACGGCGCGGCCGAGGGTGGTCAGGGTGTGCAGGACGGTGTTGCGGTCGCGGTGGCTGACCAGCAGCCCGGCGTTGCGCAGCACGGTGGTGTGCTGGCTGGCCGCGGCGGCGGAGATGCGCAGCCGGCGGGCCACCTCGCCGGTGGTGCAGCCCTCGTCGGCGGCCTCCAGCACGGCCGCCCGGGTCCGGCCGAGCAGGGCGGCCAGCGCCTCCCGCTGCGCGGCGTCGGCGTCCCCACGGGCGCCGCTGCCCGGCTCCAGCATGAGGCCGCCGAGCCGGTCGACGGGATAGACCAGCACCGGCGGCAGGCTGGGGTCGAGGAGCGCGACCGGGGTGCGCGCGCAGAAGAACGAGGGGACCAGCAGCAGCCCCCGGCCGTCGAGGTGCAGTTCCCGGCTGTCCGGGTAGTCGAGGACCTCCAGCACCCCGTCGGCCCAGCGCATGCTCGGCCGGAGGCTGGCCAGCAGCCCTTCCGCGCCGCCGTCGAGCATGGCCCGGGCGCGGCGGGCCCGGTCCGCCTCCACGGCGGCCTGGATCCGCGACCAGTACGGGGTGACCGCCAGCGACTGGTACCGGACCATCGAGTCGGTCAGGTGGCGCAGCACCTCGGGCTCCCCGCGGGCCAGCGCGGTCGCCGACGAGGGCAGCAGGTTCTCCTCGCCGAGCAGGGTCAGGTCCCGGCGGAGCAGGTCGACCGGCGTGCCCCGGACCGCCTCCAGCCCGGCCTCCAGGCCGTCCTTGCTGGCGTACGGGGTGAGGAAGTCGGGGAAGTAGCCGCGGGGCGGGTTGAGCGCCAGCAGCAGGCGGTAGCGTTCGGCGGCGCTGTCCGTCCGCAGCCCGTCGGCCACGGTGCGTCGCCACTCGGTCAACAGCGGGTCACGCCCGCGGCCCTGGAGCAGGTGCAGGCTGAGGACCAGTTCCCAGACGGGATCCGCGGCAGGGGCCACCCTGGTCCGCAGGATGTCCTCGCGGGAGAAAATGACCTTCAGCATGGAGCTCTCCCGGGCGGACAGAGGGAGTGCCCGCCACCTTGAGCACTGTACCCGCCGGCACTTATCTCCATCTTTAAGCGTGGAATGAAAAACCTCGACGGTGCCCGACCGGGTTGGGCACACTTCCCTTGCCCGCCGATGCCGGAGCACGGCGGCCGACGACCAGCTCGTCGGTCAGCGGGCACACCGGTCGGCCGGGCGGCACCACGAGGGTCTGCGGCTGTTCTCCGTGGAGGTGTCGTCCGGCGACCGCTCATCCGAGCCAGAGCGCCACCCGGTGGTCCTCGTCGGTGACGTAGTAGCAGCGCCCGTCGAGCTCGGCCAGCCCCTCCACGTGGTGGAACGGCGCCAGCTCGGCCACCAGCTTCCCCGCCACCCGGGCGTCCGGGCCGACGTCGTGCCGGAACCGGACGTGCCGCGACGTCACCGCGCCGCCGTGCGGATGGTCGTCCAGCAGCACCGAGCCCTTGCCGACCGCGTCGATCGAGCCGATCACCGCCGCGTAGCCACCGTCCGGCGTCGGCGTGACGGCCCGGAAGCCGGTCAGCGCGCCCGCCGGGGTCACCCCGGTCAGGGCGTACGCCCCGACGGCCCGCGGCCAGCCCGGCGGCTCGCCGAACATGTCCGCCACCCCGGCCAGCTCGACCAGGATCGGCTCGCCCTCGGCGGTCACCGGGAAGCGCAGCCCGAGCAGCACCGTCCCGGCCGGGGTGAAGGCCGCCGCCTCGACGTTGAGCGGCAGGTCGTCCTCGGCCAGCCGGCTCACCCAACTCTTGCCCCGGGCGGTGCCCCGGGCCAGGGTCTCCACGATGAACCGCTGCCGGACCCGGTCCCCCGGCGGCAGCGGCGCCAGCGGCGCGGCGGCGAGCGCGTCGTTGATCGCCCGGTGCAGCCGGAACCGGTTGCGCACCACGTGCAGCGGCAGCGTCCCGCGCGCGGCGTCGTCCTCCCGGAACCGGGCCACGAACGCCCGGCGGGGGCGCAGCGGGCCGGCCTTGGAGCCGAAGTGCGAGCCGAAGACGTACACCCAGCCGTCGTGGTGGGCGAGCGCCTCGCCGTCCTCGGTGCGGCCGTTCTCCGGGCCGGCGTCGGCGGCCACGTGGTGCGCCACCCACTCGCCGTCCGCCTGCTCCAGCAGCAGGGCGAGGCACTGTTCCACCGGGCCCTCGTCGAGGACGGTCCAGAACCCGCGCCGGGCGCCGTGGGCGCGCAGCAGGGCCGGGGAGCGTACCGGCAGCAGGTCGCTGGCCTCGTTGCCGGCCACGACGAACTCCACGAGTCGCAGGGTCACCCGGCCAGGGTACGGACGCGCCCGTAGAGTGGCGGGGTGCCGGACACCGAGACGTACGCCGACCTGCACGCCGACGCCACCGCGGTGCTGAGCCGCTGGACGGCGACCAGCGCGGCGGCCGCCGCGAACCGCGACCGCACCCTGGCGCTGCTGGCCGCCGGGCCGGTGGCGATGAGCCGGGCGCACCGGCCCGGGCACGTCACCGCGAGCGCGCTGGTGCTCGACCCGACCGGCGCCCGGGTGCTGCTCTGCCTGCACGGCAAGTTCCGCAAGTGGGTGCAGCTCGGCGGGCACTGCGAGCCCGGCGACCGGACCCTGGCGGCCGCCGCGCTGCGCGAGGCCACCGAGGAGTCCGGCATCGCCGGCCTGGTGGTCGACCCGGTGCCGATCGACGTGGACGTCCACCCGGTGGCCTGCCAGGGCGGCTCCCTGCACTACGACGTCCGGTTCGCCGTGCTCGCCCCGGCCGGGGCGACCGAGCGGGTCAGCGCCGAGTCCGAGGCGCTGGGCTGGTTCCCGCCGGACCGGCTGCCCGCGCCGCTGGCCGACGGGACCGTCCAGCTGGTGGCGCCGGCGCTGGCCCGGCTTGCCGCCCGTTGACCCGGGACCCGGTCAGACCAGCCCCTCCTCGCCGCGCTCCTTGAGCTCGTCGACCACCTTCTTCACGTCCTGCGCCCGGTCGCGCGGGCAGACCAGCAGGGCGTCCGGGGTGTCCACCACGATCAGGTCGTGGACCCCGATCGCGGCCACCAGCCGGCCGGACTGCGGCACCACCACCACGCCGGTGCTGTCCCGCAGCAGCACACCCGGCTTGGCGTCGCCGCCCAGCACCACGTTGCCGGCGGCGTCGGCGGGGAGCACCTCGCCGAGAGTGTGGAAGTCGCCGACGTCGTTCCACCCGAAGTCGCCCGGGACGGTCGCCACCCGGCCGGCGGTCGCCGCGCCCTCCATCACCGCGTAGTCGACGGAGATCTTCGGCAGGGTCGGCCAGACCGTGCCGAGGACGTCGTCCTGCTCGGGGGTGCCCCAGGCTGCCGCGATCGCGGCGATCCCCGCGTGCAGGGCCGGCTGCTGCCGGGCGAGCTCGGCCAGGAAGACGTCCACCCGCCAGACGAACATGCTGGCGTTCCAGAGGTGCCGGCCGGAGCGCACGTAGCCCTCCGCCACGTCGGCGGCCGGCTTCTCCTTGAACTCGATCACGGGGCGCAGCGGGCCGTCACCCACCGGCTCACCCGTCTCCAGGTAGCCGTAGCCGGTCTCGGGCCGGGTCGGGGTAATGCCCACGGTCATCAGCGAACCCTGCTCGGCGCCGCGGATCGCCTGCCGGACCACCTCGGCCCAGCGCGCCGGGTCACCGATCAGGTGGTCGGCGGCGAAGGAGCCCATCACCGCCTCCGGCTCGCGTTCGGCGATCACCGCCGCGGCCAGCGCGATCGCCGCGCAGGAGTCCCGCGGCGAGGGCTCGACCAGGATGTTCTCCTCCGGCACGCCCGCCAGTTGCCGGGCCACCGCCGCGACGTGCGCGGCCCCGGTGACCACCAGCGTGCGTTCGGGCGCGGTCAACGGCGACAGTCGGTCCACCGTGGCCTGGAGCAGCGAGGCCGGGGTGCCGGTCAGCGGGTGGAGGAACTTGGGGTGGCCGGCACGGGACAGCGGCCACAACCTCGTGCCACTGCCACCCGCCGGGATGACGGCGTAGAACATCAGCACATCATGCCCGAACCGTCCCACTACGGGCCGGGGGTCGGACGTACCCGCAGGTGACACTCAGGCACGCGCCCGGCTCCACGCAGCGATGTGCACCTCCGCGCTGGACTCCCAGGTGAACTCCTTGGCCCGGTCGAAACCGGCCTTGGCCAGGGAGAGCCGACGCTGCTCGTCGTCGAGCAGCGCGGTCAGGTCGGTGGCGATCTGTTCCGGGTCCTCGCTGGTGTACGCCACGGCGTCGCCGCCCACCTCGGGCAGGGAGAGCCGCGGGGTGGTGAGCACCGGGGCCGCGCACGCCATCGCCTCCAGGATGGGCAGGCCGAAGCCCTCGCCGTAGGACGGGTAGGCGGCGACCAGCGCGCCACCGAGGAAGCCGGGCAGGTCGGCGTAGCGCAGGTAGCCCGGGCGGAGCAGCCGCAGGTGCGACGGCACCTCGGCCACCGCGCGGTCGATGTCGTCGTCGTGCCCCTGACCGCCGGCGATGACCAGCGCGGGCGGGTTCTCCCGGTCGGCCACCGCGCGGGCCCAGCCGCGGATCAGATTGGGTACGTTCTTGCGCGGCTCCTTGGCCCCGAGGAACGCGACGTAGCTGCTGCTGCCGAGCCCCAGGCGGGCGCGGACCCGCGCCTTCTCCTCCTCGCTCGGGGCGTGGAAGGCGGCCTGGTCGACCCCGTGATAGGCCACGTCGATCCGAGTCGGATCGGCGTCTAGCAGGCGGATCAGCTCGTCCCGGGTGGCCTTGCTCGGCACGATCACCCGGTTGGCGCGGCGCAGCGAGGTCTTGATCGCGCTGCGGAAGAAGGTGCGGCGCGACTTGTCGTAGTGCTCCGGCTCGGTGAAGAAGGTCGCGTCGTGCACGGTGACCGTGACCGGGCAACCGGCCCGCAGCGGGCAGGTGTAGAAGGGCGAGTGCAGCACCTCGGCGCCCACCTGCTGGGCCAGCAGCGGCAGGCCGGTCTGCTCCCAGGCGAGCCGGGCGGGGCGGTGCGCGACGGCCGCCGGGGCGGGGATCACCTCGGCGCCGGGCAGCATCCGGGTGTAGCGCTCCAGGTCGGTGCGGAGGCTCACCACGGCCAGGTCGACGCCGGAGCCGCAGACCCGGCCGAGGGCACCGAGCAGGCCGTCGACGTATCTACCGACGCCGCCGCGATCGGCGGGGACACTCGTGGCGTCGATGAGCACGCGGGGCGGGCGACCGGCGGTCACGGGGCGACTCCTCAGGCTGGCGCGTCTGTGGGGAACAACACTGTCGGCAAGCCTACGCCGGGCCGGGTGCCCGACGCTGACTGCGACCCGACGGTACGCCGACTTGTCGTTGTCATCGAGTACGCGTCCCGGGCGCGTATCGTTCGCGCCGATGGCCGACAACATTGCCCGGGTGTTCGCCGACGCGATCGCGACCGACCCCGCCCGCCCGCTGCTGACCTGGTACGACGACGCCACCGGCGAGCGCACCGAACTTTCCGGCGCGACGCTGGCGAACTGGGTGGCCAAGACGGCCAACCTGCTGGTCGACGAGGTCGCCCTCGCCCCCGGCGACAGGGCCGCCGTGCTGCTGCCGCCGCACTGGCAGACCGCCGCCGTGCTGCTCGGCTGCTGGTCGGCGAAGCTGACCGTGGCCGAGACCCCGGGCGACGTGGACGTGCTCTTCGCCGCCGGCGGCGGGGTCGACGAGGCGGGCGCCTGGTCGGCGGGCGAGCGCTACGCGCTGGCCCTCGACCCGTTCGCGATGCCGATGCGGGAGGTGCCGGCCGGCTTCGCCGACTTCGTGTCGGCGGTACGCGGCCACGGTGACCACTTCAGCCCGTACCCGGGGGGTGGCGCCGGGGACGAAGCGCTGCTGGCCCGCGCGGAGGCCCGGGCCACGGAGCTCTGCCTCACTCCCGGCGACCGGCTGCTGATCGACGTGACCCGGCACCCCGACCCGGTCGACTGGCTGCTGGCCCCGCTCACGGCCGGCGCCACCCTGGTCGCCTGCGCCAACCTGGACCCGACCCGCCTCGACGCCCGCACGGCAACGGAAAAGGTCACCCGCGCCCTGACCTGAGCCGAGCCCCGCCCCTCCCCCTCGCGATCTTGCAGTTGCGGCCCCCGGTCCGGGGGATTCACCCCTGTCGTCGGGGCCGAGAGTGCAAGATCACCGAGGCGGGGAGGGCAGGGGGAGGGTCAGGCGCGGGTGGGGTGGTCGGACTCGGCGCGGCGCTGGGCGAAGGCGGCGAAGGCGGTCAGCGACTCCGGGTTGGCCAGGGCGCCCCTGGCCGCGGCGTTGTCCACCGGGGTGCCGGTGAGGATCTTCTTGACCGGCACCTCCAGCTTCTTGGCGGAGAGGGTTCGCGGGACGGCCCGGACCTGGTGGATCTCGTCGGGGACGTGCCGCGGCGACAGCGCGGTACGCAGCTCCCGGCAGATCTTTTTCCGCAGCTCGTCGTCCAGCTCCAGGCCCTCGGCCAGCACCACGAAGAGCAGCAGCTCGCCGGCCCCGCCCTCGTCGTCCTCGAGGTGCACCACGACGGAGTCGACCACCTCGTCCAGCCCCTCGACCACCGAGTAGAACTCGGCCGTGCCGAGCCGGACGCCGCCCCGGTTGAGGGTGGCGTCGGAGCGGCCGGTGATCACGCAGCCGCCGCGATCGTTGACGGTGATCCAGTCTCCGTGCCGCCAGACCCCGGGGTAGAGCTCGAAGTACGCCTCCCGGTAGCGGGAGCCGTCGGCGTCGTTCCAGAAGCCGACCGGCATGCTCGGCATCGGCTCGGTGATCACCAACTCGCCGAGCTGGCCGATCACCGGCGTGCCGTCGGCCGAGCGGGCCTCCACCTTCGCGCCGAGCGCCCGGCAGGTGATCTCGCCGGCGTGCACCGGCAGCAGCGGCACGCCGCCGACGAAGCCGGTGCAGACGTCCGTGCCGCCGGAGAGCGACTGGAGCTGGAGGCGGTCGCCGACGTTCTCGTAGACCCAGGTGAAGCCCTCGGCGGGGAGCGGGGCGCCGGTCGAGCCGACCCCGCGCAGCGCGGACAGGTCGGCGATCTCCTTCGGGACCAACCCGGCCTTGCGGCAGGCCAGCAGGAACGGCGCCGAGGTGCCGAAGTAGGTGGTGCCGGTCTCCGCCGCCAGCCGCCAGAGCGCGCCCAGGTCGGGATGGCCCGGGTTGCCGTCGAAGAGCACGATCGCCGCGCCCACCGCCGGCCCGGAGACCAGGAAGTTCCACATCATCCAGCCGGTGGTGGTGAACCAGAAGAACCGGTCGGCCGGGCCCAGGTCGTGGTGCAGGGCCAGCATCTTCAGGTGCTCCAGCAGGATGCCGCCGTGGCCGTGCACGATCGGCTTGGGCAGCCCCGTGGTGCCGGAGGAGTAGAGCACGTAGAGCGGGTGGTCGACGGGCACCGGCGTGAAGGACAGCGCCTCGTCGGTCTCCGCCGCCAACTCCGCCCAGGAGAGCGCGCCCTCCGGCGGCGCCCCGGCCGGATCGAGGTAGGCGATGCCGACGGTGTGCCGCAGGGACGGCAGGGCGGCCCGGATGGCGGCCACCTCGGCGCGCCGGTCGACCGGCTTGTCGCCGTAGCGGTAGCCGTCGACCGCCACGAGCACCGTGGGCTCGATCTGCTGCCAGCGGTCGGTGACGCTGCGGGTGCCGAACTCGGGCGCGCAGGAGGAGAAGATCGCGCCGAGGCTGGCGGTGGCGAGCAGCAGGACGTAGGTCTCCGGGATGTTCGGCGCGTACGCCGCCACCCGGTCGCCCTGCCCCACACCGAGCCGGCGCAGGCCGGCCGCCACCCGGCGGACCCGGTCGCGCAACTGCGCGGCGGTCAGCGTCTCCGGTGCGCGGGTCTGCCCGTGCGCGATCACCACCGGGTCGTCGTCGCCCCGGCCGGGCATCCGCAGCACGTTCTCGGCGTAGTTGAGCGTGGCGCCGGGAAACCAGCGGGTGCCCGGCATGGTCCGGTCGGTGAGCGTGGCGGTCGGCGGGGTGTGCGCGACCACCTCGAAGTAGTCCCAGATCGACTGCCAGAAGCCGGCCAGGTCGGTCACCGACCACTGCCACAGCGCGTCGTAGTCGGCGAACTCCAGCCCCCGGTGCTCGGTCAGCCAGCGCAGGTAGTCGCCGATCCGGGACCGCTCACGCACGTCGGCCGGCGGCGTCCACAGCACGTCACCCACTGTTCCACCCTCCCTGAGGCCCCCTCACGACACTGTGCATGGGCCGTGGCGCCATCTTGCCCTACCTCGCCAGGCCATTCTCCGCACCGGGTGCCGGTGACGGGGCGTGGCCGGCCCACACGCCCGGGCCACAGGGTGTGTGGGCCAACCGCCGTCAGCCGGCCCGGTGGGCCTGGATCGCCCGGCGGCGGGCCAGCCGGTGGGCCCGGCGGATCTCCGCCTCCCGGTAGCGCCGCTCGTCCTCCGGGGTCTCCGGCAGCACCGGCCGGATCGATCGCGGCGCGCCGCCCACGTCCACCCCCACGAAGACCAGGTACGCCGTGGCGACCCGGACGGGCTCGTCCTCGGCCGAGTCCCAGCGCTCGGCGACCACCTTCACCCCGATCTCCATCGAGGTGTTGCCGGTCCAGTTGACCTGGGCGTGCGCGTGCACCAGGTCGCCCACCCGGACCGGCTCGGAGAAGACGATCTCGTCGATCGAGGCGGTGACCGCGGTGCCCCCGCTGTGCCGGGCCGCCGCCGCCCCGGCGACGTCGTCGACGAACTTCATCAGTACCCCACCGTGCACGGTCCCGTACAGATTGACATCGACAGCGGTCATAATGCGACTCAGCGTGACCCGCGAGTACGAGGTCGGCTTGCCCTGCGGGGCGGAGGGGTGATCTGTCATGCCGGAAACGGTACGGTGCGCGGATGCGACATCTCTGGAGCTTCCTCGCCGGGTTGGTGGTGGCGCCCGTCACCTGGGTGCTCGTCACGCTCGGTCAGGACGGATCTGGGCGCACCGTGCACCGATGGGTGGAGATCGGTACGTACAGCACGCCCAACCTGATCGAGCCGGCCGTCTACCTGGGCGTCGCCGGCATCCTGCTCGGCCTGCTCGGCACGCTGCGCTTCTCACCACTCGGTCCGGCCGTGGCCGGGCTGCTGCTCGTGGTCCCCTACCTCGGGCTGTTCGTCGCGCCCTTCACCGTCCGGAACCGGATCCCCGAGGACTGGAAGATGCTCGGGGACCCGTTGCCGCTGCGCCAGCCATTGGAGAACGGCACGCTGTTCCTGGTCGGCGTGCTGCTGCTGATGGCCGTGTTCAGCGGCCAGCGCTGGCGGCAGCGGGCGGTCGGGCCGCCGGCCGAGGCGGAGCTGACCTCGGCCGACAAGCCGGTCGAGCACAACCCCTCGCTCGGCGACTGGCCACCGGCCGACCCGAAGAAGGACGGCGATCCGGCCCCGCTCACGCTGGCCTATCCCGACAACCCCACCGAACCCCTGCCCCGCCGCACCGGCGGCGAGTCGCCGTGGTCCGCGCCCCCGCGCGCGACCACCCGGCCGGAGGGCACCACCGAGATCCGTTGACGACCGCGGGCGGGCCGGTCACCCGGCCCGGGCCCGCGCCAGCAGGTTGCGGGAGAGGCAGCCGAGGACCCGGTCCCCGGAGGCGGTCACCGCGATCAACGCCTCGCGGTGCAGGGCCGCGGCG
>NZ_JBEZZJ010000008.1:0-208995 GCF_040639095.1 Micromonospora sp. NPDC023966 | reverse complement strand
AAACGGTCGGGTGACGCGGGCCGGGTGATGGTCGCCGCCGGTGACGGGACCGTCACGGTGCAGGTGACCGGTCTGGCATGGCGGGGCGAGGTATGTCAGCAGGTCTTTGAAGAAGCCGCGGTCGATCTCGGCCGCGGCGTGTCCGCGTACACGGCATCGCGCAGCGGCCACCGGCGGGGTCGGCGGGTCGGTTTTCCGAGGTTCAAGTCGAAGAAATGCGCACCGCTGTCGTTTCGCATCCGCAGCAGGACCTCTGCCGCAGGCCGGGCGGGTATCCGGGTCGGTGAGCGCGCGCCGCGTACCGTGGCCCTGCCTGGCATCGGCACCCTGGCGGTACGGCAGGACACCCGCCGGTTGCGGCGCATGCTGGCCAAGGGGCGGGCGAAGGTGGTGTCCGCGACGGTCAGCCACCGGGCCGGCCGGTGGGCGGTGTCACTGACCTGCGAAGCCGCCGACCTGCACGATGCCCGCCGCCACGAGCCGAACACCAGCGCCGCAGGGTGGGTGGGTGTCGACCGGGGCCTGTCGACGTTCGTCGCCGCAGCGCTCGCCGACGGCACGCAGGTCCTGCGGGTCGACGGCTGGCCACGGCCCGCCCGGGCTGCGGTGGCGCGCCAGCGCCGCCTGTCCCGGAAGGTCACCGGCAAACAGCGCGGCTCCAACAACCGTGCCAAGGCCGCGGCCCGGCTGGGCCGCCACCACGCCCGGGTGGCCGCGATCCGGCGCCGTTTCCTGCACCAGGTCTCCAACCAGCTGGTCAATACCCACGACCGGCTCGCCATCGAGACCCTCACCATCACCGGCATGCTCGGCAACCGGCGCCTGGCGTCGGCGGTCGCCGACGCGGCATGGGGCGAACTGGCCCGCCAACTGGCCTACAAGCAGCAGTGGCGCGCCGGCCAACTCGCCCTGGTCGACCGCTGGTACCCGTCGACCAAGACCTGCTCCGCATGCCGGACCGTGGCCACCGCGATGCCTCTGCACCAGCGCACGTTCACCTGCCAGGTGTGCGGGTATCAGGCCGATCGGGACCACAATGCCGCAGTCAACCTCGCTGTCTGGGCCGAGCAGCACCACGCCCAGGTCCGGGACCTCCCCGCAGGGGGCCCGGTCAGCAACGCCGGCCGAGGGGAAGGCTCTGGCCCGCGCACACGCGCGGGCGAAACCGGCCCCGATGACGCAGGAACCGTACCCACCCCACCCGGGGCGAGGCGCGGACGCCCGAGAAGGGCGCTGTCTCACAACTCCACCGAGTTATGAAACAGGCCGTAGGCGCTACGCCGGCACGTCCTCCCGCAGTTCGTCGAAGGCGATGCTGCCGGCGAACCGTCCGTACTTATTGACTTTCGATAGATTGCGAGCGACAGTCGATAAATGCCAGCCGAGCGACCGGTCCCCGAACCTGACTCCCCGGGGACCGACAAGTGAGGGCGCGAACCGCCGGGGCGCCTGTCGACGTGTTGGTCGTCGGGGCGGGGCTCGCCGGGCTGCACACGGCCACGCTGCTTGCGGAGCGGGGCCACGACGTGCTGCTGGTCGAACGGCGACCCACGCTCACCGGTGCGATCCGCACGATGGGAATCTTCGTGCGGCGCACGCTCGACGATTTCGCTCTGCCGCCCGAGTGCCTCGGGCCACCCATTCGGCGAGTGGTGCTCTACCCGCCGGGGCTGCGCCACCCGGTGACCCTGGTCAGCAGGCGCGACGAGTACCGGGTGGCCGACATGGCGCCGCTGTACGCGACCACGGCCCGCGCCGCGGCCGACGCCGGCGTACGGATCGCCCTGGGCACCCGCTACGACGGCCGACGAGACGGCTCCTTCCTCCTGGCCGGCGGTGCCGGGCCGATCGCGGTCCGGGCGCGGTTCGTCGTCGGTGCCGACGGCGCCCGCTCCCGGGTCGCCCGGGATCTCGGCCTGGACCGCAACCACCACCTGCTGGTCGGCGCCGAGGAGGTGTTCGGCATCCCCGCCGGCGACGAGCCGCCGACGTTCCACTGCGTCCTGGACCCCTCGCTCGCTCCGGGCTACCTGGCCTGGGTGGTCAACGACGGCCGGCACGCCCACGTCGGCGTGGCCGGCTACGCCGACCGCTTTCCCGGCGGTCTCCGGCGCGCAATGGAGCGGTTCGCCGCCTCGGCGCCCGGACTGCCGGCCGTGGCTCGCCCCGCCGAGGTCGAGCGGCGCGGCGGCCCGATCCCCGTCGGCGGGGTGTTGCGCCGAATAGGGTGCGCCGACGGGCTCCTCGTCGGCGATGCGGCGGGCGCGGTCTCTCCGCTCACCGCCGGTGGCCTCGATCCGTGCCTGCGGCTGTCGGCACTCGCGGCCGATGTCCTCGACGAGGCCCTGCGCGCGGGCCGTCCGGAACCGTTGACCCGTTACGACGGAGCCGCCCTGCGTGCCCGCTTCCGGGGCAGGCTGACGCTGCGCCGGGCATTGGCCCAGGTGCGCACGCCCGCCGTCGCGGCAGCGGCGTTCGCGCTGCTGCGGACGCCGCCGGGGCGGGCCGCGGCCCGTCGCGTGCTCTTCGGCGACGCATCCTTTCCCGACCCCTGACCGGGGTTCGTTCGGGCGGAGCGCGGTCTGCCGGATGTCGCCGGTGCCAGGGCTCGTCCGACAAATGATCACTGGTGGTTCCCGGAGGCTCGACGAAGGGTGGAGGAGCTCGGCGCGCTAGCCTGGCGATCATGGCGGACTGGGAGCTTCGGCCGGCTTCGGCTGCAGACGTCGAGGTGGTGGCCGAGTTGCGGGCCGTAGTGCTGCGGGCGGACCTGGAGCGGCTCGGGCGGTACGACGAGCACCGGGTGCGGCAGCGACTACGGGACGGCTTCGCTCCGGCGTACACCTGGTTGATCGGGGTGGGCGGCGCGTTCGCCGGCTGTGTGTCGCTGCGGCCAGCCGAGGACGCCCACTGGCTGGAGCATTTCTACCTGGCACCGCATCTGCAGGGCAGCGGCATCGGCACAGCCGTGCTGCGTGGGCTGCTGGAGCAGTGCGATCGCGAGGGCATCAAGGTCCGGCTGAACGTGCTGCGGGGCAGTCCGGCCCGGCGGCTGTACGAGCGGCACGGTTTCACCCTCGAGACAGAGGATCCGGTGGACGTGTTCCTGCTACGCGAGCCGGCCGTGGCCGGCTCGGCGCAGGTTGCCACCCGCCTGGCTTGAGCTGGCCGACGGTGGTCGGCAGACTGGTGGCATGTCGCGAGGTATCGCCCTGGTCCGACGACCCAGCGGTCGGCTGGCCGAAGGCCTGGTCACCCACATCGAGCGCAGCGACGTGGATGTCGCGCGGGCCCGGCGTCAGCACGAGGCGTACCGGGCCGCGCTCGCCGAGGCCGGCTGGCAGGTGCGCGAGGTCGACCCCGCCGAGCACTGCCCCGACTCGGTGTTCGTCGAGGACACCGTCGTCGTGTGCGCCGGCCTGGCGGTGATCACCCGGCCGGGCGCGCCCGAGCGCCGTCCGGAGATCCCCGGCACGGAGAAGGCGGTACGCGAGGCCGGGCTGGAGGTCGTCCGCATCGAGGCTCCCGGGACGCTCGACGGCGGCGACGTGCTGCAGATCGGCACCACGGTGTACGTGGGCCGCGGCGGACGTACCAACGACGAGGGTGTGGCCCAGTTGCGCGCCCACCTGGCGTCCCGCGGGCGCACGGTGATCCAGGTCCCGCTGCGCCACGTGCTGCACCTCAAGTCGGCCGTGACCGCCCTGCCCGACGGCACTCTCCTCGCGCTGCCGGAGCTGCTCGACTCGACCGCGCTCCGCGAGCCGCTGCGCCCGGTCGACGAGGAGGCCGGCTGCCACGTCGTACCGCTCGGGGGTGACCTCGTGCTGCTGGCCGCGTCGGCGCCGCGCACCGCGGCGCTCGTGGCGGACCTCGGCTTCACACCGGTCGTCGTCGACATCGGCGAGTACGAGAAGCTCGAGGGCTGCGTCACCTGCCTGAGCGTGCTGATCCCCGCGATCTGACCCCCACCCGGAGCGCGGCAGCACGTCGCTCGACGACGCCCTCGTCGCGGTGTCCACTCACACCTGGACGACCGGCGAAGGTCAATCGCCGCCTATGCTCGCCGCCATGATCCGACGTCTGTCCGCTTCGGTGGCGTTCCTCGCCGCGCTTTCCTCGACCGCAGCCTGCGACCCGGCTCCGGCCACGGGTGCGTCGAGCCACACGGTGTCCGCCACCGCTCTGGTCGCTCCCTCGCCCAGTGACGGCGGCGCCGCGCGCGGGCTCCGAGACCGGTACGCCGCCTCCCGGCGTCTGGCCGGGCTCGCCGAAAAAACCGCCTACCGGGACGAGAAGCTCGACTCCGACGGGGTGGCCTGCGGCCGGCCGCTGCCGCTGCTGGACCGGCGTCTGGTCGCCGTGACGCACGTCTTCGGCACCCCGGACGGCACCCCGCCAGAGGAGTTCGTCGAGGTCACCCAGGAGACCGTGGTCTACCCGACGGAAGCCGTGGCGGCGGACGCCGTAGGGCAGTTGTTCGATCTGTTCGAGACGTGCGACCGGGACGTGGAGGAGGGCCAGGTGACCGATGGGCACGCCGCCGCCGACCTGCCGGGCGGGGCCGGCGTGGCCGGCCGCGCGGTCACCGCCACCATGACGCTGCCTGACGGCACGCCCTTCCCCCACCGCTACGGCTGCGTGCACCACGGTCGGGTGGTGCAGTGCGTCGCGGTCTGGACCCGCTCGGAGGCAGACACCGCGGCGTGGTTCGAGAAGGCGGTCGTCGCCACCGGGAAGGGACTGCGGGCCTGAGACCGTAGCCCTTCACGTTTCCGCGCACCGGCACACGCCACGATCCGAGCCGCCGGCGAACAGGCCGTCTCCACCCCTCACCGTCTGCCGTTGCGGTCGAGCAGCCAGCGTTCGAATTCGACGGCGACGATGCGCTCGTCATGCACGCCGGCCGCGTCGTCGGACGCCAGCCAGACGATGGGCGGGCCCATCACCGCCGGCTCCAGGAACCTCTGGCCCTCGGGCACGGCGTCGAGGGGCAGCATCCCGGTGACGGTGGCGCCCCCGGGCAGCAGCAGATTGACGGTCACGCCTGTGCCGCGCAGGTCGGCGGCCATGATCCGGGACAGCGCCTCACTGCCGGCACGCGACGACCCGTAAGGGACGAACCCGGCTCGGTGCATGGTCGACTGGCTCACCGAAACGTTGACGATGCGGCCACCGCCGGCGGCCAGCATCCGCGGCACGACCTCCCGCGCCACCAGGAAGTAGCCGGTCAGATTGGTCTCGATCACCGCGCGGAAGCCCTCGACCGGTACCTCCCAGAAGCCCTGCGGATGCGTCATGAAGCGCGGGTTGACCGTCCGCATGCCGATCCCGGCGTTGTTCACCAGCATGTCGATGCCGCCGAGCCGCGACCACGCCTCGTCGACCGCCCTGGCCACCGACGACTCGTCCCGCACGTCGAGTTCGATGCCGACCGCGCCCGGCACTCCGGCCGCGACCGAGTCCGCACGACGGCCGGATCGGCTGGTCAGCGCGACCGCCGCTCCCGCTGCGGCCAGGGCGGACGCCATGGCCAGTCCCAGTCCGCTCGCCCCGCCGGTCACCAGCACCTTCACCGGCATACCCCCTTCCCACGAACGGTCCGTACGCCGTTCTCCGGCTGCGGTCCCCAGCAGCTCTGACGTCACGATGACGCTAGGAGTTTGAGCACGCTCGAGGTCAAGGGCGGCCGAAATCCGGGCCACGGTTGCTTCCGCACGGCACGCGGCGAGCGTCAGCGTGCCCGCCGGTACCGCGCGAGAACCGCGGCGCCCGCCTGCTCCGCCGACAGACACTCCAGGTACGTGGGCGGGCCTTCCGCCGGGAAGAGCCGCCGACCGGAGCGAAGGATCGTGGGAAAGGTGAGGAGGCGGTATTCGTCGACCAGGTCCTCGGCCATCAGCCTGTGCACCACGCTCAGGCTTCCCGTCACGATGACGTCACGCCGCTCCCGCTTGACCGCGTCGACCAGGTCGCCGTCGACGATCTTGGAGTTCGCCCACGTTGAGACGTCGGCGAGCGTGCGGGTGGCGACCAGTTTGGGCACCGCGTTCATCCGGGCGGAGAACGGGTCGTCGCGTCCGGGCCAGAGCCGGGCGAACAGCTCCCAGGTGGTCCGTCCCAGCAGCAGGACTCCCTCGTCGAGCAGCCCGCCGAGGCGGAACTTGTCCCCGGCAACGGTCTCCGGGCCGTGCCGGAAGGCCCAGCCACCCGCGGGTGTGCCCCCGGACCCGTCCGGGTCCGACACGATCCCGTCCAGGGTGATGAACTGGATGACGATGACGCTCACGATGATGTCCCTTCGTAGGTGCTCACCGGTACGTACCGGCAGCACCGGCCGGACTCATCGCGCCTGACGAAGATCCTCGGAAGAAATCCGCGTGGGCAGGTCGAACGCCTCGAACACGCGCGGATCGGCGAACACCACGTTGTGCGTGACCCGCCCGCCCGCGACGGTGAGCACCTGCAACGTGTGCAGCCGGTGCGGACCGCCGGGCTGCGGCGCGTACGCGGCGAGCGCCGGCTGCCCGTTGGCGCTCAGCTGCCTCACGCGCCAGCCGGTGCCCCGGGTCCGGAACACGCGATCCATGAACAGGCCGTAGTCACGGCTGCCCCGATACCAGAGGGGCACCGGCGGCATCTCCAGGATCGCCTGGTCGGTGAGCAGCCGCACGAGCCCGGGAACGTCGGCCGCCTCGAACGCCCGCACGTACTGGTGGACCACGGCGCGCACCCGCGGATCGTCCGGCTCGGTGACCTCGCCGGCGTCCCCCACCTCCCCGAGAGCGGCGCGGGCGCGCTGCAGCGCGCTGTTGACCGCGGCGACCGTGGTGCCGAGCTGCTCGGCGACCTCGGCGGCGGTGAACTCCAGCACCTCGCGCAGCAGGAGCACGGCCCGCTGACGGGCCGGCAGCGCCTGCGTGGCCGCGACCAGCGCGAGCCGCATGTCCATCCGCGTCTCCAGCTCGACCCGCGCGTCGGGAAACGGCTGCAGCCATGGGACGTCCGACGAGGGCGTCAGCGGCGCCTCCGGATCGGCACTCGGTGCGCCGAGCCCGGACGGCAACGGTCTCCGCGCACGTCCCTCCAGCGCGGTCAGGCACGCGTTCGTGGCGATCCGGTACAGCCAGGTTCGCTGCGAGGCGCGCGCGGGGTCGTACCGGTCCCTGGCCTTCCACGCGCGCAGCATCGTCTCCTGCACGACATCCTCAGCCTCGTGGAACGAGCCCAGCATCCGGTAGCAGTACGCCAGCAACTCACCGCGGTGAAGCTCGAAGTCCACGCGCCCATCCTGGCGTACGTCGTTCCGGCACGGCAGCACACCGGGGCCGTACCGCGATCAGCCGGACGTCGGTGAGTCCCGCTGGTCCGGCGCAAGGGTGAGATTGAGCAGTGCCAGCCCGGTGACGGGCTGGAAGCCCACCTCGGTGTAGAGCGTGCGGGCGGGGATGTTGTCGGTCTCGGTCTGTAGCGACACGCGCTGCGCGCCGGCGGCCCGGGCTTCGTCGACGACGTGCTGGAGCAGGGCGTGCGCGACGCCGTTACGGCGGTGACGCGGGGCGACGTAGAGGTCGCGGATCGACCACGCGGTGCCCAGCATCAGGGACGCCGGCATGACCGCCGTCGTGACGAAGCCGCAGACGTGATCGGCGCGAAGGGCGGCGGCGGCCGCGAGCCGGTGCCGTACGAGCTGGTCGTGCAGCCAGGCGCGGGTGAGCTGAGACGACGGCGGCCGGCCGTAGTGCGCCCGGTAGTCATCGAACAGAGCGGCTACCTGCTCGAACCCGTCATGGGCGGGGGTTATCGGCACGACCGTCGTCAGCATGCCGTCCAGTCTCGTCGAGACCGCCCCGCGTCACCGCTCCCGCCTGACGCCCAGCGGCCGCACCGGCACGTCCTGCCACAGTTCGTTGAAGGCGATGCTGTCGAAGAACGCGGTCCCCTCGACCACCTTGCCGTCCCGCATCCGCAGGAACCAGGCGACCGTGTCGGTGTACGTCGTGCCGATCGTGGTGGTGCCCGCGCCGTTCCACGCGGCGATCACCGTGTCGGTGGTCGGGTCCTCGTACATGCCCCGGATGCGCACGGGCCGGAATGGGTCCTCCGCCGTGAAGCGCGCGCCGAAGGGTGTCAGCGCCTCCTCGATGAACTGGCGGGCGGGCTGGTACAGCCCGGCCGCCACGGAGCGGCCGATGATCTCCCACCGCATGTCCTCGGCGAAGATGCTGGTGATGCTGCCGGTGCCGGCGGACCAGGCGGCGAAGGCGTCCGCGACGATCTCCCGGTTGGCGGTCATCGGCGGCTCCCGTCTGCTCGCTGCGGCCGGACGCCGGCCCACTCCGCCCATCCTGCGCCGCGACGTCCGCGGCCGAGGGCGGATTCCGCCACCGTCCTCCCCTGGGCGGCAGGAGCGCGCCCCCCCGGGGCGATCACGCACCGCCTACCCTGAACGCGTGGATCGCTGTGACGAGTGCCTGTTCGTCTATTCCGCGCTCGGCACGGAGGAGCTGCCCCAGCGGCTACGCGACGTGGCCGGGCACTACCCGGCCGCCCTCAACGGGGTGCCGGACCCGCGCCGGCGACCGGCCCCGGAGGTGTGGTCGCCGCTGGAGTACGCCTGCCACGTCCGGGACGTGTTCCGGGTCCAGGGTGAGCGGCTGGCGCTGGCGCTGCGCGTGGACGAGCCGGAGTTCGCGCCGATGGGCCGCGACGAGCTGGTGATCACCGAGCGCTACAACACGCAGGATCCGGAGCTGGTGCTGACCGACCTGGCCACGGCAGCCGCGGAGTTCGCGGCCCGCTTCGCGACGCTGGGCGAGGTCGAGCTGGACCGCACGGGCGTCTACCCGTGGCCCCGGCGCGAGGCGCGGACGCTGCGCTGGCTCGGCCGGCACACGGTCCACGAGGCAGAGCACCACCTGCTCGACATCCGCCGCGCCACCGGACCCTGGACGGCCGGCGGGGCCTGACGCCCGTTGGCGTCAGGCCCCGCGACGGCAAGGCCGCCCGAAGGTCGGGCCGAGGGCAGTGCCCTGCGGCCCGACCGGACGGTCAGTGGATCGCGACCGGCGTCGGCCGCGGCTCCTCCCCCGTCCCGCCGTCGAGCAGGTGCGACGGCTCGCGCCGGCGCGGCAGCAGGGCGGCCGGGATGAAGGTGAGCAGCACCAGCCCGAAGCCGACCCAGAAGGTGGTCGCGAAGGAACTGGACGCGAAGTCCAGCCCGCGCTCGATCAGCGACGGCGGCACCGGGAACTGCTGGAGCAGCTCCGGCCGCAGCTGCGTGCCGATGGCCAGGCTGGCCTCGGTGACCGGCTTGCCGCTCGGGTCGGTCGCGCCGGGGATCACCTCCGAGCCGTTCAGCCGGCTGGTGAGGATCACCGACATCACCGCGGCGCCGACCGAGCCGCCGATCTGCTGGAGGATGTTGACCAGCGTCGAGCCCCGGGCCACCTCGGCGGCGTGCAGCGTCTTCAGCGCCGAGGTCATGATCGGCATCATGGTGCCGCCCATGCCGAGGCCCATCACGAACAGCGAGCCGCAGAGCAGCCAGTAGGACGTGTGCGGGTCGACCTGGGTGAAGGTGAAGAACCCGGCGGCGATGAGCACCAGCGCGAACGGCACCGTCCGGCCCACCGGCACCTTGTCGGCCAGCATGCCGGCGATCGGCATGGTCAACATCGCGCCGAGGCCCTGCGGCGCCATAAGCAGGCCGGCGGTCAACGTCGACTCGCCGCGGATCTGCAGGAAGTAGCTCGGGAACAGCAGCCCCGCGCCCATGAACGCGATGATGAACACGAACAGGGTCACCGTGGCGATGCTCAGGTTGCGGTTGCGGAACAGCCGCAGGTCGAGCAGCGGGTGCCGAGGCCGGAACGAGTAGAACACGAAGGCCACCACGAGCACGGCGCCGACCAGCATGGGCAGCCAGACGCTGTTGTCGCGGACCGTGCCGGCCTCCGGCAGCGAGGAGACGCCGTAGAGGAAGAGCGCCAGGCCGGGCGAGAGCATGAGCATGCCGAGGAAGTCGAACGACTCCGACGGCTCCGGGGCGTCCTTCGGCAGCGCGAGCTGGGCGTAGATCAGCGCGACGACGCCGATCGGCAGGTTGATCAGGAAGATCCAGTGCCAGCTGGCGGTGTCGATCAGCCAGCCGCCGAGGATCGGGCCACCGATCGGGCCGAGCAGCATCGGGATGCCGAGGACGGCCATCAGCCGGCCGATCCGGTGCGGGCCGGCCGCCCGGGTCATGATCGTCATGCCGAGCGGCATGAGCATGCCGCCGCCGAGACCCTGGAGCACGCGGTAGCCGATGAGCTCACCGATCGAGTCGGCGGTGGCGCAGAGCCCGGAGCCGATGGTGAACAGCGCCAGCGCCACCATGTAGAGGCGCTTGGTGCCGAACCGGTCGGCGGCCCACCCGCTGAGCGGGATCACCGTGGCCAGCGCGAGCGTGTAGCCGGTCATCGTCCACGCCACCCGGGCGTACGAGGCGTCGAACTCGTTCTGGAACGTCGGCAGCGCCACGCTGACGACCGTCACGTCGAGGATCGACATGATCGCACCGAGCACGACGACGCCGGCCACCTTGAGTACCGCGGCGTCGAGCTTGTTCGATGTCGCGACAGGTTGCTGGGTCACAAACAGTCTCCTGGTTCGGTTCCGGTCGGGGGCGGTGGCGGCGCCGCGCGCCGGTGTGGGCGCGGGCTGACGTGCGCCGGGGCGGCGTCCGGCAGGAAGCGTAGCGACCGGCTGCGACATCGCGCGGCTGGTTTACCAGGATCACCGGCGGCGCGGGGCGGGCTCAGACCGCGGCGCGATGGTCGCGCGGATTGACGCCGCGCACTCTCTTGAAGGCCGCGCTGAGCGCAAAGGGGCTGCTGTAGCCCACCCGGCGGGCCACCGCGGTGAGGGTCAGCTCGGTGTCGCGCAGCAGGTCGGCGGCGAGCGCGAGGCGCCAGCTCGTGACGAAGGTCATGGGCGGCTCGCCGACCAGGTCGGTGAACCGGCGGGCGAACGCGGCCCGGGAGGTGCCGGTGGCGGCGGCGAGGCCGGCCACCGTCCAGGCCCGGGCCGGGTCGTGCTGGACCAGCCGGACGGCGCGGCCGACCACCGGGTCGGCGTAGGCCCGGTACCAGCCGGGCGGCCGCGCGCCGGGGCGGGCCAGCCAGGTGCGCAGCACCGCGATGACGAGCAGGTCGAGCAGCCGGTCCAGCACCGCCTCCTGCCCGGGGCCGTCCCGGTCCAGCTCCGCGGCGAGCAGCGGCACGACCGGCAGGTCGCCGTCGGCGGCGGTCAGCACCACCAGGGGCGGCAGGGCCGCGAGCAGGCCGGCGCCGATGGCGCCGCTGCTGGCGTACGTGCCGGTGAGCAGGGTGGTGGCGCCGTCCGGCCGGGTGCCCCAGGTACGCAGGCCCAGCGCCATGGTCTCGGTCAGCTCCTGCCCGCCGAGGGTGGTGCAACGCTGCCCGGGATGGATCACCACCTGCGGCGGGGTGTCCGGGTGGTCGGCCACGGTGTACGGGTCGGGCCCGCGCAGCACGGCCACGTCCCCGGGGTGCAGCAGCGCCGGCGCCGCGCCGTCGGGCGCCACCCAGGCGCTGCCCCGGACCACCGTGGTGACGCTGAGCGGGGCGGCGTCGCGGACCCGGATCGACCAGGGCGGGTCCATCACGGTGCGGAGCAGGAAGGCGTCCCGGGCGCGCAGCCCGCGGAGCACGTCGGCGAGGACGTCCACCCGGCGAGCGTAGACGCTCGCGTATGGTCCGGGGCGTTCCGGCCATGGAGCGTCCACCGTTTCCCGGTGTCCAATGGTCTCCATGATCGCATCGAACGTCCGGGCCGGCGTGCTGCTGCTGGCCACGGTTACCACGGGGTTGACGGCGGGGCTCTTCGCGGCCTTCGCGTACGCGGTGATGCCGGGCCTGGCCCAGCTGGACGACCGGGCGTTCGTGGCCGGCATGCGCTCGATCAACCAGGCCATCCTCAACGGCTGGTTCGCGCTCTGCTTCGGCGGCGCGCTGGTCTGCACCCTCGCGGCAGTCCTGCTGCACCTGCCCGGCGGGCGGCGCGGGCCGCTGCCCTGGCTGATCGCCGCCCTGGTGCTCTACGTGCTGGTGCTCGCGGTGACCGCGGCGGTGAACGTCCCGCTCAACGACCGGCTGGAGGCGGGCGCCGCCCGGCCGGCCGACCCGGCGGAGCTGCGCGCCGCGTTCGAGAGCACCTGGGTGCGCTGGAACGTGGTCCGGGCGGTGCTGAACACCGCGGCGCTCGGCTGCCTCGGGTGGGCGCTGCTGGTGGCCCGGTCGCTGCCCGACTGACCGGCGTCCCGCCTACCGGGCGCCCAGCTTCGCCAGCAACGCGACCTCGGCGGTGCGGGACCGTTCGATCCGGCCGGCGAGGTCGCGTACCCGGGCGCTGGTACCGGCCTGGACCTGGGCGCGGGCCAGGTCGGCGGCGGTCCGCTGGTGCGCGGCGAGCACGTCGAGCAGCACCCGGTCGACCTGGTCGGCCGGGGCGGCCCGCAGCCGGGCCAGCCCGGCGGTGGCGTCGCTGTGCCCGGAGTGGTCGTGCCGCTCGGCGGCCGCCACCGCGGACGGGCCGGCCTCGCGCAGCCAGCCGCGCATGGTGGCCAGTTCGTCGGTCTCGGTGGCCCGGACGGCGGCGATGAGCGTGCGGACCTCCGGGTCGGTGCCGCGGTCGAGCCCGACCTGGACGAGTTCCAGGGTCTGCTCGGTGTGCGCCACCATCATGGCCAGGAAGAGGGCGTCGATGCCGCTGGTCTCGGTCTCGACGGCCGGCTCGGGGCGGGTGGCCGCGGTGGAGGCCGGCTGGGCGGCGCAGCCGGCCGCACCGAGCAGCACGGCGAGCAGGAGTGCGGCGAGCGGGCGGCGCATGCCGGTCCTCCGATCCCGGGTACGGCGGGTGTCGGGTGCGGCGCACGCGGAGCGTGGCCGCACCCGTCCGGTCAGATCTGGAGCCACAGCGCCGGCACGTTCGGCGGTTCCCAGCCGGGGATCGCGGTGTGCGCCTGGCGGCAGCGGTAGGTCAGGCCGTTGTAGGTGACCGTGTCCCCGACCTGGTAGGCGCGCCCGGCGGTCCAGGTGCCGCCCGGGGCCGGCGAGCCGGTCGGGGTGGGCGTGGGCTTCGCGGTGGTCGGGGCCGGCGTCGGCGTGGGCGACGGGGTGGGTGTGGGGTTGCCGCCGCCCCCGCCGATCTGCAGGTCGACGCAGGAGTAGAAGGCGTTCGCGGTGTCGGCGATGTTCCAGACGGCGAGCAGCTTCTGCCGGCCGGAGAAGCTGCCCAGGTTGACGGTGTGCGACACGGTAGCGTCGGGCTGGCGACCGCCGCCGTCGACGACCGCGACCCGGGTGTTGCCGATCCAGTACTCCCAGTTGGACGTGGCGTGCCGGGCGGTGTTGACCCAGGTGAACGTCACCGAGCTGCCGACCGAGGTGGCCGGCCAGCCGCGGCTGTCGTCGTTGAGCACGGCGAACTGGGCGATGCCGGCGTTGCAGCTCTTGAGGCCCTTGGGGCCCTCGACGCTCTGCGGCTCGTACTTGATCTGGCCGCAGTCGGGCACCCGGTTCTGGGCACAGAGCGCCTGGCGGCTGGGGGGCGAGGAGACGTAGCCGTGGGCCTGGGCGGGGACGGCGACCGCCAGGGTGGCGGTGACGGCACCCGTGGTGAGCAGCGGCAGGATGATTCTTCGACGCATGGCGGCAACTCCTTCGGGGCGAGTGGAGATGGCAATGAACATAAATTAAACCTTGTTAACAGTAAAGACTCCTGTCTATAAATTAAGCCGTGTAGGCGGGGCCGTTCCTTGAGCGCCCGCGACCACCGTAGGATTCTGATGCGTCGATGGCTCACCGCGCGGGACCGATCGTCGTTCCTTGGGCACCCGGACACCGGCAAGGTCTCTGGGAGGGCGACGCAGACAGCGATCGCCCGATCCACGAAGGAACCCCCGCATGAGCAGAACGCCATCCCCGGCGCGCCGCCTCACCGCGTACGCCACCGTCCTGCTGCTCGCCGCCGCGGCACCGGCCGCCGTCGACCCACCCGCCGCCGGCGCGGTGGCCGACCCGGTGACGGTGACCGTGAACGCACGCGCCGGGCTGGCCACCGTGCCGGAGACCGCGCTGGGCGTCAACCACGCCATCTGGGACCAGCACCTGGGCAGCACCGAGACGTCGGACCTGCTGCGGGCGGCCGGCGTGAGGATGCTGCGGTATCCCGGCGGCTCGTACGCCGACATCTACCACTGGCGGACCCACACCGCCACCGGCGGGTACGTCGCCCCGAACACCGACTTCGACACCTTCATGGCGGCGGCGAAGCGGGTCGGCGCCCAGCCGATGATCATCGCCAACTACGGCACCGGCACGCCGGCCGAGGCCGCCGAGTGGGTGCGGTACGCCAACGTCACCAAGGGCTACGGCGCGCGGTGGTGGACGGTCGGCAACGAGAACTACGGCAACGGCCACTACGGCTCGGCCTGGGAGGCCGACGACCACCCGGACAAGAGCGCCACCCAGTACGCCCGGCTGGTCGTCTAGTACGCCGACGCCATGAAGGCAGTCGACCCGAGCGTCAAGGTCGGCGCCGTGCTGACCATGCCGGCGAACTGGCCGGACGGGCTGACCGCCGGCGCCGACCCCGGCCCCTGGAACCAGACCGTCCTCTCCCTCGCCGGGCCGAAGATCGACTTCGTCGACGTGCACTGGTACCCGGGCGGCACCGCAGCCGAGTCCCTCGCCCGGACCGGCCACATCCCCGACGCCGCCTGGTTGCTGCGCCAGCAGATCGCCCGCTACGCCGGCCCCGACGCCGGCCGGATCGGGATCAGCTTCACCGAGTTGAACGTCGGCGCGGGCCAGAACACCCAGCCGGGCGCGCTGTTCCTGGCCGACGCCTACAGCGGGCTGCTGGAGCAGGGTGTCTTCACCGTGCAGTGGTGGAACGCGCACAACGGGATCGGCACGGTCTCGGAGGTCGCCGGGCAGACCGACTACGGCGACTTCGGAATGCTCTCCAGCGGCGGGTGCACCGCCGACGGGTCGGTCTGCGAGCCGCCGTTCAACACGCCGTTCGCGCCGTACCACGGGCTGTCCATGATGAACCTCTTCGCCCGGGCGGGTGACCAGTTCGTCCGCGCCGGCACCGACCAGCCGCTGGTCACCGCGCACGCGGCCCGCCGGCCCGACGGCAGCCTGGCGGTCCTGCTGCTGAACAAGGACCCGGACACCGCGTACCCGGTGGAGATCGACTACGCCGGGTTCACCCCGGCGGACGAGGCGCCCACCGTGCACACGCTGACCAACGGCGCCGGCGCGGTGGCCACCGGCCGGTCCGGCGGTGCGACCAGCCGGACGCTGCCGGCGTACTCGCTGACCACGCTCGTGCTGCGCCCGGCCGGCGCGGCCGGCGGGCAGCCCGGGGCGCCGGGCCGGCCCACCGCGGGCGCGGTGACCGACCGGACGGCGGCCCTGTCCTGGGCGCCGGCCGCGCCCGGCGGCGCGCCGATCGCCAAGTACGAGGTGTACCGGCAGCACGGCGCGATCAGCGAGCAGCTCGGCGAGACTTCCGGCACCTCGCTCACGGTCGGCAACCTCGACCCGGGCACCCGGTACACAGTCAACGCGCTCGCCCAGGACACCGCGGGCCGGGTCTCCTGGTCCTCCCCGCCGCTCACCTTCGCCACCGGCAGCCCGGCCGGCAGCACCTGCGCGGTGCGCTTCAGCAAGGACACCGACTGGGGCAACGGCTACGTGGCGACCGTCGACGTCGTGAACACCGGTCCGAGCGCGCTCGACGGCTGGACGCTGAGCTGGACCTGGCCCACCGGCTGGCAGCAGGTGAGCAGCGGCTGGAGCGCCACCTGGTCGCAGGTGGGCAGCGAGGTCAGGGTGACCAGCACCGCCGACACTCGCCGGCTCGCCGCCGGCGGCGGCACGAGCGCCGGCTTCGTCGGCGCGTACAGCGGGCCGAACGTGCTGCCCGGCGCGTTCCGGCTGAACGGCACCGTGTGCACCACCCCGGTGAACCGGGCGACGGTCACCCCCGCCGGGGTGGCCTGAGCCGGCCGTCGGCCGCCGACGGTCCGCGGGCTCCGTCGGCGGCCCGCGCCGCCCGGGCGGCGCGGGGCCGGCACCACGTGCGGGCGCAGGCGCGCGGCGGGCACCGGCCCGGCCGGTGGGCGGGCGGGCGCGCCCGGCCGGGGCAGCGCCGCCAGGATCAGCCCGAGGAGCGTCACCGCGACGATCCCGTCGAGCCAGTAGTGGTTGCCGGTGCCGACCACCACCAGCAGGGTGACGACCGGGTGGGCCAGCCAGAGCCACCGCCACCGCCCGGCGGTTACCGCGACCAGCGCGACGGCGACGGCCACGGCCCAGCCGACGTGCAGGGAGGGCATCGCGGCGTACTGGTTGCTCAGCGTGTCGGTCTCGGGCGGGCCGTAGACGGCGGGGCCGTACCGGCTGCCGGTGTCCACCAGGCCGGTGAGCGCGGTCATCCGGGGCGGGGCGAGCGGGACGAGGACGTGCAGGGCCAGCGCCGCCCCGGTGAGCGCGGCGAGCGCCCGCCGCAGCCACCGGTAGTGCTCGCGATGGCGGAGGTAGAGCCAGACGAGGCAGAGCGCGGTGGCCGGGAAGTGCACGTACGCGTAGTAGCAGTTGGCCAGCCGGACCGGCAGCTCGTGGACGAGCAGCGGCGCCTGCACGGCGGCCTCGTTGGGCAGGTGGAGCAGCCGCTCCAGCCACCAGATCCGCTCCCCGTTCTCCCGCGCGGTGCCGGACCGCCCGGCCACCATCAGCCGACCGGTCTTGTACGCCAGGAAGAGCGCGGCGACGAGGGCCAGCTCGCGGACCGCGCGGCGCAGCGCCCCGGCCGGCCGCGCGTTGGCGGCCACCGGCGGGGGCGGCGCGGGCTGCGTGGTGTCCACAGCGCCTCGATTCGGTCACGGCCGGCGTACGCCGGCCCGGTGGGCACGGACCAGGGCCGCCGCCGGATCGGCGACGGCCCTGGGACGACGGGGCGTCAGCGGCGGGCGCGTTCGCCCGGGCCCGTGACGTCCACGGCCACCTCGTCGAAGGCGGGCGCCCCGTCGACCGCGTCGGCCGCGACGGCGACCGATCGGGCGGTGTCGGGCAGGTCCAGGCTGGACCGCAGGGTGACCGGCTTGAGCAGCAGCGCGGCCAGGATCCCGACGACCGCGATGGCGGCCGAGATCAGGAAGATGTGCCCGGTCGCGTCACCATACGCGGCCCGCACAATGTGCTGGACCGGCGCGGGCAGGGCGGCGAGGTTGAGCGTGCTGCTGCCGCCGCCGCCCGTGGTGGGGATCCCGGCCGCGGCCAGGTCGTGGTTGATCCGGTCGGTGACCTGGCGGGCCAGGACCGCGCCGAGCACCGACACGCCGATAGTGCCGCCGAGCGAGCGGAAGAACGCCACGCTCGAGCTGGCCGAGCCGATGTCCTTGAGCGCCACGGTGTTCTGCACCGCGAGCACCAGGTTCTGCATGGTCATGCCGACGCCCACGCCGACGATGAACATGGCGGCCCCGACCAGGACCAGCGAGGTCTCGTGGTCGATGGTGCCGAGCAGGGCGAAGCCGGCGACCAGGATGATCGACCCGGCGACGATGTACGGCTTGATCTTCCCGGAGGCGGTGATCAGCCGGCCGGCGACGATCGAGGAGAGCAGCACGCCGGCCATCATCGGGATGGTGAGCAGGCCCGCCTCGGTCGGGCTGTAGCCGCGGCCGATCTGGAAGTACTGGCCGAGGAAGACCGCGCCACCGAACATCGCCATGCCGACCGCGAGGCTGCCCAGGATGGCCAGCGCCGTGGTGCGCTCCCGGACGATCTCCAGCGGCACGACCGGCTCGGCGGCCCGCGACTCCACCAGGACGGCCAGGGCGAGCAGCAGCAGCGAGCCGCCGACCATCGCGCCGGTCTGCCAGGACAGCCAGGCGAACGAGTCGTCAACGAACGAGATCCAGATCAGCAGCAGGCTGACGCCGGCGGCGATCAGCGTGGCGCCCAGGTAGTCGATCTTCACGTTGTCCCGCCGCGCGGTGGGCAGGTGCAGGGTCATCTGGAGCAGGATCAGCGCGACGATCGCGACCGGCACCCCGACGAAGAAGCACCAGCGCCAGCCGAGCCAGGAGGTGTCCACGATGAGGCCGCCGAGCAGCGGGCCGCCGACCGTGGCGAGGGCCATCACGCCGCCGAGGTAGCCGTTGTAGCGACCGCGCTCCCGGGGCGGGATCATCGCCGCGATGGCCACCTGGACCAGGGCCTGGAGACCGCCGACGCCGATGCCCTGGAAGGCACGGGCGGCGATGAGCTGGCCGGCGGAGTGCGCGAAGCCGGCCGCGACCGAGCCGGCCAGGAAGACCACGATGGCGACCTGGATCAGCAGCTTCTTGTTGAACAGGTCGGCGAGCTTGCCCCAGATGGGAGTGGTCGCCGTGGCGGTGAGCAGGGTGGCGGTGACCACCCAGGTGTACTGGGTCTGCGAGCCGTTGAGGGCTCCGATGATCTTCGGTAGGGCGGTCGAGACGACCGTGCTGCTCAGCATGGCCACGAAGAGCACCAGCAACAGGCCGCTGAGGGCCTCCAGCGTCTGCCGCCGGTTCATGGGCTCGGCGTCGGCCGTCGCGGTGGGTGCGCTCATCGCGCGTCCTCCAGGTTGTCGTGTCGGGTGAGGGCGACCTCGAGGTCGCCGGTGAGGCGTCCGAGCGCGGCGGACAGGGCCGCCACCTCGCCGGGGGTCCAGTCGGCGAGCGCTCGGGAGAGCACCGCGCCGTACCACTCGTAGGCCTCGGTCAGGGCGGCCCGGCCGGCCGGGGTGACCGTCAGGTGACTGGCCCGCCGGTCCTCCGGGTCGGTGCGCCGGTCGACCAGGCCGTCGGCCACCAGGGCGGCGACCGCCCGGCTGACCGTCGAGGGGTCGAGCCGGCTCCGCTCCGCCAGGTCCCGGGCGTGGCAGCCGGTGGCCGCGCCCCGGTCGATGTGCCGGAGCAGGCCCACCAGGCCCGGCGGCACGGCCGGACGGTCGTGGACGCGCCGCTGCTTGAGCAGTCGCACGCCGGTCAGCAGGTCCTGCAACCGGGTGACGAGTTCTCGACTGGTCGCGTCCACCGTTCCCCTCCCCTGCCTTGGTTGCCTCAAGCAATCATTCGCGAATCTTGCGCAGTAGGCAAGTTTGCTCATTGAGAAACGGACCACGTACGCTGGGCAGCCATGGAGGAGGCCACCGGACTGCGCGAGCGGAAGAAGGCGGCGACCCGCCTCGCCCTGCACGAGGCGGCCCTGCGCCTCGCCGCCGAGCAGGGGCCGGACCGGGTCACCGTCGAGGCGATCGCCGACGCGGCCAACGTGTCCCGGCGCACCTTCTCCAACTACTTCTCCAGCAAGGAGGAGGCGCTCTTCCACGGCGACACCATGCGGCTGCGCCGGCTGCTGGAGCTGATCGCCGAGCAACCCGCCGACCTGCCGCCGTGGGCCGCGCTCAGTGCCGCCGCGCTGCACGAGGCGGACGAGATGTACGGCGACCTCGCCGGGTCGTGGCTCGACCGGCGCCGCCGGCTGCACGGCAACCCGGGCCTGGTGGCGCACCAGGTGGCCGCGTACACGGCGATCGAGCGGGAGCTGGCCGGGCAGATCGCCCGCCGGCTCGCCGGCCCCGACTCGGCGCTGCGCGCCCGGATCCTGGCCGCCACCTTCCTGGCCACCCTGCGGGTCGCCGTCCAGCAGTGGATCGAGCAGCCGGACCACCCGCTGGCCGACACGCTCCGCGCCGCGCTCGCCCACGCCGCCCCGGCGGCCGGCTGACCTGTCGGAGGGTGGGGCTAGCGTCCTGGGTGTGGTCACCGTCGACGAGGTCCGCGCCCTGGCCCGCACGCTGCCGCGCACCAGCGAGCACCTGATCCACGACCGGATCAAGTTCCGGGTCGGCGCGATCGTCTACGTCGCGTTCAGCCGCGACGAGCAGACCATGGGCTTCGGCTATCCGAAGGAGCAGCGCGACGGGCTGATCGCCGCCGAGCCGGCGCTGTTCTTCCTGCCCCGCCCCTCCGACCTGCGGTTCAACTGGGTCTGCTGCCACCTCGACCGGCTCGACCACGCCCAGATGACCGAGCTGGTGTGTGAGGCGTGGCGGATGGTGGTGCCGAAGTTCCTGGCCCGCCAGCGGCTGGGTGAGTGAGTTCCGGGCCTTCGGTGAGAGCGGTATCACGCCGTACGGTCCCGGCATGAGCGGCACCACGACATCCACGGCGGCCGTCCGGCTGTACCGGCCGGCCGATCACGACGCGGTCTACGACATCTGCGTCCGCACCGCCGACGCCGGCGGCGACGCCCGCGGGCGGTACGCCTCGGACGACCTGATGCCCGACCTCTTCGCCGGCCCCTACCTGCACCTCGAACCGGAGCTTGCGTTCGTCCTGGCCGACGCCGGCCGGGTGGTCGGCTACGTGGTGGGCACCGCCGACACCCCCGCCTTCGTCCGCGCCTACCGGCGGGTCTGGATCCCCCGGCTGGCGCACCGCTACCCCGCGCCGGCCGGTGAGCCGCGCACCCCGGACGAGGAGATGATCGCCCTGCATCATCATCCCGAGCGGATGCTCCTGCCGGAGCTGGCCGGCTACCCGGCCCACCTGCACATCGACCTGCTCCCCAGCCACCAGGGGCGCGGCCACGGCCGGCGGCTGCTGGAGACCTTCCTGGCCGCCGCCGCGCGGGCCGGCGCGCCCGCGCTGCATCTCGGCATGGTCACCGCCAACGTCCGCGCCCGCGGCTTCTACGACCGGCTGGGTTTCCACGTGATCCCGGTGCCCGATCCGGGCCCGCTCACCTACCTGGGCCGGTCCACGGCCTGACGACGCCGTCGCGGCGCGGCCGGGATGCCGGTCGATTCCGCCCCTCGGGCCGACCCGGCGCTGACAGACTCGGGCGGTGGGCCGCGACGGGTGGGGCAAGGGGCTGGGCCCTGCGATGCGGATCGCCCCGGCCGCCCGGGTGGACAAGTTCGAGATCTTCTTCGACCTCGTCTTCGTGGTGTCCTTCTTCATCATCACCCGGGCCACCGCCGCGAACGTGACCATGCGGGAACTGCTGCACGCCATGCTGGTCCTCGCCGTGCTCTGGTGGTGCTGGGTGGTGCACAGCGCCGTGGCCACCCGGCTCCGGCTCGGTGAGGGCTTCGTCCCGGTGCTCATGGTGATCGGCATGATCGCGTTGTTCACCTTCGCGCTGGCCCTGCCGCAGACCTTCGGCAGCCTCCAGCAGGGCAGCGCCGGGCCGATGCTGGTCACCATCAGCTACGTGGTGATCCGCGCCGTGCACCTGTCGCTGTTCGAGTACGCCACCCGGGGCGACCCGGCGGCCCGGCGCAAGGTCTGGCAGTTCGTCCCCGAAGTGCTGATCACCACCTGCCTGCTGCTGGTCGCGGCACTGCTCCCGGCGCGGGTCGCGGACCCCGACCTCGGGCTGTGGCTGCGCGACGGGCTCTGGATCGCCGTGGTGGTCATCCAGTACGCCAGCGGGTTCCTGGCCGGCACCGGGGGCTGGCAGATCACCTCCGCCGAGCACTGGACCGAGCGCTACGACCTGATCCTGATCATCGCGCTGGGCGAGTCGGTCATCTCGGTCGGCGTCGGCGGCAACCTGATCGGCAAGCCGGTCACCTGGCCGGCCATCCCGGCGGCGATCTTCGGCATCCTGTTCACCGCGGCGCTCTGGTGGGCGCACTTCGACGTGATCGGCCCGGCCGCCCGGATCGCGCTGCACGCCGCCGAGGGCCGCCCGCGCGTGGCGATGGCCCGCGACGCGTACGCCTACCTCTACCTGCCGATGATCGCCGGGGTGATCCTGTTCGCGATCGGCGCGGAGGAGCTGGTGCGGACGATCACCGACCCGGCCGGCGGGGTGGCCGAGCGGGTCCACGGACCGGCCGTGCCGCTGCTCTTCTCCGGCGTGCTGCTCTACCTCGCCGCGGACATGGCGTTCCAGCTCCGCACCCTGCGGACCGTGTCGTGGACCCGGGTCGCCGCCCTCGCCGCGCTCGGCGCCGGGCTGCCGGCCGGCCGGCACCTGCCCGCGCTCGGCGCGCTGGGCCTGCTCACCGCGATCTGCGTCGCGCTCGTCGCCGTCGAGGTGGTGATCATGGCGGAAGCGCGCACCGCCCTGCGCCGGGCGATCCACGAGGAGAAGGCCAGCCACGAGGCGGGCGAGGCGGCCTTCCGCGCCCGCTGGCACGAAGGCGGCCCGGACCGGCCCGCGGATTAGCCGCTCGCCCGTCCGACATCGTGGGACGGGCGACCCTTAGAGTCTCCGCGTGATCGAGATCGCCACCGAGGTCGACCTGTTCCACCCGCCGGCACGGATCTGGCGGGCCCTGACGGAACGGGCGCTGCTCGCCAAGTGGTTCGCCGGAAGCGAGTCGCTGGGGGACCGTACGCTGCTGCGCACCGCGGGGCTGCCCGGGTACGACGCCGACACCGAGGTGGAGGTGGTCGAGCTACGCGCGCCGGAGCGGCTGGTGCTGCGCTGCCGCGAGGCGGCCCGGAGCACCCGGCTGGCCTGCGACATCGTCCGCACGGGGCACGGTTCCCGGCTGTCCGTGCGGGAGGTGCTGGAGGAGGGCGACTGGGACGCCGACCGGCGCGCCGAGCAGCACCAGGGGGCGGTTACCGGACGGCTTCCGGCGATCCTCGACTGGCTGGCGTTCCAGGAGGTCGACCTGCGCCGGGCCGAGGGCGGGCTGACTGCCGAAATGCCGGTGGTCCGGCTGCTCGGCGACGTGCGCAGCCGGGCCGGCCGCCGGCGGGCGGTGCTGGCGGCCGCGGTGCTGGCGGTGCTCGGCCTGGCCGCCGGGGCTGCGGTCTGGGCCACCCGGCCCGAGCAGCCGGCACCGGCCGCCGCGCCGCCGTCGGCGACGCTGGTGGCGCCCTCCGCGAGCAGCGCAACGCCCAGGGCCACCCCGTCGCGGGCGACGCCGTCGGCCACCCGCCGCAGCGTGGCACCGGACCCGACCCCGTCGGCCTCCCCCACCCGTACGCCGAGCCGCAGCCCGTCGCCCGCCGCCCCGATGACCGCCACCTACGAGACGGTCTCCGACCGGGTCTTCGGCTACCGGGGCGAGGTGGTGGTGCGCAATCCGGGGACGGCGGCGCGGTCGGGCTGGACGGTGACCGTGACCCTCGGCGACGGCGCCACCGTCGGCAGCGTCAACGGGGCCGAGGCGAAGCAGGACGGGACGGTGGTCACCTTCACCGGCGCGGCGGTGCCACCGGGCGGGTCGACCACCATCCGGTTCGACGTCCGGGACCCCGACCTGACGGCCACCGGGCCGGAGGGCTGCACGGTAGACGGCGCGGCCTGCTCGCGCCTGTGAGCGGCGCGGGCCGGATCAGCAGAACCAGCCGTCCTGCACCCAGCCGTGCCGGTTGACGTGGCCGTAGGCGAAGCCGTACACGTAGCCGCCGCTGCGCGGCCCCTCGACCAGGAAGGTCTGACCACGGTAGAGCGTCCCCATCCACGCGCCGTTCGGGTCGGTCCGGACGAAGAGATCGGTGGCGCAGACGGTCTCCCGCTGCCCGATCGTGCCGTTGGCCGCGTGCGCGGCCGTCGGCAGGGCGGTCACCGCGAGCGCGGCGGCCAGGGCGGCGGCGGCGAGCCGGGTCGAATTCACCACGAGTCGTAGCCTCCGATGCACTCCAGCCGCAGATAGCCCCAGTCGTTGGGGCCGAAGTCGAAGGACGCCGCCCAGCCGTTGTAGACCGGGTGCACCCCCGGGGTGTGCCCGATCTTGTCGCCGTAGGTGAGGGTGCGCTTGAGCCCGTACGGGCCGCGGGCCGAGTCGTAGTTGTCGTAGAAGCTGGCGGTCTGGCAGACCACGACGGCGTGCCGCGGGACGACGGTCTCCGCCCGTGCCGCCGCGGCCGTCCAGGGTGTCAGGCAGACGCCGGCGACCGCCGCGGCCGTCAGCCGTGTCGTTCGACGCATCGGGGTGCCCCCTCTCTCTCCAGTGGCCCACACCCTAACCCGTGTGAGTGATGTTCATCTATAGGTCGAGCCGCCGGGAGGACGTGTCCTCCCGGCGGCCCGCTGACCGGTGGGTCAGTTCCGGTTGATGGTGAAGGTGGTGGTCGTGTTCCTGATGTCCTGGTAGTTGTCGGTCAGCCGGAGGTTGGTGAAGGTGGCGGAGCCGACCGCCGGGCCCTGCCCCGGCTCGGGCATCTCGTTGGCCCAGATGCCGAAGCCGGACTTGGCGTCGAAGGCGTCACCGCTGCGCCTCGCCCCGGAGATCGACACGTTGGTGAAGACCGTGTCGGTGATCGGGTTCTCCGGTTGGCCGCCGTTGTACTTGGTCTGGAACATGATCCCCGAGTACGTCGGGTCGACGATGTCCACGTCGGACACCCGGATGCCGCGGAACTCCTTGGAGGCCGAGAAGAGCCACATGGCCGGGAAGGTCTGCGCGCCCCAGAAGTGCCCGCCCGCCCGGATCAGCGAGACGTTCTGGAACTGGGTGGGCGGGCTGGCGCCGAACCCGACGAACGGGTAGCCGAAGTCCAGCGAGCTGATGGTGATGCCCGAGTACGTCAGCATGTCGGCGATGTAGAGGTTGCGGAAGATGTTGTCGTAGCCGCCGTACACGGCCACCCCGGCCGCCCGCCAGGTGAGCGTGGCGGTCAGGTTCTCGAACACGTTGCCGTGGTTGCCGCCCGAGCCGCCCTGGTCGGTCGCGGAGAACAGCGCGAAGGCGTCGTCGCCGTTGGAGCGGCCCTCCGAGTTGGTGACCAGGTTGTTCGTGCTGCCGTTGGTCATGTTCACCGCGTCGGCGAAGGTGTCCCGGAACCGGCTGTCCCGGATGGTCAGCCCGCTGACGCTCACGCCCCAGTACGCGCAGACTGTGTGCTCGACCCAGACGCTGTCCAGCGTCATGTTGTCGACGTCCTTCAGCTCGCCCCACACCTTGCCCGGACCGTCGATCCGGTTGGTGTAGTTGCCGAAGAACGCCAGGTGGGCGAAGGTCGACCCGCTCGCCGAGGACTCCACCCGGAAGCCGGCGTCGGTGTTCTGCTGGTTGGTCGGCGTCTGGAAGCGGGTGTACCACATGCCCGCGCCGACCACCTTGACCGGCTTGCCGTACACCTGGAACTTCTGCGCGGTGTCGTAGGTGCCCGGCGGCAGGTAGACACCGACCAGGTTGCCGGTGGTGTCCATCCGGACGGCGTCCAGCGCGTTCTGCACGTCGGCGTGGCTGAATCCGGTGGGCTCCCGGTAGCGGGCCGGGTCCGGGTTCGCCCGCGGCGACACCAGCTCGGTGTTGACGAAGTCGATCGCGTACGTGGTGCTGTTGGCCGGGTCCTTCTGGAGCCGGATGGTGGCGCCGGCCGGGACGGTGGAGTTCAGCATCACGTTGGCCTCGTCGTACAGGTGACGGGGTGCGCCGGCGCCCGGCGAGTCGCTCGGGCCCGCCTCGGCCCCGTAGAGCCAGATGTGCTTCGAGGTCAGGTTGATCGGCTTGTGCAGCACCCCGTTGACGTAGATGTTCAACGTCGCGTCGATCCCGCCGCCGCCCGGGGCGTCCGGGATGGAGAAGCGGGTGACCAGGGTGTTGGTGGCCGCCCGGGTGGTCCACTCGACGTAGGCGCCGGTGGTGTTCAGGGTGACCGCCCGGCGTCCGGACGCCTCGCCGGCCAGGTCGCCGATGGTCCGGTTCGGCCCGAGCACCTGCGCCCCGCCGCCGACCCGGCCCTCCTCGGCCTCGTACGTGTCGTACGGGACGTTCGCGCCCCGCCCGACGAACAGCGGCCGGTCGCTGGTGTTGTTCTGCTGCTTGACCGGCAGCTCGTTGGCGTCGGCGGCGAGCGCCACCCGCACCGTGTACTTCCCGTTCGCCGCCGTCCAGCTGCCCAGGTTGACCGGCGGGCTGGTCGCCCCGGCCGCGAGGGTGCCGCTGTACGAGCCGGTCAGGGTGCGTACCACCGCGCCGGTGTCGCCGAGCAGGGTGAGGGTGATGTTGTGCGCGCCGCCGGCCGAGGCGACCGTGCCCTGGTTGCGGATCGACACCGCGAAGCTGACCGTGGCGCCGGCGCTCGGCGTGCCGGGTGACCAGGTCACCGCCCCGGCGACCAGGTCGGAGCTGGGCACCGCGCTGACCGTCAGCGAGCCGGCGCGGCTGTTGTTCGACTCGTTCTGCTCGATGACCGTGTTGGCCTCGTCGACCGTGGCGGTCACCTCGTAGCTGCCGGCGTTGCGCGCGCCGATGTCGACGGCGACGGTCGCCGAGGCCCCGGCCGCGAGCGCGCCGACGGCCGCGGTGCCGACCTTCGTCGTACCCAGGTAGAAGGTGACCGCGGAGGCGGCGGCCGGCGCGGTGCCGGCGTTGCGCACGGTGGCGGAGAGGGTGACCGGGTCGGTCTCCACCGGCGCGGACGGCGCCGCGGACACGGCGGTGACGGTGAGATCCGGGTTCGGCGCCGGGGTGCCGATCACCTGGAACTCGGCGACCTGGCCGTTGGACGAGCCGGAGTTGGCGGTGAACTGCAGCCGCACGTCCGCGGCGGTGGCGCTCACCGGGATGGTCACCGTGTTGCTGCTGGTCGGGTTGAACGAGTACGTCGCCGAGCCGACCACCGTGGTGAACCCGGCGGCGGACTGCTCCCGGCCGAGCACCTGGAAGGTCTGCGTGCGCGGCCCCCAGACCGGGTCCGGGTTCAGCTTGATCACGACGGCGCTGATGCTGGCGTTGGCCCCCAGGGCGACGGTCAGCGTGCTCGGGTACGCCCCCGGCGCGCCCTCCCAGTAGGTCGTCACGTCGTTGTCGTTGGCGTTGACCGCGTTGAACACGTGCACCACCGAGGAGGCGGTGATCGGCTTGCCGACGGCCAGGTTGCTGCCGCCCGGGGTGCTGCCGGTCCGGGTGACCGTGTTCGAGGTCGCCGAGACGTTCCCGGCCGCGTCGCGGGCGCGGACGAACCAGGAGACGGTGGCGGTGTCCGGCTGGGTGTCGGTGTAGGTGAGGGTGGTGCCGTTGACGCTGCCGCGCAGGGCGTTGTTGGCGTAGACGTCGTAGCCGGTGACGCCGACGTTGTCGGTGGACGCCGTCCAGGTCAGCCGGACCTGCCCGGCCGCCGGCTGGGTGTACGCGAGGTTGCCGGGCGCGGTCGGCGCGGTGGTGTCCCCGGTGTTGCCGGTGCGGGTGACGGTGTTGCTGTTGGCCGACTGGTTGCCGGCCGCGTCGCGGGCCCGGACGTAGTAGGAGACCGTCGAGCCGGCCGGCTGGGTGTCGGTGTACGTGAGGGTCGACGCGCCGACGCTGGTGCGGAGCGTGCCGTTGGCGTAGATGTCGTAGCCGGTGACGCCGACGTTGTCGGTGGACGCCGTCCAGGTCAGCCGGACCTGGTCGGCGGCGGGCTCGGTGAGGGTGAGGTTGCCGGGCGCGCTGGGGGGCTGGGTGTCGCCGGTGGCCGGGCCGTAGACCTCCAGCTCGGCGAGCTGGCCGGCGGGCCAGCCGGTGTTGGCGGTGACCAGCAGCCGCACGTAGCGGGTGGTGGCGGTGCCGAAGGTGACGGTGATCGTGTTGCCGCTGGTGGGGTTGAAGGCGTAGCCGGCGGAGGCGACGAGCGTGCCGAAGGTGGACCCGTCGGTGCTGCCCTGCACGGTGAACGTCTGGGTGCGCGCCGGCCAGCCGGTCGGAAGCTTGAGCACCACCTTGTTGACCGCCACGGCGGCGCCGAGGTCGACCCGGATCCACTGCGGGAACGCGTTGTTGGCGCTCTCCCAGTAGGTGGCCGGGTTGCCGTCGTTGGCGTTGCCCGCGCCGTAGACGTCGGAGTGGCTGCTCTCCGCCATGGTCCGGCCCAGGGCCAGGTTGGCCGACGAGTTCGCCGCCCCGTACACCTCCAGTTCGGCGAGCTGTGCGGCGGCCCAGCCGGTGTTGGCGGTGACCGTGATCCGGACGTGGCGGGTGCTGGTGGCCGGGAAGCTCAGCGTGACCGTGTTGCCGTTGGCCGGGCTGAAGGCGCGCCCGGTCGAGGCGACCAGGGTGCTGAAGCTGGCGCCGTCGGTGCTGCCCTGCACCGACAGGGTCTCGGTGCGGGACTCCCAGCCGGTGGGGAGCTTCAGCACCACCTGGTCGACCGACTGGGCGGAGCCGAGGTCGACCTGGGCCCACTGGGGGAACGTGCCGGTGCTCTCCCAGTAGCTGCCGGCGTTGCCGTCGGTGAGGTTGCCGGCCGCGTACGGGCCGTTGACGCTGCTGGCCGTGGCGGTGCGGCCGAGGGCGAGGTTCGGGCCGCCGGCCGCGGCGGCCGGGGACGGGGGCGGGGCCGTGACGGCCAGCGCGACCGCGGCGAGCACCGCGACCAGCCGGGTACGGAATCTGGACATGGTGGAGGGACACCTTCTTCCGGGGACGTGGAGAGGTGGGTGTGGTGGGGGGTGGACGGGGTCCCCGCCGCGCCGCGGGGACCCCGGGGCGGTCAGGTGGCGTACACCTCGAACTCGCCGAGCTGGCCGGCGGGCCAGCCGGTGTTGCCGGTGAAGGTCAGCCGCAGGTGCCGGCGCCCGGCGGACGGGAAGGTGATGGTGGCGGTGTTGCCGGTGGCCGGGTCGAAGGTGTAGCCGGCCGACGCCTTCACCGTGGTCCAGGTCGACCCGTCGGTGGAGCCGAGAACCGACAGCGTCTGGGTGCGGGCCTGCCAGGCCGACGAGGGTGGCAGCTTCAGCACCACCCGGGACACCGGGTACGTCGCGCCGAGGTCGACGGTGAGCGACTGCGGGAAGGCGTTGTTGGCGCTCTCCCAGTAGGTGCCGGCGTTGCCGTCGACCGTGTTGGCCGCGCCGTACACGTCGGCGTGGCTGGTCTCGGTGACCGGCCGGCCGGCGGCCAGGTTGCCGGTCGGCGGCGGCGGGGTGGTGGTCGGGGGCGGCGTGGTGGTCGGCGGCGGGGTGGTGCTGGTGCCGCCGTACACCTCGAACTCGGCGGCCTGCCCGGCCGGCCAGCCGGTGTTGCCGGTGACGCTGAGCCGCAGGTGTCGCCGCTCCCCCGCGGGCAGGGGGATCGACACGGTGTTGCCGGTGGCCGGGTCGAAGGTGTAGCCGGCCGACGCCTTCAGCGTGGTCCAGGTCGACCCGTCGGTGGAGCCGAGCACCGACAGCGTCTGGGTACGCCGCTCCCAGCCCGCCGGCAGCTTGACCACCACGCGGTCGACGGTGCGCGCCGCACCGAGGTCCACGGTCAGCGTCTGCGGGAACGCGTTGTTGGCGCTCTCCCAGTAGGTCGCGGCGTTGCCGTCCACCGCGTTCGCCGCCGCGTACGTCTGGGTGCTGCTCGACGCGGTGGCCGGCCGGCCGAGGGCGAGGTTGCCGCCGGACGGCGGTGGGGTGGTCGGGGTCGGGCTCGGCGTGGGGCTGGTCGGGGTCGGGGTGGGCGGGGTGGACGGGCCGTTGCCCCACTGCGGCTCGGGCCACGGCCCGCAGTACGGGCTCGCCGAGTACCAGCCGGAGTTGCCGGCGCCCTGGGTGATCTGGAAGCCGCTGCCGACGCAGTTGTACATCGGGTTGGCCTGGGCGATGCCGGTGGCCCGGACGTTGGTGAAGCTGACCTGGCTGGGCGCCTGCACCTGGAGCGCGAAGGTCCCCGCGCCGTCGATGCGCACGTTGTTCAGGTTGATCCCGCTGGTCTGCCCCTCGATCCAGTGCAGCGCGGCGTAGGAGCTGTCCAGGATGTCGGTGTCGGTGACGTTGATGGTGGCGCCCTGGATCGGCTCGTTGAGCGCCGAGAACCAGATTGCGCCGACACCGAAGCGCCAGTTGTAGTCGGAGTTGCCGTTACGGATCAGGGTGTTGCGGGCGACGGTGATCGTGCCGGCGACCGCGGTCGGGCCGTTCACGCCGGGATAGCGGTTCGCCACGTGGATGCCGCCGCCGTTGGTGACGGAGTCGGCGGTGACGTTGTCGGTGATCCGGATGTCCCGGCCGCCGTAGGTGACCAGGTTGTTGGCCAGGATGGTGACGCCGACGGTGTTGAAGGTGAAGGCGTTGTTGACGTTCGGCACGTTCTGCGCCCACATGGCCAGGCCGTCGTCGCCGGTGTTGCGGACGAAGGTGTTGGTCACCGTGGAGTTGGTGACGCCCCAGTGGAAGTTGACCCCGTCGGCGGTCTGGTCGAGGATCCGGCTGTTGCGGATGGTGAAGTTGTCCATCGGGCCGTCCATCCAGGCGCCGACCTTGGTGTGCTGCAACCAGAGGTTGTCCACCACCGAGTTCGACATCGCCCCGCCCAGGGCGTTGACCTGGTCCTCGTCCACCCGCTCGCGGATGTCGCCGATGATGGCGAAGTCCCGCAGGGTGACGTTGCGGCTGGGCCCGCCGGCCTCGTGCGGCCGGATCTCGCCGCCGTAGCCGCCGCCGGGCACGTACTTGCCGTAGATGCCGGCGGCCCGCTTGCGGTCGGTGGGGTGCCGGCCGCCGAGCACCGAGTACCAGGGCCCGGCCCCGCGCAGGGTCACCCCGTCGACCACCACGTGGTCCCAGAGGGTGAAGGTGCCGGCGGGGATCCAGACGGTCCTGCCCTGCGCCTTGCCGGCATCCACGGCGGCCTGGAACTTCGCGGTCGAGTCGGTCGCGCCGGTCGGGTCCGCGCCGAAGTCGGTGACCACGTCGAGCACACCGGTGGGCTTGGCGATCTGCCCGCCGACCAGCTCGAAGTCGGCCAGGTCGATGGTGAAGGTGGGCGACTGCGCGGTCGAGGAGACCTGGAGGCGGATCTTCGTGCCGGCCGGGTAGGTGGTGCCGAACAGGGCGCGGGTCTCGTCGTAGAAGTGGTGCGGGTTGGTGTCGCCGGGGTTGTTGTTGAACGGGTAACCGCCGTAGTACCAGCCGTACCGGGAGGTGACCGGAACCGCCTTGACCAGGGCGCCGCCGGCGCGCAGGTCGATGCTGGCGTCCCGGCCGGTGCCGGCCGGGCTGTCCGGCAGGCTGTACCGGAAGGTGATCGCGTTGGCCGGGGCGGTGAGGGTGAACTCGACGTACTCGCCGACGGCGTCGAGGGTGACCGCCTCCCGGCCGGACGCCTCGGACGGGAGGGTGCCGTAGCGCCGGTCGGGGCCGATCCGGGTGCCGGTGTGGACGGCCTGCTCCGCCTCCTGTTCGAGGAAGGGCACGGTGGCGCCGCGACCGGCGATGTCGAACGGGGACAGCCCGGCGGCGCGGGCCGGGGTGGCGGTGGTGGTGAGCGCCACGACCGTGAGGGACGTGGCGGCCAGCGCGGCGCCGGCGAGGACGGCCAGCCCCGCGCGGAGCCGGCTGCGGCGCGGGTGGTGCGGGGTGGTGTGATCGGCCATGAGGGTGCGCTCCCTTTCGTCGGATGGCCAGGTCCCCCGTGCGGTGCGGTGGTTCCTCCCCTCCTTCCTGTTCAGGTGGCGCGGCGGGCGGCGTCGGCGGCCGGGACGGGCCGCCGACGCCGGGGACGGGTCAGCCGGTTCGCAGCCAGACCGCGGTGTCCGGCGGCAGCCGGTCGTCGTCGAGCGGTCCGCTGGCCAGCAGCAGCCGCTCGTGCCCGGGCAGCGGCACGGCCGCGGCGGAGAGGTTGACCAGGCAGGTGAAGCCGGGCTCGCGGGCGAAGGCGAGCACCCGGTCGGGGGCGGGCAGCCAGGTGAGCCCGCCGTCGCCGAGCGCCGCCTCGGACCGTCGGATCGCGATGGCCGTCCGGTAGAGCTCCAGCATCGAGTGCGGGTCGCCGGTCTGGGCGCGGACGGTGCGGTCCTTCCAGTCGGCCGGCTGGGGCAGCCAGGGCGCGGCCGCCGCGCCGTCGGGGCTGAAGCCGAACGGCGGGTCGTCACCGGCCCAGGGCAGCGGCACCCGGCAGCCGTCCCGGCCGGGGTCGACCCGGCCGGAGCGTTCCCACATCGGGTCCTGGCGCAGCTCGTACGGGATGTCCTCGACCTCCCAGAGCCCCAGCTCCTCCCCCTGGTAGACGTACGCGGCGCCGGGCAGCGCCAGGGAGAGCAGCGCGGCGGCCCGGGCCCGGCGGGTGCCCAGCTCCAGGTCGGTGGGGATGCCCTCACGCTTGGCCGCGAAGCTGAACCGGGTGTCCGCCCGGCCGTAGCGGGTGACGTGCCGGGTGACGTCGTGGTTGGAGAGCACCCAGGTGGCCGGCGCGCCGACCGGCGCGTGCGCGCTGAGCGTCCCGTCGATGCTCTCGCGCAGCGCGGAGGCGTCCCAGGCGCAGCCGAGGAAGTCGAAGTTGAAGGCCGCGTGCAGCTCGTCCGGGCGCAGGTAGTTGGCGAACCGCTGCCGGTCCGGCAGCCACACCTCGCCGATCAGCGCGCGGTCGCCGGGGTACGAGTCGGCGACCCGCCGCCAGCCGCGGTAGATCTCGTGCACCCCGTCGAGGTCGCGGAACGGATGCGGCCGGTCCGGCCGGGTCTCGGGCAGCGTCCCGTCCTTGACCAGCAGCCCGGCCGAGTCGATCCGGATGCCGTCCACCCCGCGGTCGAACCAGAACCGCAGGATGTCCTCGAATTCGGCGCGCACCCGGGGGTGGTCCCAGTTGAAGTCGGGCTGCTCGGGGGCGAACAGGTGCAGGTACCAGTCGCCGGGGGTGCCGTCCGGGTTGACGGTCCGGGTCCAGGTCGGTCCGCCGAACTCGCCGACCCAGTCGGTGGGCCGCTGGTCGCCGTTCGGGCCGCGACCGGGGCGGAACCAGAACAGCTCGCGCTCGGGCGCGTCCGGTCCGCCGGCGAGCGCGGCCTGGAACCAGGGGTGCGCGTCGGAGCAGTGGTTGGGCACCACGTCGACGATGGTCCGGATGCCGAGCGCGTGCGCCTCCCTGATCAGCGCCTCCGCCTCGGCGAGGGTGCCGAAGACCGGGTCGATGTCGCGGTAGTCGGCCACGTCGTAGCCGGCGTCGGCCATCGGGGAGGGGTACCAGGGGCTGAACCAGATCGCGTCGATGCCGAGCTCGGACAGGTAGTGGAGCCGGGACCGGATGCCGGCGATGTCGCCGATGCCGTCGCCACCGCCGTCGGCGAAGCTCCGCGGATACACCTGGTAGATCACCGCTCCACGCCACCACGGACCTTTGTCTGCTGTGGACACGAGCACCTGCTTTCTGCGTCGGTACGTCGGCATGTGCGCCGGACCCTGGATGTGTGTCTGGCGAGCGGTCGTCGGTCGCCGCGGGAGGTCTCGCCGGTGGTCTGCCGGTGCGGTCAGCCCTTGAGGCTGCCGGTGGTCAGGCCGGACATGATGTTCCGCTGGAAGATCAGGAAGATGATGACGGTCGGGATCGCGGCGATCACCGAGGCGGCGATCACCACGTTCATGGGCGTGCCGCCCGCGAAGGCGTAGATGCCGACGCTGACCGTCCGGGTCTCGGGCGACGGCATGACCAGCTTCGGCCAGAGGAAGTCCTTCCAGACCGCCGTCACCGCGAAGATCGAGACCACGCCGAGGATGGGGCGCGACATCGGCAGGATGATCGACCAGAGGGTCCGCAGCGGCGTCGCCCCGTCCACCAGGGCCGCCGCCATCAGGTCCTCCGGGATCGAGTCGAAGAACCGCTTCAACAGGAAGATGTTGAACGCGTTCGCGACCAGGGGCAGCCAGATCGCGAACGGCGAGTCGAGCAGGTTGAGGTGCAGGATCGGCAGGTCGATCACGGTCACGTACTGGGGGACGATGAGCACCATCGCCGGGATCATCAGCGTCGCCAGCATCAGGCCGAGGATCACGTTGCCGAGGACCGGCCGGAGCTTCGACAGGGAGTACGCCGCTGCGGTGTCGAGCACGAGCTGGAACAGCACCGCCCCGGTCGCGTAGTAGAACGTGTTGAACAGCAGCTTGGCGAGGTCCAGGTTGTTCCACGCGTCGACGTAGTTCTGCGGCTGGGGATCCTTCGGAAACAGCGACGGCGGGGTCTGCGCGATCTCCTGGCCGGACTTGAGCGCGCCGGTGACCATCCAGTAGAGCGGGCCGATGAAGACGAGCGTGAACACCACCACGACGACGGCGAGCAGCGTCCAGTAGAGCACCCGGCCGCGCCCCCGCTGGAGCTGAGCCTGGGAGATGAGGGTCCGGGTCCCGGAGTCCTGTGCCATTCCTCGTCCGTCCTAGTCCTGTTTCGCGGTCAGCCGCACGTAGACGGCGGAGAAGCCGGCCAGCACCACGAGCATGATCACGCCGAGCGCCGCGGCGCCGTTGAGGTCGTTCTGGAAGAACCCGTGCTGGTAGATGAGGTACGCCACCGAGGTCGCGGAGTCGCCCGTGCCCGCGCCGTTGGCGAGGATCAGCGGCTCGATGAAGAGCTGCATGGTGGCGACGATCTGGATCATCGCCAGGAGCGCGAGGATCAGCCGGGTCTGCGGGATGGTCACGTGCCGGATCCGCCGCCAGATCCCGGCGCCGTCGAGTTCGGCCGCCTCGTAGAGCTCGCCGGGGATGTTCTGCAGCGCCGCCAGGTAGATCAGCACCGCGCTGCCCATGTTCATCCAGGTCGACGCGAGCACCATGGCCGGCATGGTCATCCCGGGCGACTGCATCCACTCGGACGTGGGCAGGTGCAGCGCTGTGAGGATCGCGTTGAACAGTCCCGCCTCGCTGGGGTCGTAGGCGTAGAACTTGAACAGGAAGAGCGCCGAGGCCGGCGGCAGCATCACCGGCAGGTAGACCAGGATCCGCAGGTAGCCCTTGGCGTGGCGGAACTCGTTGAGCAGGATCGCCACGAAGAACGGCACCGCGTAGCCGACGACGAGTGCGAGGGCCGTGAAGTAGAACGTGTTCTGCCAGGCGGTCCAGAAGCTGGGGTCGTCGATGATGCGGGCGTAGTTGTCCCAGCCCACCCAGGTGGTCTCGCCTCGGCGGGTGCGCTGGAAGCTCATCACGACGCCGCGGACCATCGGGTACCAGGAGAAGACCGCGAAGCAGAGGAACGCCCCGATCAGGAACGCGTGCCCGGTGAGGTTGTCCCGTACCTTGCGGCCGAGGCCGGTACGCCGGCGCGGTGACGGGTACGGCGGCTCTGGGCGACCCGGTGGCCTGGTGGTACCCGGGACGGTGGTGATCGCCAAGGCAACTCCTGCGGAAGTCGGTGGCCGGACGGTGCGGGGCGGAGGGTGGGGGCCGGTGCGCCGGCCCCCACCCCGGCTGGTCAGCTGCCGGCGGCCAGCAGCTGGTTGACCTTTTCTTCGGCCGTCTTGAGCAGGGCGTCGATGTTCGCGTTCGGGTTGGTCAGCACCCCGGACATCGCGGCGTCGAGCACCGCGTAGATCGCCTGCGCGTTGCGGGGCTCACCCTTGATCGGGACCGGGTTCGCCTCGAAGAGCGCGAAGTTGGCGGTGTCGACGTTCGCGTTGGCCTTGCGCAGCTCGAGTTCCTGCTTCTGCGCCTCACTCCCGTTGGCGAAGAGCAGCGGCTGGGGCAGACCCACCGGGTAGTTCTGCGGCTTGGACCGCACGTAGTCGAACTGGCCCTTGCCCGGCGTCAACTTCTGGTAAGCGATCCACTTCAGACCGGCCTTGACCTGGTCCGGGGTGAGGCCCTTCTTGAAGAAGTAGCCCTCGCCGCCGCCGAGGGTCGCCTTCGCCGGGCCGTCCTGGCCGGGCAGCGGGCTCATCGCCCAGTCCTGGAACTTGCCCTGGAACTGGCTGACGATCGCCTGAGTGGCGTCCGGGGCGCCGATGAACATGCCGACCTTGCCCGCGCCGGCGTTGGTCAGCAGGTCACCCCACTGGAGCAGCTGGCGGCTGCCCATGCTGTTGTCGCCGTACCGCATGTCCTTGAGGTTCTGCAGGACCTGCTTGCCCATCGGGTTGTTGAAGTCGGCCTTCTTGCCGTCCTCGGTCAGCACCTGACCGCCCTGCGAGTAGAGCAGGGAGGTGAAGTGCCAGCCGCCGGTGTTGCCCGCGCTGTACTCGGAGTAGCCGGCGATGCCGTTGCCCAGCGCGGAGATCTTCTTGGCCGCCTCCCGGACCTCCGCCCAGGTCTTGGGCGGGTTGTTCACGTCGAGGCCGGCCCGCTGGAACAGGACCTTGTTGTAGACCAGGCCCATCGAGTAGTTCTTCACCGGGACGGCGTAGAGCTTGCCGCCGTCGGTGAAGACCCCCTTGAGCGCCGGGTCGACGCTGTCCCAGGTCGGGATCGTGTCCTTGTTGGCGTACTCGGTGATGTCCATGGCCTGACCGGAGTCGAGCACCTGCTGGAGATCGGTCATGTACCCGTAGAACACGTCGGTCACGGTGCCGCCGGCGAGGCGGGCCGTGAAGTCCGGCGGGTTGTTGCACTGCTCGCCGACGCTGACGCTCTTGATGACGATGTTGGGGTTCTGCCGCTGGAACTCGGCTACGTCGTCGTTCCAGTTCTTCAGCAGCTCTTTCTGGGCGCCGACCGGCTGGCAGTCGACGGTGATGGTGACCTTGCCGCTGGCGTCCTTCGCCGCGTCGTCGCTCTTCGTGGAGCAAGCCGCCAGGCTGAGCCCCAGGCCGGCCACGAGCGCTATCGCCGCAGCCTTCCGGTACTGCGGTACGGACATCTGTCCATCCCTTCGGGAACGGGTGTATCCATGGCCTTCGCTGATCTGCGGTGCTCGTCACCGCGGGGATGCCCACTGTCGACCTGCATCCGCCACGCGACCTGCCCCCGATTGGGGCGGGGCCAGGTGTGAGTGGAGTCACTGTAGCGAGGCCGACTGATAGCGGCAAGGTTTCGACTGACTTTTGAAAGGAGACGACTTTGTGACGGCAGATGGCGACGGGTTTCGGGGCGCGCGTCCGGGATCCGGCCTTCGCCCTCTAGGGCCCGGCCCACCGGGCAGCGACGAAACGGCCGCCGACCGCGAGCAGCGGTCGACGGCCGTTCAGTGGCCAGGAAGGCGGTTCCGGGCCGGAGGCGTCAGTAGGCCTCCGGCGGTGTGGTCAGCGGCCGGGGGCGGGCGCGGTGGAACCGCGCACCACCAGTTCCGGCTCGAACAGCAGCTCGTCGTGCAGCACGCCGGCGCCCTCGATCTGGGTGACCAGCAGGTCCACCGCGGCCTGTCCCATCGTCTCGATCGGCTGCCGCACGGTGGTCAACGGCGGGTCGGTGCAGGTCATGAAGGCGGAGTCGTCGAAGCCCACCACGGACACGTCGGTCGGCACCGCTCGGCCGAGCCGCCGCGCGGCCCGGATGGTGCCCAGGGCCAGCACGTCGCTGGCGCAGATGATGCCGGTCACGCCGCGCTCGACCAGCTTCGTCGCCGCGACCCGCGCCCCCTCCATCGAAAAGCTGGAGCGCTCGACGAACCCGGCGTCGTCGGTCCAGCCCGCGGCCTGGACCATGGCGTCCCGCTTGCGCCGGGACGGCACGTGTCCCTCCGGCCCGAGCACCATGCCGATCCGCTCGTGTCCCAGCGAACGCAGGTGCCCGTACGCCTGCTCCACCGCCACCGCGTCGTCGGTGGAGACCCGGGGGAAGCCCAACTCGTCGACGCCGGCGTTGACCAGCACCACGGGCAGGCCCCGGTCGGTCAGCCGGCGGTAGTGCTCGTGCGTGGCGTCGGCAAGGGCGTACGACCCACCCGCGAAGATCACGCCGGAGACCTGGTGGTCGAGGAGCATCTCGACGTAGTCCGACTCGGACACCCCACCGATCGTGCGGGCACAGAGCGCGGGGGTGAAGCCGCGCTGGGCGAGGGAGCCGGTCACCACCTCGGCCAGCGCCGGGAAGATCGGGTTCTGCAGCTCGGGCAGGACCAGGCCGACCAGCCGGGCCCGCTCACCGCGCAGCTTGGTCGGCCGTTCGTAGCCGAGCACGTCGAGCGCGGTCAGCACCGCCGTCCGGGTCGCCTCGGACACTCCCCCACGCCCGTTGAGCACCCGGCTCACGGTCGCCTCGCTGACGCCCGCCTTGCGGGCCACCTCCGTCAACCGCTTCGTCACGGCGGCAATCGTACGTCAGGTTCTTGCAAGAAATGAACAAGGCCCTGACGGTCGTCGACCTGGCTTCGGCCCCGGGTATCCCAGACGGAGTGCCCGTGACCGCGATCCACGTCTCGCAAGATTCGAACAAACAGGCGCTTGAATATCGACAAGCCCCAGGAATAACATGAGGCACCCTTCGGCGGGCGCGCCCCCTCCGCGCCGACGCCACCACCGTCTCCCCCGTCCCCCGTGAAAGTGGGTAGTCCGATGCAGCGGAGCGTGGAAGGCGCGGCGGGCCGACGCCCGGCCGTGCCGATCGCCAGGATCCTCGCGGCGGCGGCCACCGCCGTCGCGCTGGCCGTACCAACCGGGAGCGCCGCCCTGGCAGCCGGCCCCACCGGCCCGGCCCCGGTGGTCACCCGCGCCGGGCTCGACCCGGCGCTGGTCGCCGGCCGGGGCGCCACCGTGGACTTCGTCGAGCAGGAGGCCGAAAACGCGCGGACCAACGGCACGCACATCGGCCCGGACCGGGCCGCCTACACGCTCGCCGGCGAGGCGTCCGGGCGGCGGGCGGTCCGCCTCTCCCCCGGCCAGTACGTCGAGTTCACCCTCCCGACGGCGGCCAACGCGCTCACCGTCCGGTACAGCATCCCCGACGCGCCCGGCGGTGGCGGGATCACCGCGCCGCTGCGCGTCACCGTGGGCCGCGGCCCGACCCGCACCATGACGCTGACCTCGCAGTACGCCTGGCTCTACAACCAGTACCCGTTCACCAACGACCCCGACGCCGACCTGCTCCACCCCGGCTGGTGGATCACCGAGTGCTCCTGCGTGCCGGCGGCCACCACCCCCACCCCCACGCCCACCATCACCAAGCCGTTCCGCCCGCACCACTTCTACGACGAGCAGCGGCTGCTGCTGGGCCGAACCCACCGGGCCGGTGAAGTGGTGCGGCTGACCGCGCCGACCGGCACGGCCGCGGCGTGGACCGTGATCGACCTGTTGGACTCACACCTCGTCGCTCCGCCCCGGGTGCTGCCCCACGCCGTGAACGTGCTGGCGTTCGGCGCCGACCCGACCGGCCGGCGGGACTCCGCCGACGCCTTCGACCGGGCGGTCGCCTACGCCCGCCGGGTGGACCGCACGCTGTACCTGCCGCCAGGGACGTACCAGGTGAACCGGCACATCATCGTCGACGACGTGACCATCGCGGGCGCCGGCAGCTGGTACACCGTCGTCAAGGGCCGCGAGGTCGCCCTGGACACCCCGTCCCCCGACGGCTCGGTGCACACCGGCGTCGGCTTCTACGGCCGCGACGCCGCCGACGGCGGCAGCAGCGACGTCCACCTCTCCGGCTTCGCCATCGAGGGCGACGTCCGCGAACGCATCGACACCGACCAGGTCAACGCCATCGGCGGGGCGCTCAACCACTCCACCGTCGACCGTCTCTACCTGCACCACACCAAGGTCGGCCTGTGGTTCGACGGCCCAATGACGGACCTGCGGGTCACCAACACGGTCATCGCCGACCAGATCGCCGACGGGCTCAACTTCCACACCGGCGTCACCCACTCCTCGATCTCGCACAGCTTCATCCGCAACACCGGCGACGACGCGCTGGCCATGTGGTCGGAGCGGACCGGCAACGCGGACAACACCTTCGACCACAACACGGTGCAGTCCCCGGTCCTCGCCAACGGCATCGCCCTCTACGGGGGCACCGACCTCACCGTCTCGCACAACCTGATCGCGGACCCGGTCCGCGAGGGCAGCGCCATCCAGGTCGGCTCCCGGTTCGGCGCCGAGCCGTTCACCGGCCAGCTCCGGATCACCGGCAACACCACGGTCCGGGCCGGCACCTACGAGCTGAACTGGAACATCGGCCTCGGTGCGATCTGGTTCTACGCACTGGACCGCAGCATCGACGCCGACATCCAGGTGGTCGGCGACAGCTACCTCGACAACACCTACAACGCGATCATGCTGGTCAGCGACTGGCCGGTGAAGGACCAATACTCGATCAGCAACGTGCACTTCCGCGACATCCGGGTCGACGGCACCGGCACCTCGGTGGTGAGCGCCCGGGCCGCCGGCTCCGCGTCCTTCGCCAACGTGGACGCCCGCAACGTCGGCGCCGTCGGGGTGAACAACTGCGGCTCGTTCCACTTCACCCCGGCCGGGTCGGAGTTCAGCCTCACCGACCTGGGCGGCAACGACGGCGGTTGGCTCGCCCTCTGGCTGCTGCCGAACACCATCACCTGCAACGACCGCCCGCCGGTGGTGCCGCCACCGGCCCCGACGCCCTGGTGACCTGATCCCTTTCGGAGCGGCCCGGCGGGTGACCACCCGCCGGGCCGCTTCCATGTGGCTCAGCCGTCCCCTCCGCCGAGGGAGGCCGTCGACGATGCACGACCGCTTCGGGGTACGCCCGCCGCCTGAGCCCGTCCCTGGCGTCAGTCGCTGCGTACGGTGGCGCGAGGGCGTCGATGGCAAACCGGGTGAGGTCAGGAACCTGGTTCTCACCGACGATGACGCCCCGCAGGTTTCCGAGGTCTGCCTTCAGTCGTGGCAGACCCCTGGTCGGCGCTGACGGGATGGCAGGCGTCCAGTTCCAGGCCGGTTAGGTCGCAGGAGCGCAGGGCGATGCCCGGGAGGCGGCAGGTGGACCAGGTGGGGATGCTGTCGTAGTCAGAGCGACAGCCGTCGAACGGGACGTCCTTGAGGCGGACGTCGGTAAGTCGGGTGCCGGCGGACCGTGAGCCGGTAATCGCGCACCTTCGACGTTGATGCCGGTCAAGGTGGCACCCGAGAGCAACCTCGCCGCTGGGAGCCACGCCGACGAGTCCCATTCCCGCCGATATCCGCCCCATGCGAAGCACGGCGGTAACTCAGTGGCGGATAGAACGGACAGATAGGAGAATCTTCGCGTGATCAACCGCGACGAGATCGACGCGACGGGCAAACTCCTCGGTGTCCACACCTCCGACGTGCAGCGTGACTACCTGTACGGGTGGCTGCTGGCCGGTCTGTACGCCGACAACCAGCTGATGCGCAACCGGCTGGTTCTCAAAGGCGGCAACGCATTCCGCAAGGGGTACTTCGTCAACACCAGGTTCTCGGGAGACCTGGACTTCGCCGCTCCCACCGGCCTGCACCCCACCCAGCTTCTTGACGCATTGAACGGCGCCTGCCGGATGATCCAGGCACGGACCGGGGTCGAGTTCGACCTCGACCGGAACGCTCAGACCGATCAGCGCAGCATCGACAAGGGCAAGACCGTACACAAGTTCACGCTGTACTTTAAGGACTTTTACGGCAAGGCCAGCAAGATGACTATCGCGCTACGCATGGACGTCACCGAGTTCGGCCAGCTCTATCTGCCGATTCAACAGCGGAAGCTCATCCACCCCTACTCCGACCAGGCGGACTGCGCGGCCAGCCTCGAGGTGGTCAGCCTGGAGGAGGCCCTAGCCGACAAGCTCAAATGTCTGCTGCAGCGCCACATGTCCAACGACCTGTTCGACCTCGTCTACTCAATCTTTGTCAACAACGACATCGCGGTGGACAGGACGAGGATCGTGACAACCTTCCTACGCAAGACGATCTTCGAGCAGAGCCCACAGGCCGCCCTTGGACTCCTGCTCGCCGTGCCGTTCGAGGTAATGCGCGGCTATTGGAGCAAGATCGTCTGCGTCTCGGAGAGCCGGATGGACTTCGCCCTCGCGGTGGACCGATTCAAAGGCGAACTCCGCTCGCTGTTCTCATCCTTCCAGTATGGCGACGCCAACCAGCTTGCTTTCTTCCCAGCCGAGCTGCGCACGCCGATCATGCATGCCGGGCGCTCGCAAACACTGCTGCGCATAACTTACGACGGAGTACAGCGGCTGGTCGAGCCGTACTCGCTGACGTTCAAGTGGCGCAAGGGCGGGACGGGACAGGAATACCTCTACGTCTGGGACCAGACCGGCGGTCGCTCATCGGGTCCCGGCATAAAGAGCCTTCTTAACTGGAAGATCACATCCCTGGAGAACACCGACATCAAGTTCGAGCCGCGCTTCGAGATCGAACTGGCGAAGGCCGGAGAGTATGGCGAACGGACCACGTTCTCCCGCTCCCGCCACTCCAGCGTTCTGCGCTCGACCAGAGCACGCCCTCGTCCAGACGCCCGCTATCGGGTGCGCTGCGCATACTGCCAGCGGGAGTTCGACCGGACCAGCCCATCCACGGTAATGCGCCCTCACCGGGACAACTATGGAAACCCATGCCCAGGGCGGCAGGGCTACCGCGTTTGACCTGGGGCGTGGACCCGAAGCCGGATTGCGCGTCGTCCACGGCTGCAGCGCGTCGTCCTGGGGTCGGCAGAACGGTCCAACCGCCCCCGAGCACCATTGGGCACCCGACCGCGGGCACGAAAGGCTCCGGTCAGGCGTAACGGCAGGCCAGGGCCTTGATCGTTGGTGCGCTGCTAGGGACTCGAATCCCAAGCCCGGGGATAAGGCTCAGCTGGTGAGCCAGCGGTGGATGCAGGTGAGCAGGTCCTCCGCGTCCACGGGCTTGGTGACGTAGTCGCTGGCGCCCGAGGAGATGCTCTTCTCCCGGTCCCCGCGCATCGCCTTCGCGGTCACCGCGATGATCGGCAGGTCCGCGTAGCGGGGCATGGCGCGGATCGCGGCGGTGGCCGCGTATCCGTCCATCTCGGGCATCATCACGTCCATCAGCACCAGGTCGATGTCGTCGTGCCGCATCAGCGTCTCGAGGGCCTTGCGGCCGTTCTCCGCGTAGACCACATCCATGCCGTGCAGTTCGAGGATGTTGGTCAGGGCGAAGACGTTGCGGGCGTCGTCGTCCACCACGAGCACCTTGCGGCCGGACAGTTCCCGGACGACCGGGTCGCTGACCGGGCTGAGGTCGGCGCCCGGCGCCGGGAAGGACGGCACCCGCTCCGGCGTGTCCGCCGTCAGGTGCAGCACGATCCGCTCCCGCAGCTCGTCGAGGCTGCCGAGGATCTCCAGCGGGCGGTCCGCCGCCATCCCCTGGAGCAGGGTGTCCTGCCCGCCGGCGAGTGGCTTCCCGTGGTACGCCAGCACCGGCAGGCCGCGCAGGCCGGGGTGCTCGTGCAGCGCCTTGAGCAGCGCCGTGCCATGCTCGTCCGCCGGGTCGAGCTGCACCACGAGCAGGTGGTGGCGGTGCCGGGCGAGCGTGTCGACGGCCGACTCGACGTCGACCGCGGTGGACACCTCGACCGGGCCGCCGGTCCCCGCGGCCACCCCGCGGGCCAGCAGGGTGAGCAGTCCCTTCTCGTGCGCTTCGAGCACCAGCACCCGTCGCTGCTGCTGCTCCACCCAGCGCTGGGCCTCCGACTCGACGGGTGCCGCCGTTGCCGTGGCCGGGAAGGCGACGCCGGTGTCCGGCAGTGACGGGGCGGCCGTGGCGGGCAGGTAGAGGGTGAAGGTGCTGCCCTGGCCGAGGACGCTCTGCGCGGTGATCTGCCCGCCGAGCAGCCGGGCGATCTCCCGGCTGATGGACAGGCCCAGGCCGGTGCCGCCGTACCGCCGGCTGGTGGTGCCGTCGGCCTGCTGGAACGCGTCGAAGATGGCGCTCAGGTGCTGTTCGGCGATGCCGATGCCGGTGTCGACGACCCGGAACGCGATGACCGTCTCCGCCGGCGGCATCCCGGCCGGCAGCTCGTCCGGGCGGGCCCGCTCGATGCGCAGCTGCACCCGGCCCTTCTCGGTGAACTTGACCGCGTTGGAGACCAGGTTGCGCAGCACCTGCCGCAGCCGCTGCTCGTCGGTGTGCAGCCGGGCCGGCACGTCCGGGCCGGTGATCAGGTTCAGCTCCAGTCCGCGCGGCGTGGTGAGCGGGCGGAAGGTGGCGTCGACGTAGTCGCGCAGCGTAGACAGCTCGAACGTCTCCGGGTTGATGTCCATCTTGCCGGCCTCGACCTTGGACAGGTCGAGGATGTCGTTGATGAGCTGGAGCAGGTCGGCGCCGGCCGAGTGGATGACGGTGGCGTACTCGACCTGCTTGGGGGTGAGGTTGCGGTTGGGGTTCTGGGCCAGCAGCTGGGCGAGGATGAGCAGCGAGTTCAGCGGCGTACGTAGCTCGTGGCTCATGTTGGCCAGGAACTCCGACTTGTACTTCGAGGCGAGCGCGAGCTGCTGGGCCCGCGCCTCCAGCTCCTGGCGGGCCTGCTCGATCTCGGAGTTCTTCGTCTCGATGTCGTGGTTCTGCCGGGCCAGCAGGGCGGCCTTCTCCTCCAGCTCGGCGTTGGAGCTCTGGAGCTCCTCGGAGCGGGCCTGCAGTTCCTCGGAGCGGGCCTGGAGCTCGGCGGCCAGCCGCTGCGACTCGGTGAGCAGCACGTCGGTGCGGGCGTTGGCGACGATGGTGTTGACGTTGACGCCGATGGTCTCGGTGAGCTGCTCCAGGAAGTCGCGCTGGACCTCGGTGAACCGGCCCATGCTGGCCAGCTCGATGACGCCGAGCACCTGGTCCTCGAAGAGGATGGGCAGCACCACCAGGTGCAGCGGCACGGCGGCGCCCAGGCTCGACGAGACGGTGACGTAGTCGGCCGGCACGGCGTCCACCACGATGGCCCGCTTGCTCAGCGCGGCCTGCCCGACGAGCGAGTCGCCGAGGGCGTAGCGGCGGCGGGTGGCGTCGTGGCCGTAGCCGCCGACCACCCGCAGGCCCCGGCGGTCGGCGGCCTCGTCGACCAGCAGGAACGTGCCGAGCTGCGCGGAGACCAGCGGGGCCAGCTCGTTCATCACCAGGCCGGCGACCACCTCCAGGTCCCGGTGGCCCTGCATGAGGCCGGAGATGCGGGCCAGGTTGGTCTTGAGCCAGTCCTGTTCCTGGTTGGTCCGGGTGGTCTCGCGCAGCGACTCCACCATGGAGTTGATGTTGTCCTTGAGCTCGGCGACCTCACCGGAGGCGTCGACCGTGATCGAGCGGGTCAGGTCCCCGGTGGCGACCGCGCTGGTCACCTCGGCGATGGCCCGCACCTGCCGGGTCAGGTTCCCGGCCAGCTCGTTGACGTTCTCGGTGAGCCGCTTCCAGGTGCCGGAGACGCCCTCCACCTCGGCCTGGCCGCCGAGGCGGCCCTCGCTGCCGACCTCGCGGGCCACCCGGGTGACCTCGGCCGCGAAGCTGGAGAGCTGGTCGACCATCGTGTTGATGGTGGTCTTGAGTTCCAGGATCTCGCCGCGGGCGTCCACGTCGATCTTCTTGGTGAGGTCGCCCTGGGCCACCGCGGTCGTCACCTGGGCGATGTTGCGCACCTGGCCGGTGAGGTTGTTCGCCATCGAGTTGACGTTGTCGGTCAGGTCCTTCCAGGTGCCGGCCACGTTCGGCACCCGCGCCTGACCGCCCAGCTGCCCCTCGGTGCCGACCTCGCGGGCCACCCGGGTCACCTCGTCGGCGAACGCGCTGAGCGTGCCGACCATCGTGTTGATGGTCTGGGCGAGCACCGCGACCTCGCCCTTCGCCTCGACGGTGATCTGCCGGCTCAGGTCGCCCTGGGCGACCGCGGTGGCGACCAGCGCGATGGAGCGCACCTGGTTGGTCAGGTTGTTCGCCATCTCGTTGACGTTGTCGGTCAGGTCCTTCCAGGTGCCGGCCACGTTGGAGACCCGGGCCTGACCGCCGAGCCGGCCCTCGGTGCCCACCTCGCGGGCCACCCGCGTCACCTCGTCGGCGAACGCGGAGAGCTGGTCGACCATCGTGTTAATGGTCTCCTTCAGAGCGAGGATCTCGCCCCGGGCGTCCACCCGGATCTTCTGCGTCAGGTCGCCCTTGGCGACCGCGGTGGTGACCTCCGCGATGCTGCGGACCTGGGCGGTGAGGTTGTCCGCCATGACGTTCACCGACTCGGTGAGGTCCTTCCAGGTGCCCGATACGCCCTTGACGTCGGCCTGGCCGCCGAGGCGGCCCTCCGTGCCGACCTCGCGGGCCACCCGGGTCACCTCGTCGGCGAACGAGGAGAGCTGGTCCACCATCGTGTTGATGGTGTTCTTCAGTTCCAGGATCTCGCCGTGCGCGGTGACGGTGATCTTCTGCGACAGGTCGCCTCGGGCCACCGCGGTGGCCACCTGGGCGATGCTGCGTACCTGGTCGGTGAGGTTGACCGCCATCGAGTTCACCGAGTCGGTCAGGTCGCGCCAGGTGCCGGCGACGCCGCTGACCTGGGCCTGGCCGCCGAGCCGGCCGTCGGTGCCGACCTCCCGGGCCACCCGGGTCACCTCGTCGGCGAACGAGGAGAGCTGGTCCACCATCGTGTTGATGGTGCTCTTGAGCTCCAGGATCTCGCCGCGGGCGTCGACGGTGATCTTCTGCGACAGGTCGCCGCGGGCCACGGCGGTGGTGACCTGGGCGATGTTGCGGACCTGGCTGGTCAGGTTGCCGGCCATGAAGTTCACCGAGTCGGTCAGGTCGCGCCAGGTGCCGGCGACGCCGGGCACCTCGGCCTGACCGCCCAGCCGGCCCTCGCTGCCGACCTCCCGCGCCACCCGGGTCACCTCGTCGGCGAACGAGGAGAGCTGATCCACCATCGTGTTGATGGTGACCTTCAGCTCCAGGATCTCGCCGCGCACGTCGACGGTGATCTTCTGCGACAGGTCGCCCCGGGCCACCGCCGTGGCCACCTCGGCGATGTCGCGTACCTGGTCGGTCAGGTTGCCGGCCATCGCGTTCACCGAGTCGGTCAGGTCCTTCCAGGTGCCCGACACGCCGGGCACGTCGGCCTGGCCGCCGAGCTGCCCCTCGGTGCCGACCTCCCGGGCGACCCGGGTGACCTCGGAGGTGAACAGGGAGAGCTGGTCGACCATGCCGTTGAACACGGTGGCGATCTCGCCGAGCAGTCCGTCGGCGTCCTCCGGAAGCCGGGTGCCGAAGTCGCCGTCCCGGACCGCGGTGAGGCCGGCCAACAGCTGGCGGAGGCCCGGATCCGACACCGGCGCGCCGGCCGCCGGGGTCGTTTCACGCCGCCGCGGGATCGTCTGGTCGACCACCACTACCGCCTCTGTGCCAGCCGAACGGCGGAATCGCCCCCGGCAACGATTGCATCCGCGCAAGTATGCACCGCACCGGACCGTGGGGCGGGCGGGGCGGGTGGACCGCAAGACGCACCGCCACCGAGGGGAGTCGGTGGCGGTGCGCAGGCCCGGGGCGAGGCGGCAGCGCTTCGCGTGAACCGGGGAGAAGGGCGGGCGTCCCGCCCTGGCGGGTCAGGCCTCGGTGAGCTGGCCGCGCAGCTTGGTCAGCGCGCGGGCGAGCAGCCGGGACACGTGCATCTGGGACACGCCGACCTGAGCGGCGATCTCGCTCTGGGTCAGATTGCCGTAGAAGCGCAGGGTGAGGATCTTCTGCTCGCGCTCGTCGAGGGTGGCGAGCGCCGGGCCGAGGGAGGCGCGCAGCTCGGCCAGCTCGTACTCGTTGTCGTCGGTGCCGAGGGTGTCACCCAGCTCGGTGGCGCTGTCGCCGTCGCCGATCGGGGTGGAGAGCGAGACGGCGTTGTAGGCGCGGGCACCCTCCAGGCCCTCGAGCACCTCTTCCTCGGTGACGTCGAGGTGGCTGGCGATGTCGGCGACCGTCGGGGCCCGGTTGAGGGTCTGGGTCAGGGTGCTGTTCGCCTCGGAGATGCGCAGCCGCAGCTCCTGGAGGCGGCGCGGGACCCGGATGTTCCAGGTGCGGTCGCGGAAGTGCCGCTTGATCTCGCCCAGGACGGTCGGGATGGCGAAGCCGGCGAAGTCCACGCCGCGGGAGGCGTCGAACCGGTCCACCGCCTTGATCAGGCCGAGGGCCGCGGTCTGGGCCAGGTCGCCGGCGGGCTCGCCGCGGCCGCTGTAGCGGGCGGCGAGGTGGTTGGCCAGCGGCAGCCACGCCTCAATGACCTGGTTGCGCAGCGCCGGCCGCTCCGGGTGCCCCTCGGGCAGCGCGGCCAGGGCGGCGATCAGCTCGCTGGCGCGGGTCTCCTCGCCGGTCACCGCCGCGCGGTGCACCTCGCTGGTCGTCGTCGGCGCGATGGTCGTCGTGGTCATGCTGCCCTTCCTGTCCTGAGGAGAACGGGTGCCTCCCAAGCACCGGTCGTGCCAGTGACCATAGACCAAAGGTTGCCGCCAATCAACCGAATGGACGATGGAGATTTCGCCCAAAGTCGGGCAAAAGAGCGGTGACCCCAACCACTTCCGGCCGTCAGCGGTGCAGCAGCGGCCGGTAGTCGGCGGCGGTGAGCGGCAGCGCGGAGAGGTTGCCGTCGGCCCTCGGCACCTCCAGCGGCTGCCCGTCCCGGCGGAACGCGACGCTGTCCACGTCGGGGCGCTGGGTCAGCGTGCAGACGATCTGCCCGAAGGCGAGGACCTCGTCGTTGCGGCCGGTCTCCTCGCCGGCCTGCCGCACGTCGACGGTGGCCACCGTGCCGCTCAGGGTGGCCCCGGCCACCGCGACCGTGCCCGGCAGGGCCGTGGCGAGCCCGCGGTCCCGCTCCGCGCCGTCCGGCCCGGCCAGCAGGTGCTGCAGGTGGGCGTCCACGCCGGGCAGGCCGTCGGCCCGGCGGGTGACCGCCGTCAGCCCGTCGCCCTGGACGAAGCAGAGCGGCTCGTCGACCCGCCCGTCCGGGTCGGCCGTCGCCGTGCCCGCCGGGGTCGGGAAGCCGCCGGGCGGCGGCCGCACCGGGCGGGGCTCGTCGTCGACCGGCACCCCGCAGCCGCCGAGCAGCGCCGCGGCGATCAGCAGTGGGACAAGTCGCCGGGTCATCCGCCCGCCCCCGGCAGCTCGACCCGGAACCGGGCGCCCCGGTCGCGCTCCACCACGGCCGCGTGTCCGCCGTGCGCGGCGGCGTGCTGGGCCACCAGGGCCAGGCCGAGGCCGGTGCCGTCGGTGCCGGCCCGGGCGTGCGCGGCCCGGCCACGGACGAAGCGGTCGAAGATGGCCTCCCGGTCGGCCGCCGGCACGCCCGGTCCGTCGTCGTCGACGTCGAGCACGCCGATTCCGTCGCGCATGCCGAGGCGTACGGCGACCGGGCCGCCGCCGTAGCGCACGGCGTTGTCGAGCAGGTTCAGCAGGATCTGCTCGACCCGGCGCCGGTCGACCCGCCACCGGGCCGGGGTGCCCTCGGCCACCTCGACGAGGCTCTCCGGCAGGGACCGTTCCCGGCAGGCGGCGCGGGCCAGCCCGGCCACGTCGATCGTGTCGCGGTGCGCGGGCTGCTCGGTGCGGGCCAGTTGGATCAGGTCGTCCACCAGGCGCTGGAACCGGTCCACCTCGTCGGCGACCAGCCCCGCCGCGGTGGCGGTGCGCTCGTCCTGGTGCTCCCGCCGGCGGGTCAGCACGCTCGCGGCGGCGGCCAGGGTCTGCAACGGGGAGCGCAGCTCGTGGCTGACGTCGGCGGCGAACCGGCGGTCCCGCTCGATCCGCCGCACCAGTTGGTCGACCATGTGGTTGAACGAGGTGGAGAGCCTGGTGAGGTCCGGGTCGGTGGTGGGGTCGAGCCGGGTGGCGAAGTCACCGGCGGCGATCCGCTCGGCGGCGTCGGCGACCGCGGTGAGCGGCCGGACGCTGTGCCGGGTCGCGTACCAGCCGAGGGCGGCGCCAGCGCCGGCGACCATGATGGCCACCGCGGTCAGCGCCAGCCCGATCACCTGGAAGGTCTCCTCGACCTCGCGCAACGAGGTCAGCTCGTAGTAGCCCAGCTCGCCGGCGAGCGGGACGCCGACCAGCAGGACCGGTTGCCCGTCCACGCGGACCCGCTGCACGGCCGGCCGGCCGGCGGCGACCAGCCGTTGCAGCTCCGCCGGGACCGAGCCGGCCCCGACGTCGGCGGTGCGGGCGTACCAGCCGTCGCGCAGGTGCAGCAGGGGGCGGCGGCTGCTGCCGGTGTCCAGGGAGCGCAGCACCGCCACCACGTCCGGGGTCCCGGTGTCCAACCCGGACCGCACCACCGCGGCGTCGTAGTACGCGGCCCGGACGGCGGTGCGCTCCCGCTCCTCGAGCAGGGAGCGGCGGGTCAGGTCGTACGAGAAGAGGGCCATCACGGCGGCGAGCAGCAGGGCACCGACCGCGAACGCGGCGGTGACCCGGGCACGCAGTCCGAGGCGGGTCACCGCTGGAGCTTGTAACCGAGGCCGCGGAGGGTGACCAGGTGCCGTGGGTTGGCCGGGTCCGGCTCGATCTTCTGCCGCAGCCGGCCCACGTGCACGTCGACCAGCCGCTCGTCGCCGGTCTCGTACCCCCAGACCCGGTGCAGCAGCTGCTGCCGGGACAGCACCCGTCCGGCGTGCTCGGCCAGCTCGCAGAGCAGCCGGAACTCGGTCCGGGTCACCGCGACGGCCCGGCCGGCGCGGCGAACCTCGCCGGCCTCGGCGCTGATCTCCAGGTCCCCGAAGACCTGGGCGGGGACGGTGGCCGCCACGACCCGGCCGCGCCGGCGCAGGGCACGAAGCCGGGCGGAGAGCTCCTTGATGGCCACCGGCTTGACCACGTAGTCGTCCGCTCCGGCCTCCAACGCTGCGACGATGTCGTGGGTGTCGTCGCGGGCGCTGACCACCACGATCGGGACGTCGTCGTCCCGGCGCAACTGGCGGATGCACTCGAACCCGTCGAGGCCGGGCAGCATCAGGTCGACCAGCACGTGGTCGGCCCGGCTCTCCCGCTGCCGGCGCAGCCCCTCCTCCGCGGTCGCCGCGCCGTACGCGGAATAGCCCTCCTCCTCCAGGGCGAGCAGCAGCGCGAGCCGGATACGGTCGTCGTCCTCGATCACCAGTACGGCCGTCATACCCGCATCATGACCGGCCGCCCCCAAGTGGCCCAACCGCGTCAGCCGTTCCCGGCTTTTGTCACGGAACTGTCATACAACCGCGCGGCGCCCGCCAAGGCCGCTGCGCAGAGTGGGGGGCCGGAGCGGACAGCCGGGGCGGACGAGGGAGGAACGGTGAACGGCAGCACGCTGGTCGGGGCGCTCGTCGTCGGGCTCGCCGTCGGCGCGGCGGGTCGCCTGGTCGTGCCCGGGCGCACGGCCGCGCCGGTCTGGCTGACCCTCGCGCTCGGGGTGGCCGCCGCGCTGCTCGGCGCGATCGTCGTGGGCCTGGTGGACACCGGTCCCGGCGGGCCGGCGGTGTGGCCGCTGGTCGTGCAGTCCGGGTTCGCCGCCGTCGCGGTCGTCCTCGCGGTGCTGGCCGCCGGGCGCCCGGCGCCCGGGAAGGAACCGCCGCCCCGACCGGGCGTGCGGCGGAAGGAGGGATTGTGACGGTCGTACCCGCGGAGCACCTGATGCTGCTCATCTGCGACGGCTGCGGCGACAGCGTCACGGGCACCGGCTGCATCCTGCCGGACGCCGAGGTGGTCTGGACGCTGGTGTTCGAGAACGGCTGGGTCGGCTCGCCCTTCGCGTCCGGGCCGCACCACTGCCCCCGGTGCGGTGCGCGGGCCACCCTGCACGACGGCGGCCTCGGCGTCGACGACCTCGACGAGGTGGGTGGGCCGCCGGCCGTCCCCGAGGCCGACTCCGCCGAGCGGGTACGCCGGGCGCTGGCGGAGGCCGCCACGGTAGGTGACCGGGTGCTTGTCGACCTCACCGAGGTCGAGGTGATCGACTCGGCCGGGCTCGGGCTGCTGGTCCGGGCCCACCAGGAGACCCGGCGCGACGGGCGGCGGCTGTGCCTGGTGGCGCCGTCCCGGTTCGTGCGTACCGTGCTGCACACGATGCGGCTGGACGGGGTCTTCGCGGTCGTCGACAGCCGGGCCCGGGCGCTGGGCGGGTCGGTCGGTCCGGCGCCGCGGCGTCCCGCGGCGCCGGTGGAGAACCGCGAACGAGCCGAAGGAGCCCGCAGCTCGTGATGTCCTGGCCGTACCCCGACTTCCCGTTCGCCGACGACGGGCCCCCGCCCGACGGCGCGGACGTACGGCTGGCCGCCCTGGTGGCGCAGCGGTTGAGCATCGACTGGACCACCCGGCGCCAGCAGATCACGGTCACGGCGCAGAACCGGGTGGTGATCCTGGCCGGGGTGGTGACCGATCCGGAGACCCGGCGGGCGGCCGGCGAGCTGGCCTGGGACGTCTCCGGGGTGTTCGACGTCTGCAACGCGCTCCGGCTGCGCTCCGGGTGGCGCCGCGGCCGCTGAGTGGTTGCACGGATCGGCGCTCGCCTCTACCCTCGGCGCCTACCTAGATTCGGGTCAGTGCTACGCCCCTGAGGGCGGGGGTGAAGGCCGGCGCGGGAGGGCCGACTTGGCCCGGGCGGCTCTATCCCGGCTGGTTCTGCTGTTCGATGTATTGACGCAGGACGGTCAGGAGTGCGCCGCCGAGGGACCCGGCGAAGTGTGAGGCTGACCAGAGCCGGTTGGCCTGGTAGTAGTGGGACGTCAGGTCGGGGAACTCCTGCCGCATCCGCCGTGAGGACACGCCTGAGGCTGTTGACCAGCTTCGACGGGGCGACCATGGGCGGAAAGTCGACCAGCAGGTGCACGTGTTCGCCTTCGCCGTTGAACTCGATGAGTTCGCATTTGAAGTCGACGCCTACCGCCCGCATGATTTCCACCAGGCGGGTCAGGTGCCAGTCGTCGAACACTGTGTGCCGGAACTTGGTCGCGAAGACCAAGTGGACATGCAGGACGAGAACCCAGTGTCCCCCGCTTTGATGTCCCCAATCTGTGTCATAGGCCGATGGCAAGCTGTCCAATGTGCAGCTCCGCTACAACTACCGCGTCTACCCGACACCCGCCCAGCAGGAAGCGCTGGCTCGGGCGTTCGGGTGCGCGCGGGTCGTGTTCAACGACGGGCTGCGCATCCGCCAGTCAGCACGCGAAGATGGGCTGCCGTACGTCTCCGACGGCGAGCTGTCCAAGCGGGTGATTACCGAGGCGAAGAAGACGCCCGAACGGGCATGGCTGGGCGAGGTCTCGGCCGTGGTGCTCCAGCAGGCCCTTGCGGACCTGAACGCCGCCTACCGGAACTTCTTCTCCTCGCTGACCGGCGAACGCAAAGGCCGCACCGTCGCGCCACCCCGGTTCCGTTCCCGCAAGGACAACCGGCAGGCCGTCCGGTTTACCGCCAACGCCCGCTTCAAGCTGCTCGACAACGGTCGACTGCGGCTGCCGAAGATCGGCGACCTGGCAGTGCGGTGGTCACGGGCACTGCCCGCGGACCCCACCTCGGTCACAATCATCAAGGACGCAGCCGGACGGTACTTCGCCTCGTTCGTGGTGGCCGCCCCCGACCAGCCGCTGCCCCCGGCCGGCACCGAGGTGGGCATCGACCTGGGGCTGACCCACTTCGCGGTCCTCTCCGACGGCACGAAGATCGACGCGCCGAAATTCCTGCGCCGGGCGGCCCGCAAGCTGCGCCGGTTGCAGCAGGACCTGTCCCGCAAGCAGCGGGGCAGCGCGAATCGCACCAAGGCCGTCGTGAAGGTGGCCCGCGCGCATGCGCGGGTAGCCGATACCCGGCGGGACTGGCAGCACAAGCTCTCCACACGGATCATCCGCGACAACCAAGCGGTGTACGTCGAGGACCTGTGCGTCGTCGGCCTCGGCCGGACCCGACTGGCGAAGTCGGTGCACGACGCCGGCTGGTCGCAGTTCGTTGGCATGCTCGAGTACAAGGCCGTCCGCGCCGGACGGACCTTCGCCAAGATCAACCGGTTCGCGCCGTCGTCGCAGACGTGCTCGACGTGCGGGCGCATAGATGGCCGGAAGCCGCTGTTCGTCCGGTCGTGGACCTGCCCGTGCGGATCGGCCCACGACCGGGACGTCAACGCGGCCAAGAACATCCTCGCCCAGGGACGCTGGGAGAGCCTAAACGCCTGTGGAGCGCAGGTAAGACCGGCACCCCTGCCGGCACCGCGCCGAGAAGCAGGAATCCGCCTGGGCGCCGCGTGTTCCACACGCAGCGTGGAGGAAATCTCCGCCCATATGGCGGAGAGAATGTCAAGCGAACTGGACGTACTCGAGTGAGGCAGCGTGGCGTTCCGGCCGGGCACCTGCGCGGGCGGCAGCTACGCCGTCACCGCCGTCCTCACCGACTCGGGAAACTTCATGCGCAACCGCATCCGCACCCCGGACAACTTCCCCACGTCCTGATGCCGCCCCGACCGGCGGCGGCCGCCCTCCGGGGGCCACCGTCGGTCAGTCAGCCAGAAGTCCGGCGCGACGCCAGAGCAGCCGGCCCGGACCGGCGATCAGGCCCAGCTCGGCGAGGTGTTCGGCGATGCGCTGGGCCGACCAGCGCAGCGTGGCCCGCCAGTGCGGGTTCGCCCGGGCCGCGGCCACCGCGGCCGCCGGCGGGATGCCGACGGCCGCGTAGACCCGCGGATTGACCAGGCGACGGGTGATCGAGTACGCCGCCCGCCCGATCACCAGCCGCGCGTAGCCCAGCCCGACCGGGCCGGCGGCCTCGACCTGGCGGGCCAGCTCGTCGCGGGCGAAACGCACGTGCCGGGCCTCCTCGACCACGTGGATCCGGGACACCATCCGGATCAGCGGCTGGATCGACTCGTCGGCCATGGCCTCCCGCTGGAACGCGTCGAGCATCTCCTCGGCGATGAGGATGGCCGCGTACATCTGCGGGCCGGTGGCGGTGGCCTTGAGCCAGCGCCCGAGCATGTGGTCGACCGGGTCGGCCCGGTAGACCGGGCAGCCGAGGGCCTCGATGAGCCGACCGAACATAATGGAGTGCCGGCACTCGTCGGCGACCTCGGTGAGCGCGTACTGGGCGTGCCGGCTGGTCGGGTCGGCGTCGTAGTAGTGCCGGATGAGCATCTGCATGAGGATCGTCTCGAACCACAGCCCGGCGCTGGCCACGCTGGCCACCTCGTGCCGGGTCAGCGCGATCCGCTGCTCCTCGCTCATCCCCTCCCACAACGCGGTGCCGTAGAGCGTGCTGCGCCGGGGCGGCATCCAGTACACCCCGGGGACGTGCGGCGCCGACCAGTCGATGTCGACGGCGGGGTCGTAGCTCGTGCGCACCGAGGCGGCGAGCAGGCGGGTGGCCACCGCCTCGCGCGGGAATCCGGCCGGCGTCGTCCCCTCCATGGCCCCTCCATATTGACGTAACTTCGAGTAACTGTTACGAGTGGTAGCATGCGACGCACCTCCACCGATGTCAATGCCTCGGACGCCCCGCCGGAGCCGCCCGCACCCCCGCGCTCCGGCCGCCGGGACCGCTGGGCCGATCACCGCGAGCAGCGCCGGCAGGAGCTGATCGGGGCCGCCGTGCAGGCGCTGCTGCGGCACGGCCCCGCGGTCGACATGGACCAGGTGGCCGCCACGGCCGGGGTCAGCAAACCGGTGCTCTACCGCTACTTCGCCGACAAGGCCCAGCTCTGGCTGGCCGTCAGCGAGGTGGTGGCGGCCCGGGTCGTCGACGCCGTGGCCCCCGCCGTCGAGCAGGTCCGCGAGGAGCGCGCGCTGGTGGAGGCGACCATCGACGCGTACCTGAGCGTGATCGAATCGGAGCCGACGCTCTACCGGTTCCTGCTGCACGAGGCCGGGCATCCCGGCATCCATCAGGTGGTGGCCGGCACCAGCCGGCAGGTGGCCACCGGCCTGGCCCGGGTGATCGGCGACCGGCTGCGCGCGCTCGGGCTCGACGCCGGTCCCGCCGAGCCCTGGGCGTACGGGCTGGTCGGCTTCGTGCAGGCGGTCGGCGACTGGTGGGCCACGCACGGGCAGCCGATCCGCCGGGCCGCGCTCACCGACTACCTGACCACGCTGCTCTGGAGCGGCATCGAGGGCGTCCGGCGCGCCGCGGACCTGACCGACGAGCTGACCCGCGCGCACGAGCGGATCGAGCGGTGAGCTGGCACGGGCCGGCGGAGATCGCCGGGACCGCGGTCCGCCTGCACGCCAGCGGGCGCTGGGAGCCGGTCGACGGGCGCTACCACTGGGCCGGGCGGATCGAGCCGGAGCCCCGGATGCTGCGGCTGCTCCGCTCCGGCCGGCGCGACGTCGAGGTGCGGGTCGGCGAGCGGGTCGCCCGGGGCCGGCTCGCCGAGGCCGATCCGTGGGGCGGCGTGCGGATCACCGGCGTGGGCGAGCCGCCCTGGCTGTCCTGCCCGGCCGGCGCGGACGAGGGCTGACCGCCGGCCGGCGTACCGTGGATCGGGTGACGCCGACCGCCACCGCGCTGCTGGTGTTCGGCCGCGGCGTGGTCGCCGACGACGACGGCTACCGGCTCACCGCGGAGAGCACCGCCCGGGCCCGGGCCGCCATCGGGTACGTCCGCGCGCACACCGCCGAGTTCCGGCGGGCCGCCGGGGCGCGGGTGGTGTTCACCGGCGGCTGGCCGCACGGACCCGCCGGCGCGCCGGGCCCGCCCGCCGGGTGCCGGGAGGCCGAACTGATGCTGGCCCTGGCCCGCGCCGCCGACCTCGACCGGTACGCGCGGCTGCACGCCGAGACCCGGTCCCGGACCACCCTGCAGAACCTCGCGCACACCGTCCAGGACGGACTGCTCGCCGGGTCGGCCTACACCCCGGCGCGGCCGCTCGGGCTGGTCTCCCACCCGTGGCACCTGCCCCGGATCCGGTTCCTCGCCGGCAAGGTGCTCGGGCTGTCCGGCGCGGCGCTGCTGGACGTGCCGGTGGCCGGACCCGACCCGGTGCCCGCCGGCCACGAGCGGGCGGCCCGGGCGGCGAGCCGACTGTGCTACCTCGGGCTGCGCAGCCCGGAGTCGCTGCTGCGCCGGGAACACGCCCTGGCCCGGGCGGCAGAGCGCGTCGCCGGCCTGCTCCGCCCCGACCGGAGTGGATTCGTCGGGCGGCGCCACGGGTAAGCACGGTCGTCGATCGGCCGCGACGAATGGGGCCGGCAGGCGACGGCTCACCCCGGGAGGTTCCGTGATCGTGCTGGTGCCGGTGTACCGACCCGGGGACCGCCTGCCGCGGCTCGTCGGCGACCTGGCCGCCGCGCTGCCGTCGGCGAACGTGGTCGTCGTCGACGACGGCAGCGGCCCCGACGCGGCCGAAGTGCTCGCGGCAGCCCGCGACCGCGGCGCCACGGTGCTTCAACGGCGGGTCAACCGGGGCAAGGGGATCGTGCTGAAGACCGGCTTCCGATACGTCGCCCTCCACCACCCCGGACATGACGTGGTGTGCGTGGACGCCGACGGGCAGCACCGGATTCCCGACGTGGTGCGGGTCGCCGACCGGATGCGCGACACGGGCGCGCCGACGCTGGGCGTCCGCCGGTTCGACGGCGAGGTGCCACTGCGCAGCCGATTCGGTAACGCGGCGACCCGGGCCGCGTTCCGGATCGCCACCGGCCGCCGTGTCCAGGACACCCAGACCGGGCTACGGGCGTACCCGGCGAGGCTGCTCGGTTGGCTCCGGACCGTCCCCGGCGAGCGATTCGAGTACGAGATGAACGTGCTGCTCCACGCGGCCCGGGAGGGACGGCCGATCGAGCAGGTCCCCATCGCCACCCACTACGGTGCCGGCAACGCCTCGTCGCACTTCTCCTCGCTGGCCGACTCGGCCCGAATCTACGCGCCGCTGGTCCGCTTCGCCGCCGCCCGGCGGCTCGCGCGGGATGCTCGCGCCGACGACGCCGCGCCGGCCGGGGTCACGTCGTCGCGTCCCAGACCTGCGACTCGAACTCCCTGAGCTGTTGCCGGACCTCCGGCGGGTAGGCCGTCCGGAACGGATGCCGGTCGGCGGGGATGACCAGGACCATCTCGTCGACCATCTCCTGCGGGTCGCGCTGGTTCTTCAGGTAGTCGTCGAAGTCGGGCCGGTCCAGCAGCGCGGTGGAGGAGTCCCACCACTGGAACATGGCCTCGGCTCCGGTGTCGTTGTACCCGGTGCGGTAGGGGCCGGGGTTGATCACGGCGACCCGGACGCCGCGCGGCTCCAGCTCGCCCTTCATGGCCCAGGCCAGCGCCTCGATGGCGTGCTTGGTGGCGGCGTAGACGCCGAGCCACGGTCGGGTGCGGATGCCGACCGCGGAGGACACCCAGACGACCTTGCCCGCGCCCCGCTCCAGCATCGGCGGCACCAGGTCCTGGACGAGATGCAGGTGCCCGAAGACGTTCACCTCGAACGACCGGCGGACCCGGTCCATCGGAATCTCGACCACCGCCCCCGCCTCCTGGACACCGGCGTTGAGCACCAGGACGTCCACCCGGTGGCGCCGAACGTACGCCCGGTCGGCCGGGTCGGTGACGTCGAGCTTGATCGCCTCGAGGGTCACCCCGGCGCGGTCCGCCTCGGCGCGCAGCTCGCGTACCTGCGGCCAGATCTCGGCGCCGGCGATGACGTGGTGGCCGGCCCGGGCCAGCCCGAGCGCGGCGCCCCGGCCGAACCCGCTGCCGGCTCCGGTGATGAGGATGTCGGCCACTCGGTCAGCCCTGCCGCGCCTTCTGCCGGGGATCCGCCTTGTTGAGCACGAACACCTTGCCGCGGCGGCGTACCACGATCGAGTTGGCCTTGCGCTTCAGCGCGCGCAGGGAGCTTCGGACCTTCATGCCGTTCCTCCGTTCCCGCTGCTTCCCCGTTCGGAGGCCGCGTACCCGCGCGGACGCGGGTCATGCGCCGGGGAGGGGGCGGCAGGCGAGGGACCACCTGCCGCCCCACCCGGTCAGGGGTAGCTGACCACGTTCACCGGCACGGTGTCCGTGCCCTGCGCCGTGCCGCCGGTGTCGTTGATGACATGGGTGATCGACCCGTTGCCGCCCAACGAGACGGTGAGCAGGCTGTGGAACCGCACCCCGGACTTGATCGGCGCCTCGAAGCTATGGTACGCGGCGATGGTCGGGTCGACGTTGAAGTAGCAGTAGCTGCCCATCCCCCAGCCCTCGAACGTGCTGACGGCGTCGGCGACCTTGAATGCGGCGTAGCCGACCCGCGAGCCGTTCATCCAGGCCGACGCGCTGGGCGGGTCGTACGGCAACTCGTTCTGGAAGAAGATGGTCCGCCCGTTGTTGCCGTTCCAGATCACCTCGTGCTTCTGGTAGTGCTCGACGAAGAGCCCGAGCGCGGTGACGTTGTTGCCGTTGACGATCAGGCCGGTGTCGGCGGTGTTCACGGTCCAGCCGATGCCGGTGCCGTGGTCGCCGCGCCAGGCCCAGATGTGGTCGATCAGGGCGTCGTTCTGGTTGACCACCAGGCTGGTGGTTGCCTTGCCCGCGCCGGCGCCGCCGATGCGGAAGAAGACGTCCTGGATGGAGGTCGGGTTGGCGGCGTGGCTCGCGGACGAGCCGGGTGTGCCGACCTGGAGCAGCACCGGCGAGTTGGTCGGGCCGGCGTCGAAGAGCATCCCGGCCAGCCGGACCCCGTCGACGTCGGCGACGGTCATGGGGGTGACGCCGTTCTGCGGGATCAGGGTCGGGTAGCCGACGCCGAGCACCACGGTGCCCGGGCGGTCGACCCTGATGGTCTCGCTCACCGGGTAGATCCCGGGGGTGAAGAGCAGGTTCAGACCCTGCGCCAGGGCCGCGTTGATGGTGGCGGCCGAGTCGCCCGGCTTGGCGACGTAGAACTGGCTCAGCGGCACCGAGGTGCCGGGCGTCGCGCCGCCCAGCCAGGACGCCCCGCTGGCGTTGGTCCGGGTGGACGGGACGAACACCTGGTAGTTGCCGCTGCCGTCGAGGTAGAGGTAGGGGATGTCGCGGCTGACCGGGGTCTGCGCCAGGGTGGTGTACGCCGGGTTGGGGAAGCTGGTGGCCGGCGCACCGACCACGCCGGAGTTGGTCACGTTCCACACGGCGTTGAGGTAGCCGCCGACGTTGCTGTCCCGGGTGTACCACTGCTGCTGCGAGTACGGCTGGACGACGCCGGTGACCCGGCTGTCCGCGATGTAGCCGCCGCTGGCCCAGCCGTAGCCGTTCGGGGCCAGGTTGAGGTCGCCCTGGATGTCCATCCGGCGGAACGGCGCGGCCTGCGAGACGGCCCACCGGGTGAACCCGGCCGAGGGGAACACCTGCATGTTCGACGCCGACCGCCAGAAGTTCTGGGTCGCGTTGCCGTTGAACCAGCCGGCGTCGACGGTGACGTCACCGTGGATCCGCACGTCGCCCGGGTTCCGGCCGAGACCCATGATCGAGGTGTAGAAGCCGATCTGCGCGTTGATGCCGGAGTAGTCGCCCGGCTTGAACATCAGCGCGTACCGCTGGGTGCCGAACTGGTTCGACTCCTGGGTGCGGAAGACCGCGTCGAGCTGGCTCTGGATGCTCGCGCTCGACATCGACGGGTCGAAGGTGATCACGTTGGGTCCGAGCGATCCGCCGCCCGGGATGGTGCCGCCGCCGGCGGTGTTCACGGTGAGCTCCCAGAGCGAGTAACCCCAGCCGGTGGCCCGCGCGGTGCCGTACATCCGCACGTAGCGGCCGGAGCCGCTGACGGTCAGGGTGTCGGTGCCGCCGTCGCCGGTGGTGGTGGCGTACACGGTGGTCCAGGCGGCGCCGTCGGTCGAGGTCTGGATCTGGTACGCCCGCCCGTAGGCGGCCTCCCAGCTCAGCACGACCCGGCAGAGGGTACGGACGCTGCCGAGGTCGACCTGGAGCCACTGCGGATCGCTCGCCGCGCTGGCCCAGCGGGTGGTCGGGCTGCCGTCCACCGCCGCCGAGGCGGGGGTGCCGGCGTTCTCGGTGGACGAGGCGGTGGCGGGCCGGCCTTGCGCCGCGTTGGTCGCGGTGTCGCAGCCGGTGCCGCCGCCGGTGCTGCCGTAGACCTGGAACTCCCACAGCGAGTAGCCGTAGGCGGTGGCCCGGGCGGTGCCGGTCATCCGCACGTAGCGGCCGGTGCCGGTGACCGTGAGGTCGTCGGTGCCCCCGTCGCCGGCCGCGGTGCTGAAGACGGTGGTCCAGGTGGCGCCGTCGGTCGAGGTCTGGATCTGGTACGCCCGCGCGTAGGCGGCCTCCCAGACCAGGGTGACCCGGGAGACGGTGGCGGTCGCGCCGAGGTCCACCTGGATCCACTGGGGATCGCCGAAGGCGCTGGACCACCGGGTGCCGGTGTTGCCGTCGGTGGCGTTGCTGGCCGGGGTGCCGGCGTTCTCCACCGAGGAGGCGGTGGTGGGCCGCCCCTGGGAGAGCAGCGGGTCGGCCGCCCGGACCGGGGACGGCGGGGCCACCAGCGCCACCGTGGCGAGGAGTGTGGCCAGCACGGCGAGCAGCCGGCGCAGCGGCGGGCGGGGTGGGCTGAAGTGCGGCGGGACGGGTGACATGGGCGTCTCCGTGGCGGGGTGGTGGGGAGCGGGACGACGAACGGGTTACCGGCATGTTGCGGTCACCCGCCCGTCCCGCTGGACCCTTCCGCCGGGCAGCGGCACATGTCAATTCCTCGAAGCCTTGGCCGAGGCTTTTTTCGCGTCTTGTGAAAAGTCCGGAACTAAGGGCCGGCACAGGCGCGGCCGCCGGGTGGGGTGGTCCCGGCGGCCGCCGCCCGGCCTCAGGCGACCGTGCAGGGAGTGCCGTTGAGGGTGAAGGAGGTGGGCTCGCCGGTGTTACCGGTGTGGGTGGCCTGGAAGCCGATGGCCACCGAGCCGTTAGGGGCGATGGTCCCGTTGTAGGAGACGTTGCGGGCGGTCAGCGCCCCGCTGGCCGGGGCGTAGGTGGCGTTCCAGCCGCTGGTGACGGTCTGCCCGGCGGGCAGGGTGAAGGCGAGGCTCCAGCCGTTGACCGCCGTGGCCGCGGTGTTGGTGATCGTGACGGACGCAGTCAGCCCGGTGTTCCAGGCGTTCACCGCGTACACGACCCGGCACCCGCCGGACGGCGGTGGCGTGCTGGGCGGGGGCGTGCTGGGCGATGGCGTCGTGGGCGGCGCGCCGGTCGGCGGCGGGCTCGTAGGCGGCGTCGCGCTGTCCAGGCCGAAGAAGCGCACCGCCTGGGCGGCGTCGACCGGCAGGTTGTGCGAGACGCCCTGCATGCTGATGGCCTCCACCGTGGCGGTGCCGCCGGTGCCGCCGTAGCGGGTGCGGGTGTAGCCCGACTGCGGACTGTCGGTGTAAGCCGGCGTCTGGCTCAACCCGTGCACGTTGGTCCACTGCTTGATCTCTTCGGTGAAGTTCGGGTAGCGCAGGGTCTCGTCGTTGGTCCCGTGCCAGAGCTGCATCCGGGGCCGTCGCCCGCTGTACCCCGGGTAGGCGTTGCGGACCAGGTCGCCCCACTGCTGCGGGCTCTTCACCACCTGGCCGTTGGCGCACTCGCTGTTCCACTCCGAGCCGTTGGTGGTGGCGAAGCAGCCGAACGGCACCCCGGCGAAGGCCGCCCCAGCACTGAACACGTCCGGGTAGAGCCCGAGCAGCACGTTGGTCATCATGGCGCCCGACGAGACGCCGGTCGCGAAGATCCGGTTCGGGTCGACGGGGTAGTGCTGCCGCACGTGGTCCACCATCGACTTGATGCCCACCGGGTCGCTGCCGCCGTCGCGCCGCAGCGCCTGGGGCGAGGAGACGTCGAAGCACTGGCTGCTCCGGGTCACCGAGGGGTAGACGACAAGGTAGCCGTACCGGTCGGCGAGCGCGGCGAACTGGGTGCCGGAGTACATCGCCGGCCCGCTGCCGGTGCAGTAGTGGTTGACCACGAGCAGGCCGGGCCGGGCCGCGACGGTGTCCGGGACGTACAGGTACATCCGCAGGTTGCTCGGGTTGGCGCCGAAGTTCGTCACCTCGGTCAGCGCGGCGGCCGCGGCGGGGCCGGGGGCGGTGATCGCCGCCAGGGCGGCCAGCCCGGCGGCGACCAGGGCGGCACCGAGCAGTTTGCGCCTTCTCCTTTTGGGCAGCATGGGATCTCCTCAGGTGGTGGGGACGCCGCGCAGGGCAGATACGCCCGCGGCGTGCTCGCCGGCGAGGCGCCTTCGACGGCGGCCCGGACCCTCGGAGACGAGATCGACGACCGCGAATCACTGCGGTCCGAGTCGGAGTCTAGGGCCGGGCCGCGGGGGCGACAACAACTTCCGGAAGTGGTCGGGCCGGGTGCCGGCCCGGATCCGGTCAGGCCGGGAACGGGTCGGCGAGGAAGCGGTCGAGCAGCGCCACCTGCCGGCGTGCCGGGAAGGCGGCCGGGTCGAAGAGCGCCTGGACGACCAGGCCGTGCGCGAAGGCCGCGCAGGCGGCCGCCAGGTCGCCGGGGTCGGCGTGCGGCCCGGCGGGCGCCCGGCGCAGCGTGGCGTCCACGTGCGACCGCAGCCGGGCCCGCCACCGGTCGTAGCGGTGGCGCTGGTCGGCGGCGAACTCCTCGTCGGCGAGGGCCCCGTCCCAGTTTCCTCGGTGAGCGGCTCGACATCGAGGTCTGGTCGCTGCTGGCCACCGAGTGGCGACCGGCCGGACCGGCGGGTAGTCCGTGTTTCAGCCGCTGGTGCACCGCGGCGAGCCCCGCTGGCACGTCTCCGCATCGACAAGCTGGGGGCCCCGGCGAACCTGCGGGCCCTGCACGCCGAGGTGGCGGGTCAGCGGATGAGGGCGCGGGTGAGGAGGTGCTGCAGGGCGTCCTGCTCTTCGGGGGCCAGAGGGGACAGGGGGGAGTCTTCGGAGAGCAACTCGAGGAGGCGTTCGCGCAGTTCGGTGCCCTTGGGGGTCAGGACGAGCTGTTTGGCGCGGCGGTCGCCGGGGTGTGGATGGCGTTCGAGGTAGCCCTGCTCTTCGAGGCGATCGGCGATGAAGGTGACGTTGGAGGGCTCGCAGCTCATCCGCTCGGCGAGTTCGCGCAGGGTCATGGGGCTGGTCAGCTCGCGCAGCGCGGTGCCCTGTGAGGCGGTCAGGCCGAGGGTGGCCGCCCGGACCCGAAGGTGGGCTTCGATGTGACTGGCCAGGTCTTTGACGAGCCCGCACAGCTGGCGGTCGCCTTGGGCTGGGGTCTCGCGCTCGGTGGCCATGGCATCAGTCTACTGCAGCTCGGATAGTTGCAACTAGAGCTGTTCTAGTTGTAACTTCCAGTCGGCACCGCCGCCCGGCGGCACCTTCTCGAGCACGGGGTAGGACCATATGGCCACGACGACCGATTTCGACCGCCTACGGCTGACCAGCGCACCGCGCGTTCGTTCGCTCCGCCTGGGTGAACTGAAGATCACCTACGTCCCGGACGGGCTGGCTCTGTGCAAGCCGCGCGGCTGGCTGCCCGCCGCCACCGACGCTGACTGGGCGGCCAACCGCGATCATCTCGACAGCGGCGGCTTCCTGCCCGCAGCCATCGGCGGGCTGCTGGTCGAGCGGGGTGACAGGGCGCTGCTCATCGACACCGGGTTCGGACCCGAGTCCTACCCCGACGACCCGGCCAACCCGATGCTGGGAAGCATCTACGGCGGTGGGCTGCTGGACGGCCTGCGGCGGCTGGGCCGCGAGCCGCGCCAGATCGAGGCCGTCGCCATCACCCACCTGCACCTCGACCACCTGGGCTGGGCCTGGAGCAACGAGCCTGGCACCGACGCGCCGCCGTTCGCGCACGCCACCCACTTCGTCGCGGCACCCGAGTGGGAGCGGCGCGACCTGGCCGCCGAGGGCGGGGCGACCGAGGAACGTCTGGCCGCCTTCGCACCCCGCGTCCGTACGGCGGAGGACGGCGAGGAGATCTTCCCCGGGGTGCAGGCCTCGTTCTCGGTCGGACACACCGTCGGCCACACCACCTACACCATCACCGGTGGCGGCCGGCGGCTCATCGCGTTCGGCGACGCAATGCACGCGCCGGTCCAGGTCACCCACCCCGAATGGGGCTGCGGGATCGACCACGACCACGCCGAAGCCGGCGAGTACCGCCGCCGCCTGGTCCAGGAGCTGGGCCGCCCCGACACCATCGGCTACGGCTGCCACTTTGCCGACGTGGTCTTCGGACGCGCCGAGCGCCGCCCCGACGGCCGGTTCACCTGGATCCCCGTCGCCTGACCGTCCCACCCGGTGGCGCGGCCCCTGGCCCAGCGCGAGTGATCGCCAACAGTGCCGGCGATGAGCGGCGGAGCCGTTCGCAGTGCAGCAAGTCGTACAAATTACAGAGAAACGGAGAACTGTGATGAAGCACATCAAGCTGGGGGACCTGGACGTCTCCCGTATCGGTCTGGGCTTGGTCTCGATGTCCTACGCCTACACCGGAGCCGGCACGGACGACGCCGAGTCGATCCGCACCATCCACCGGGCCCTGGAGCTGGGCGTCACTTTCCTCGACACCGCCGAGGTCTACGGCCCGTACATCAACGAGGAACTCCTCGGCAAGGCGCTGAAGGGCCGCCGCGACCAGGCCGTGGTGGCGACGAAGTTCGGCATGATCTCGCATGCGGGCGGCGGGGCAGGACAACTCGACAGCAGCCCGGCCAACATCCGCACCGCCGTCGAAGGCTCGCTCAGGCGGCTGGGAACCGACTACATCGACCTGTACTACCAGCACCGAGTCGACCCGAACACGCCGATCGAGGACACCGTCGGGACACTGGCCGAACTGATCACCGAGGGCAAGATCCGCCACATCGGCCTGTCCGAGGCCGGACCGGAGACGATCCGCCGCGCCCACGCCGTGCATCCCATCGCTGCCGTCCAGTCGGAGTACTCCCTGTGGACGCGGCACCCGGAGGCACAGGTGCTGCCCCTGCTGAACGAGCTGAACATCGGCTTCGTTCCCTACTCGCCCCTGGGACGCGGATTCCTCACCGGGCAGATCCGCTCGACCAGCGGCTTCGACGAGACCGACCTGCGTAAGAACAACCCGCGCTTCACCGGCGAGAACTTCCAGCGCAACCTGCGTCTCGCGGACGAGGTCCAAGCCGTTGCCGCCGAAGCGGGTACCACCCCGGCGCAGATCGCACTGGCCTGGCTGCTGACCCGAGGCGACAACATCGCCCCCATCCCCGGCACCAAGCGCGTGGCACGCGTCGAGGAGAACACTGCGGCCGACGCCGTGGAACTGACCGCCGAACAGATCGAGAAGCTCGACAACCTTCCTCCCGCTGTCGGCGACACCCACGACGAAGCCAGCATGCGCTTGCTGGAGCGTTGACCCCTGCCCCGGCTGTGACCGCACACTCGCGAACAGGGTCTTGCCGCTTGCGCACGGGCGGCATCGCTCCCAGGAGCTCTGACCGACAACGTTCCTAGCCGGTCGAGCCAGGCGAACACCTCGTCGAGCGGTTCGGTGCGCAGCGTGCAGATACGCCACTGCACCTGCACGCTGCGCACCACGGGCCCGGCGTTTTCCAGGACCTTCAGGTGCTGGGAGACAGCCTTCCCGACCAGGACCAGGTTCGGGTGAGTCAGGTCAGCACGCGGATCGGGCTGCCGTCGAGGAAGGCGCCGATGTCATCCACGGCGTCCCGGAAGAACGTCGCATAGTTCCGCTCGCTGACATAGCCGAGGTGCGGCGTGGCCAGCACGTTCGGCAGCGTACGGAACTCATGGCCGGCGGGCAGCGGCTCCTCGTCGAACACGTCCAGCCCGGCCCCCGCGATCCGCCCCTCGCGCAGCGCGGACGCCAGGGCGGACTGGTCGACGATCGCCGCCCGCGAGGTGTTGACCAGGTAGGCGGTCGGCTTCATCAGGACGAGTTTCCGCGCGCCGACGAGCCCGCGGGTCCGGTCGCCGAGCACGAGGTGAACGGAAACGACGTCGGAGCCGGCGAGCAGGGCGTCCAGGCCGGGGGCCAGCCGCGCGCCGCCCTCCTCGGCCCGCTCGCGCGTCAGGTTCTGGCTCCAGGCCACCACGTCCATGCCGAACGCCCGCCCGACCGCCGCCACCTGCGACCCGATCCTGCCCAGGCCGAGCAGCCCGAGGGTACGTCCGTGCAGGTCGGTACCGAGGGTGTGCTGCCAGGGACCGCCGGTGCGCAGCGAGGTCGACTCGGGCACCAGATGGCGGGCCAGGCCGAGGATCAGCGCCCACGTCAACTCGACCGTCGAGGTCCAGCCGCCGCCCGTGCCGCACACCGTGACGCCGTGCGCCCGCGCCGCCGACAGGTCGATGGCGGCGTTGCTCATGCCGGTGGTGACGAGCAGCCGCAGGTGGGGCAGCCGGTCGAACACCTCGGCGGGGAACGGCGTGCGCTCCCTCATGGCGACCACGATCTCGCAGTCGTGGATGGCCGCCACGAGCTCGTCGCTGCTGGTGAAATGCTCGCGGAAGCTGGTGGCCCGGACCCGGGACCAGTCCGCCAAACCGAGTGCCACCCCCTGGTAGTCGTCCAGCACGCCGCAGCGAAGATCAGTTGACATGACAAATGATCGTACGGCCCCGGGCTCCAGCTCATCGCTACTTCGGGGCTGGGGTCACGCTCGGCTGCAGGAAAGGGAGCCTAAGCCGCGGCGGCGGCGGTGCGGCGGCGCACCTCGGCGAGCATCTCGTCGACCGAGCCGGCCGGGTCGGTGACCGGGAACTGCACGGCCCGCACCACCGCCTCCGGGTCCAGCAGCAGGGTGAGCCGCTTGAACCGGGCCACGCCGCCGGCCCGGAAGGTGGGCAGCAGCAGCCCGGCGGCGAGCCGGCCGTCCTCGTCGGAGAGCAGCGGGTACGGCAACCGGGCGTGCGCGGCGAAGGCGGCGAGCTGGTCGGGCCGCTGGGTGCTCACCCCGCGCACCTCGGCCCCGGCGGCGCGGAACAGCGGGTGCCGGTCGGCGTACGTCCGCGATTCGAGCGTGCACCCGACGGCCCCGGGAATCTCGCCCCAGCTCGGCGGGAGGCCCGGAGCATCCGGCGCGAACGCCCCCGGGAAGAGGTAGAGCACGGTCCACCGCCCGGGCGCCGCCGGCGGTTCCGCGCCGCCGTCGTGCCGGGGCAGGTTCATCGGGGGTACGCGACGGCCGACCAGCCGGTGCACCCGGCGCGCCTCGGCCGATTCCGCGTCGGCGGTGGCGGTCAGCGCGCCGTCGCCCATCACGTGCCGGGTGCCCCAGTCCTGAAGCGCGACCAGCACCGGGAGCAGGGCCTCCCCCTTGGCGGTGAGCAGGTAATCGTGGCGCGGCGGGTGCGCCGAGTAGGGCTCGCGGCGCAGCACGCCCTGCGCGACCAGCCCGCCGAGCCGCTCGGTGAGGGCCCGCCGGCTGACGCCCAGCTCGCGCTGCAACGCGTCGAACCGGGTGGTCCCACCGGCGACCTCGCGCACGATCAGCACCGTCCACCAGTCGCCCAGCACGCCGAGCGCCTGCGCGATGCCGCAGTCGGCGTCGCCGAGGTCCGCCCGTCTCACATCAACCTCCCGCTGGGCCCGCAGCCTCGACTATAGTCCGTTTCAGTTTGGAACTCACTGGCTCGGATCGGGGGTTGGCGGCATGTCCGTCGGGCAGGGGGCCGGAGTGTTCTGGCGCTGGTGGGCCGCCGGCACCACCAGTTCGGTGGGGTCGGCGGTCGGTGCGGTCGCGTTGCCGCTCACCGCGCTGACCGTGCTGGACGCGTCGGCGTTCGAGATGGGTCTGATCGCCGCCGCGAGCTACGTCGCCTGGCTCGTGATCGGGCTGCCCGCCGGCGTGATCGTCCAGCGGCTGCCGCTGCGCGGCGCGCAGGTCGGCGCGGATCTGGCCCGGGCCGTCGCGGTGGCCTCCGTGCCGCTGGCCTGGTGGTGGGGCCGGCTCACCGTGGCCCAGCTCGTCGTCGTGGCGCTCGTGGTGAGCTTCGCCAACGTGCTGTTCGACGTCGCCAACGCCACCTTCCTGCCGGCCATCGTCGGCCGCGACCAACTGCACGCCCGCAACAGCCTCACCTCGGCCACCCACGCCGCCACCCAGCTCAGCGGCCCGTCCCTGGGTGGCCTGGCGGTGCAGGCCCTCGGCGCGGTGCCGGCCGTGCTGGTCGACGCGGCCAGTTACCTGGTCTCCGCGGCGCTGCTCGGATCGCTGCCCGCCCGCCGGGTTGACGCCCCGGACCAGTGGCCCCCGGTCCGCGCCATGATCGGCGAGGGCTGGCGGTACGTCACCCGCCACCCGGTGATGGGACCGACGATGTGGACGGCCACCGCGGTGAACTTCGTCTGCGGGGCGCAGCTCGCCGTCTACCCCCTCTACCTGGTCCGGGAGCTGCACGCCCCGGCGGCGCTGGTCGGTGTGCTGCTTGCGGTCGAGGGGGTCGGCTCGCTGGTCGGCGCGGCCCTGACCCCGTGGATCACCGGGCGCTGGGGCACCGCCCGGTCGCTGCTGGTCGCCTGTCTCGTGGCGGTCGGCGGTGCGTTCCTGGTGCCGCTGGGCGCCGGCTGGCCGGCGTACCTGGCGTTCGCGGCCGGCAACGTGGTCTTCGCCGGTGGCGTGGTCGTGCTCAGCGTGACCACCCGCACCTACCGGCAGATCGCCAGCCCGCCCGACCTGCTCTCGCGGGTGATGGCCACGGTCCGCTTCGTCTCCTGGGGCGCCATCCCGGTCGGCGGGCTGCTCGCCGGGGCGCTCGCCGGGCTCGCCGGCGCCCGGGTCACCCTGTTCTGCTTCGCCGCGGCCACCGTGCTGGCTCCGCTGGCCCTGCTGCTGTCCCCGGTACGCCGCCTGCGCGACCTGACCGACCTGCGGCTCGACGAGCCGGCCGAACCGGAGACCGTTCCGGCGGCCCGGTAATGCGCTGCCCGGCTTCGGCGCTCAGTCCGGCAGGACGGCCGCGGCGACCCGGCGGGCCCGCGCCGGTCGGGTGAGCACGTCGACGTTGTCGAGGTACTGGTCCACCGCGCCGACCGGCGGGCGGGCGCGCAGCTCCGGGTCGGCGATCGCGGCGCGCAGCGCGGTGGTGAACCGCTCGGCGCCCAGCACCAGGAAGGGCCGGTCGTGGAACGGCCGGGCGGCCGGGTCGACCGGCGCGGCCAGCCCGGTCTCGTTGGTCCAGGTCGCCACCGTCTCCAGCGCCCGGACCATCCCGGTCTGCCGCTGGGACCACCCGTCCGGCCCGAGGGCGACGGTCAGCGCGTCCAGCACCGGCGCCGCGGCCGGCAGCGCGGCGAAGACCGTGCCGAGCCATTTCGCGTACGGGGGCCAGCGGCGGTGCAGCAGCAGGCCGAGGCGCATCAGGTCGCGGGCCAGCCCGGCGGTGACCACCCGGCTGCCCAGCTCGTCACCGACCTCGGCGCAGCGGCCGACCAGGTGCTCGGCCTGACCGACCCGCTGCCATCCGGCCGCCAGCACGTGCCGCCAGACGTCGTCCGGGTACCAGGCCAGCCGGGCCCGGGCGACGGTGAGCGCCCCGTCGAGCCCGTCGTGGAACACCGCCCCGGCGGTCAGCTCGGCGAGCCGCTGGGTGGGGGCGGCCAGCCAGTCCGCCGTCGTCATCCCGGCCTGCGGGTCCCCGCCCAGCCGGTCCCGCAGCCAGGCTCCCAGCTCGTCGACGCTCACCCCGTGCCGCTCGCCGTCGGCGCTGGCCACGCCGAGCCGGACCGTCGGCCCGCCGGTGAACCGGGTCGGCCAGCCGAGGAACTCGGTCGGCAGCTCCGCGTCGAGGACCGCCCGCACCGGCGCCACCTCGTCCGCGGCGGCGACGAAGAGCTGGGTGCGCGGCCCCCAGTCGTGGTCGGTCGACCGGGGCGTGTCCAGGCCGAGCAGCTCGGAGCCGCCGTCGAGCAGCCCGGCGGCGTAGCGCAGGCCGGGCAGCCGGCGGGCCAGCAGCGGGGCGACCACCTCGTCGTGGAACCGGTGCGCCAGGGTCAGGCCGGGTACGAACGTCATCCCGCCAGTCTGCGCACCGTACGCCGACCGCGCCGCCCGGTTTCCGGCCGACGGCGGGCTCCGACGGTCAGTCCCACCAGGCCGCGACCGCGAGCCCGCGCCGCGCCGCCGCCTGGTAGAACTCCCGCAGCGCCACGAGGTGGCCCCGCAGGTGGCGCCGCGGGTCCCCGTCGACCGCCGGCAGGCCGAGCCGGGCCGCCGCGAGGGCCGGCTCGGCCGTCACGGCGGCCGGCACCACCTCCGGGTCCGCCGCCGCGAGCCGCGCGGCCACCTCGGCGACACCGGCGGGCTCCAGCGCGGTCACCGGGTGCTCCCACACCGCCTCGGCCCGGTCGCGGTACGCCGGATTGATCTCCGCGTCGCCGTCGAGCGCCCGTCGCAGCGCAGCGACGGTCGCCGGAGCGGCCGGGCCCAGCTCGGCGGCGCGGCACAGCGCGGCCGGCGACCAGTCGAGGTCCAGGTGGTCCGCCGCCGGCAGCAGCCGGTACGAGCAGAGCCGGTCCAGCTCCTCGGTGGCCCGGCGGCAGACGGCGAGCTGGTCGGCGGAGAGTCGCGCGAGCTGCTGGGTGACGGCCACCCGTCCCAGTCTTCCCGGCGCCGCCGCCGGCCACCGCCCCGGGTCAGCGGAGCCGGTGGCGGTCCGCCCAGGCGGAGATGGCCGCGGCGATCTCGGCGGGGCGATCCTCGGGTGCGTGGTGCCCGGCCGGCCCGCAGGCGACCGTCTCCAGGGCCGCCATGTTCCGCGCGCACCAGTCGGCCAGCTCCGGGGTGATCAGCAGGGTCGGTGAGCCCTCGAAGGTGAGTAGCAGCTTCGGCACCTCGTCGCTGGCGGCCAGCCACCGGTCGTACGCCTCGATCCGGGCGACCAGCTCGGCCGGCTCGCCACCGAGCGGCATCTGGCGCGCCCAGGCCAGCAGCGGCCGCCGGCTCTCCCGGGTCGGGTACGGGGCGAGGTAGGTCTTCAGGTCCTCCTCCCCCACCGGCTGGAGCACTCCGCCGGTGAACGCCTGCCGGACGAGCAGGTCCTGGTCGAGCACCAGCTCCTCGCCCAGGCCCGGCGTGCGGATCGCCTCGGAGCGGGCCCGGGCCTGGAGCGAGAGGTCGCTCCACGCCATCGGCTTGACCATGGTCTCCAGGAACGCGACGCCGCGTACCCGTCCGGGGTGCCGGGCCGCGAAGTCGAAGGCCAGCGCGCCGCCCCAGTCGTGGCCGACCAGGACCACGTCGGTCAGGTCGAGGGCGTCGAACCAGGCGTCCAGGTAGCGGGCGTGGTCAGCGAAGAGGTAGGCCAGGTCGGGCTTGCCGGAGCGGCCCATGCCGATCAGGTCGGGCGCGAGCAGCCGGCCCGCGCCGACCACGGGCAGCACCTTGCGCCAGGTGTGCGACGAACCGGGGTTGCCGTGCAGGAACACGAGCACCGGTCCGGCGCCGCTCTCCTCGTGGTGGATGGTCGAGTCCAGCACCTTGGTCTCGGGCATGTCCGGGCTCCTTCGGTCAGGCGGGTGGGTCGAGCGGGGTGTCGAGCAGTGCGGTCAGGTCGCGGACGAACTCCGCCGTACGCGGGTCGTCGCGGCCGCCGAGCGGGGCGAGCAGCCGGCCGAGCAACACCTGGACGGTGTCGATCGCCGGGCGGACCACCTCTTGACCCCGGTCGGTCAGGGCGAGCCGGACCGCGCGGGTGTCGACCGGGTCGCGCTCGCGCCGGAGCAGGCCGTCGGCCTCGAGGGACCGGGCCAGCTTCGACACGTAGAGCGGCTCCAGGCCGGTGTGGTCGGCCAGCTCGCGCTGGCTCGGGTGCAGGCCGGCGCGGCGCATCCCGTGCAGCGAGGAGAGCAGCACGTACTGCGCGTGGGTGAGGCCGAGCGGGACGAGCGCCCGATCGACCGCCACCCGCCAGCGCATCGCCAGCCGCCAGACCAGATGGCCGGGGCTGGGGCTGATCGGCGTTCCGTTCATGCGAGAAACAGTACATGTAGACAATGTCCATGGCTAGTGTTCTCTCGCCGCGTCCCCCACCTCGTCGGTGGGCTGTGCCACGCTTGTCGGCGTGGCACACCGACCCCCGATCCTGCTGATCGACTCCCCGAGCCTCTACTTCCGCGCCTACTTCGGCATCCCCGAGTCGGCGGCGAAGACGGACGACGGCCAGCCGGTCAACGCCGTCCGCGGCTTCCTCGACATGCTGGCCCAGCTGGTCCGCACCCGGCGGCCCGACCGGATGGTCTGCGCGCTGGACCACGACTGGCGACCGGCGTGGCGGGTGGAGCTGCTGCCGTCGTACAAGGCGCACCGGGTGGCGCCCGAGGGCGGCGAGGTGGTGCCGGACACCCTCTCCCCGCAGGTGCCGATGATCCTGGAGGTCCTCGACGCGCTCGGCATCCCCGCGGTCGGCGCCACCGGCTACGAGGCCGACGACGTGCTGGGCACCCTCTCGGTGACCCAGCCCGGCCCGGCGGAGGTGGTCTCCGGCGACCGCGACCTGTTCCAGCTCATCGACGACGCCCGCCAGGTGCGCCTGCTCTACGTCGGCCGTGGCGTGGCCAAGCTCGACGACTGCGACGACGCCGCGGTCCGGGCCCGCTACGGCGTCCCCGCCGACCGCTACGCCGACTTCGCCGCCCTGCGCGGGGACCCGAGCGACGGCCTGCCCGGGGTGCCCGGGGTGGGTGAGAAGACCGCGGCCCGGCTCATCGAGCGCTACGACGGCCTGCCCGGCATCCTCGCCGCGCTCGACGACCCGGGCTCCGGCTTCGCCCCGGGGCTGCGCACCAAGCTGAACGCGGCCCGCGACTACCTGGCCGTCGCGCCGAAGGTGGTCCGGGTCGCCACCGACGTGCCACTGCCGAAGCTGGCCACCGCGCTGCCGACGGCGCCGGCGGACCCGGACCGACTGCTGGAGCTGGCCCAGCGGTGGAACCTCGCCGGCTCGTGCCGGCGCCTGGTGGACGCGCTCGCCATGCCCCGCTCCTGACCGGACCGGCCGGGCCGCCTCGGCCCGGCCGGATCAGGCGGCGGCGTGGTAGGCCAGCACACCCCGGTTGACCGCCGCGATCGCCTGCCGGGCGGTGGAACGCAGCTCGGTGGAGGCGCCGCCGGAGTCGGCGAGCTGGCCGAGCAGGTCGACCACCTGGCGGGCCCAGCGGACGAAGTCACCGGCCGGCATCTCACCGTCGATCTGGTGCCCGCTCGCGAGCACCTTGGCCAGGGCCTCGCCCCGGGCCCAGCGGTAGATCGGCCAGGCGAACCCGAGGTCCGGCTCGCGCGTGACCGCCAGGCCGCGGGACGCCTCGTCGGCCTCGATGTCGCCCCACAGCTTGAGCGTCTCGTCGACCGCCTCGGCGACCGGGCCACGTGGCAGGCCGGCCCGCTCGTCGACGTCCCGGCGGGCCTCGAAAACCACCACGGAGACCGCGGCGGCCAGCTCGGCCGGGGAGAGCCCGTCCCACACCTTGCGGCGCAGGCACTCGGCGACAAGCAGGTCGGCCTCGGTCCAGATCCGGCCGAGCATCCGCCCGGCGTCGGTCACCTCGCCGTCGGCGGAGAGGTAGCCGCGCGCGGTCAGCAGCGCCACGATCCGGTCGAAGGTGCGGGCCAGCGAACCGGTGCGCCCGGCCACCCGCTGGCGCAGCTCCTCGGTGTCGCGCTCCAGGCGGCGGCGCCGCTCGGCCCAGCGGGCGTGCTCCTCCCGGTCCGGGCACGCGTGGCAGGGATGCCGGCGCAGCTCGGTGCGGAGCTGGCTGAGCTGGTGGTCGTCGCCGACCGCCTGCCGGGAGCGCGCACCCCGCCGACCGCCGTGCCGGTCCAGCCCGGTGCCGCTGACCTCGGCGGCCAGGTCGCGCCGGGCCGCCGGCGAGCGGTGGTTGAAGTGCTTGGGCACCCGGATCCGGGCGAGCACCTCGGCCGGGGTGGTGAAGTCGCCGGGGCTGACCCGACCGGCCCACCGGTCCTGGGTGAGCACCAGCGGGCGGGGCTCGCCGAAGCCGCCGGTGGCCGGGTCGAGCACCACGGCGAGGCCGGCCCGCCGGCCTGACGGCACCCGGATCACGTCGCCCACCCGCAGCCGCTCCAGCGAGGCGACGGCCGCCGCCTTGCGCTGGGTCTGCCCCTGCCGGGCGATGGCACGCTCCCGGTCGGCGATGGCCACCCGCAGGGCGAAATATTCGTCGAAGTCGCCCTGGTGGCAGGCCGCCTCGGCGCCGTACGCCTCGATCGTCTCGGTGTTGCGCTGCACCTGCCGGGCCAGGCCGACCACCGACCGGTCCGCCTGGAACTGCGCGAACGAGGACTCCAGCAGGGCCCGGGCCGGCTCCGCGCCGACGGTGCCGACCAGGTTGACGGCCATGTTGTAGGAGGGCCGGAAGCTGGACCGCAGCGGGTAGGTGCGGGTGGAGGCGAGGCCAGCGACGTGCCGGGGGTCGGTCTCGGGCGACCAGACCACCACGGCGTGCCCCTCGACGTCGATGCCGCGCCGGCCGGCCCGCCCGGTGAGCTGCGTGTATTCACCCGGGGTGAGGTCGACGTGCGCCTCGCCGTTGAACTTGACCAGGCGTTCCAGCACCACGCAGCGGGCCGGCATGTTGATGCCCAGGGCGAGCGTCTCGGTGGCGAAGACCGCCTTGACCAGGCCGCGGACGAACAGCTCCTCGACGACCTCCTTGAACGCGGGCAGCATGCCCGCGTGGTGCGCGGCGAGCCCGCGCTCCAGCCCGTCGAGCCACTCCCAGTAGCCCAGCACGGTCAGGTCCTCGCCCGGGATGGCGGTGATCCGCGACTCGACCACCTGGCGGATCTCGGTGCGCTCCTCGGGCGAGGTGAGCCGCAGCCCGGCGGCGAGGCACTGCTGCACGGCCGCCTGGCAGCCGGCCCGGCTGAAGATGAACAGGATCGCCGGCAGCAGGTTCTCCCGATCGAGCCGCTCGACGATGTCGGGGCGCATCGGGCCGCGCCAGCGGGGCCCGCGCCGGCCCGCGCCGGGCCCGGCGCTGCGCCCCTCCCCCAGCTCCAGCCGGCGCACGGTGTCCCGGGTGTAGCGCAGCAGCTCCGGGTGGACGTCGTGCTTGCGGGCGGCGTCGGCGTCGTGGAACAGGTCGAACATCCGCTTACCGACCAGCATGTGCTGCCAGAGCGGCACCGGGCGGTGCTCGCTGACCACCACAGCCGTCTCGCCGCGCACGGTGACCAGCCAGTCGGCGAACTCCTCGGCGTTGGAGACGGTGGCCGAGAGCGAGACCAGGGTGACCGAGGCGGGCAGGTGGATGATCACCTCTTCCCAGACCCCGCCGCGGAACCGGTCGGCGAGGTAGTGCACCTCGTCCATCACCACGTAGGCGAGACCCTCGAGGGTGGCCGAGCCGGCGTAGAGCATGTTGCGCAGCACCTCGGTGGTCATCACCACCACGGGCGCGTCGCCGTTGATCGCGTTGTCGCCGGTGAGCAGGCCGACCTGCTCGGCGCCGTAGCGGTCGACCAGGTCGTGGTACTTCTGGTTGGAGAGCGCCTTGATCGGCGTGGTGTAGAAGCACTTGCGCCGGGTGGTCGGCCCCCCGCCGCCGCCGTCGGCCGCCGCCGGCTTCCCGGGCGTGCCGCGCAGCGCCAGGTGTACGGCGAATTCGCCCACCACGGTCTTGCCGGCGCCGGTGGGCGCGCAGACCAGCACACCGCTGCCCCGTTCCAGGGCCTCGCACGCCTCCCGCTGGAAGTCGTCGAGGTCGAACCCGAGATCGCGGGCGAATTCGTCCAGGGCCGGGAAGGCGGAGGCCTGCGCGGCCCGGCGGCGCGCCGCGGCGTACCGCTCGGCGGGGCTCGACATGTCCCCAAGATTAATCGGTGGGGACGACGACCACCGGCCAAGGCCGTCCGGCAGGTGGGTCGGAGCGGGTCGGTAGGGTGCACGACGTGCCGGATCATGCCGAACCGCCCCGAGTCTCGAGCGGCGCCGACGACGCCGTCCGCCCGAGCCCGTCCCGTCGTTCCGTGGAAGCGGTGCTCTTCGACTTCCACGGCACCCTCGCCCAGGTGGAGGAGCCCCGCGAGTGGGTAATCGCCGCCGCGGCGGCCTGCGGGGTCGAGCTGGACCGGGTGCGGGCCACCGCGCTGGCCGACCGGCTGCTCACCGCCGGGCGGGCGGGCGGCCCGCTGCCGGCCCGGGTGCCGCCCCGGCTGGCCGAACTCTGGGCCGACCGGGATCTCTACCCGCACGCCCACCGGGGCGCCTACACCGGGCTGGCCGAGACGGTGGACGCCGGCATCGACGGGCTCGCCGACGCGCTCTACGAGCGGGTGCTGGTCCCGGAGGGCTGGGTGCCGTACCCGGACACCGAGCCGGTGCTGGCCGCGCTCCGGGAGGCCGGGGTGAAGGTGGCGGTGGTCAGCAACATCGGCTTCGACCTCCGGCCGCTCTTCGCCGCCTGGAAGCTGGACGGGCTGGTCGACGCCTACGCCCTGTCGTACGAGGTGGGACGCTGCAAGCCGGACCCGGGGATCTTCCTGCGGGCGTGCGGGATGCTCGGCGTCGACCCGGAGCGGACGCTCATGGTGGGTGACACCCCCGCCGACGCCGGCGCGGTGGCGGCCGGCTGCCGGGTGCTGGTGCTGCCCTGCGCCGACGCGGGCCGGCCGAACGGCCTGAGCGCGGTGCTCGACCTCGCCCGGCCCAACTGACCGTCGACTGCAGCGCGGTCACGGGGCGGGAGCGCGCCCAGCACAGCGGCGGCCCGGCCGCACCGGGGCCGGCCGGCGGCGCTAGCGTCAGGGGCGTGACCACCCACCGCTCCTTTCGTCCCCGACTCCCCGGAGGGCTCTCCGGCAGCCGCTTCGGCGCGGTCGGGCTGGTGCTCGGCGGGGCGCTGTCGGTGCAGTTCGGCGCGGCGGTGGCCGCGCTGCTCTTCCCGCGTACCGGGGTGGCCGGAGCGGTCACCCTGCGGCTGACCATCGGCGCGCTGCTGATGCTGGCCGTGTGCCGCCCCCGGCTACGCGGGCACGGCCGGGGCGACTGGGCGGCCGTGGTCGCCTTCGGGCTGGCCCTGGCCGGCATGAACTCGATCTTCTACCAGGCGATCGAGCGGATCCCGCTCGGACCGGCGGTGACCCTGGAGGTGCTCGGCCCGCTGGCGCTGTCCGTGTTCACCGCCCGCCGGCTGGCCGCCTGGTGCTGGGCCGGGCTGGCGCTGGCCGGGGTGGCCCTGCTCGGGCAGGGCGGGTTCGACCGGCTGGACCCGGTCGGGGCCGCGCTGGCGCTGGCCGCGGGCGCGCTGTGGGCGGCGTACATCGTCTGCTCGGCCCGGGTCGGCGGGCGGTTCCCCCGGGCCGACGGGCTGGCCCTGGCGCTCGCGGTGGCCGCGCTGGTCACCCTGCCGATCGGGCTGGTGGGCTCGGGCGGCCGGCTGTGGCACCCGGCGGTGCTCGGGCTCGGCACCGGCCTGGCCCTGCTCGCCTCGGTGCTGCCGTACACCCTGGAGCTGCTGGCGCTGCGGCGGCTGCCCACGGCGACCTTCGCCGTGCTGATGAGCCTGGGGCCGGCGATCGCCGCGCTCGCCGGGTGGCTGGTGCTCGGCCAGGCGCTGCACCCGGTGGAGGTGCTCGCCATCGCCCTGGTGATCGCCGCGAGCATCGGCGCGGTACGGGCCGGCGCCCCGGCCGCCGCGCCGCCGCCCGCCGCGGTGGGCGCCCGGCGGACCGCCTGCTCGATCGACGCGGCGACCGTGGTGGAGCCCTTGATCAGCCGGGAGACCGAGGGCGGCGCGCTGGTCAGCGCAGCAGCCGCACCGCCGCCGGCACCGCGCTGACCCGCACCGGGAGGTCGAACGCCCGCTCCCCGTCGGCGTACGTGGTGATGCCCTCGGCGTCCAGCTCGACGACGCGGGCCCGGTAGCTGCGCACCAGCGGGTGGGTGACGTGGGTGCCCTGGTAGATGCGGGGCTTGACCCGCATCAGGGTGCGCCGGTCGAAGCGGCCGCCCACCACCACGTCCAGCAGGCCGTCGGTCGGGTCGGCGTCCGGGCAGATCCGCATGCCGCCGCCGTAGCTGGCCCCGTTGCCGACCGCCACCAGCACCGCGTCCACCTCCTGCTCCACGCCGTCGAGGCACAGCCGGTAGCGGCGCGGACGCAGCCGGGCGAGCTCGATCAGGATGGCCAGGTCGTAGCGGCGCGGGCCGCTCGGCCAGCGCATCCGGTTGGCCCGCTCGTTGACGATCGCGTCGAAGCCGGCGGCCAGCACGGCGCCGTACCAGCGGTCGCCGCCACCGGGGGTGGTCAGCCGGGCCAGGTCGACCGGGCGGGTGCGGCCGGCGCGCAGCGCGTCGGCGATCACCTCGACCGCGGCCAGCGGGTCCGCCGGGAAGCCGGTGTCCGCGGCGAAGTCGTTCCCGGTGCCGGCGGGAACCGGGCCGAACGGCACCGGCGTGCCGGCGACCGCCTGCAACGCCCGGTGCACGGTGCCGTCCCCGCCGACCGCGACCAGCGCCCCGGCGCCGTCGGCGACCGCGGCGTGGCACGCCGCCTCCGCCTCCTCCGGGGTACCCGCCCGCAGCAGCTCGACCGGTCGGCCGGCGCTGCCCAGTCGCTCCATCAGCCGGGGCAGCAGGCCACGGTGCCGTCCCCGGCCGGCGGTCGGGTTGGCGAGCACGGCCACCGGGCCGGGCGGGACAAGATCGTGCGCGGTCACGGCGAGCACCGTACGGCACGGGCCACACCGCTCACCAGGGGAGACATCCCGATCCCCGGTCGACGGGGCGGCATCGCGGGCGGCCGTCCGGCATACTCCCCGGCAAATGCGCACCCGAACCCTGCTCGCCGTCGCCGCCCCGGTCGCGCTCGCCCCGTTCCTGCTGACCGGCGGGGTCTGGTGGGCGCTGCGCCCGGTCGAGCCGGCCTGGCACGACAGCGCGGTGGCCGACGCGACCGAGACCGTCGACCGGATCGAGGCACGGTTCGGCTACGACCACCTGTACCGGGCGGCCGACTACGCGCACACCGCGGCCCAGGAGCCCGGCGTGGCCGTGCTGACGGTCACCGGCGAGACGCACTGGCAGACCGGGGTCACCCTGGTGCTCCGGGTCGCCGGGCACGGGCAGGGGGTCAACAGCAACGGCGTCGTGGTCGAGGGGGACGTGGAGGTCTGCTTCCGGCTGCGGCTCGGCCCCGAGCGGGACAGCCGCGACGACGACATCGACTGCCCGGCCGGCACCCCGCTGCCGATCCGGCCGGACCCGTCGCTGAGCGGCGTGGACGAGCGCCTGAAGCACGCCCTCGCCGCCGCCGGCCCGGACGAGGCCCCCGTCCGCGCCGCTGTCGACGGTCTCGGCCTAGACCCCGCCGTGCACCGGGAGGTCGCCACGGCCGGCGGCACCGTCGGGGTGGCCCTGCGCGCCGCCCAGTACGACTGCCTGCTGGCCCGGGTCGGCGCCAAGGGCGCCGAGACCTGGCGGCCGTCGCACACCCAGCTCGCCCCCGGGGAGCTGCCCTGCACGGCCGGCACGGCACTGGGCAGCCAGTTCGGCCGCCACCCGCACTGACGCGAAAGGCCCGCCGGGTCAGAAGGTGATGCGGACCTTCAGCGCAGTCCGCTCGTCCATCGGCCGGTAGCCGTCGGGCACCCCGTCGAGGGTGACCGACCGGTCGAAGACCGGGCACGGGTCGATGGTGCCGTCCAGCACGTCGGCCAGCAGCTCCGGGATGTACGCCCGGGCCGGCGCGACGCCCCCGACGAGCGCCACGTTGCGGTCGAACATCTGCCCGATGTCCACCCCGGCGCTGCCGCCGTGCGGGACGCCGACGTAGCCGACCGCGCCGCCGTCGCGGACGATGGAGATCGCGGTCCGCATCGACTCCTCGGTGCCGACCGCCTCCAGCACCGCGTGCGCGCCCTGCCCCTTGGTCAGCTCCCGCACCGCGGCGACCGCCGCCTCGCCCCGCTCGGCGACCACGTCGGTGGCCCCGAAGGTGCGGGCGATGTCGGTGCGGGCGGTGCGCCGGCCCAGCGCGATGATCTGCTCCGCGCCGAGCCGCTTCGCGGCGAGCACCCCGCAGAGCCCGACCGCGCCGTCACCGACCACGGCGACGGTGGCCCCGGGGCGGACCCGGGCGGCGAGGGCGGCGTGGTGGCCGGTGGCCAGCACGTCGGAGAGCGCCCGCAGCGCGGTGAGCAGCCGCTCGTCGCCGGCGGCCTCGGCGGGCAGCTTCACCAGGGTGCCGTCGGCGTCCGGCACCCGGACGGCCTCCCCCTGACCGCCGTCGGAGCCGACCGAACCCCAGAAGCCGCCGTGCGGGCAGGAGGCGTGCAGCCCCTCGCGGCAGAAGTCGCAGGTCCCGTCGGACCAGACGAACGGCGCCACCACCAGGTCGCCGACCCGCACCGAGCCGACCTCGGCGCCGACGGCCTCGACCACGCCGAGGAACTCGTGCCCGATGCGCTGCCCCGGCTGCCGCTGGGCCACCCCGCGGTACGCCCACAGGTCGCTGCCGCAGATGCAGGCCAGCACGGTGCGGACCACGGCGTCGGTGGGGCAATCTGAGGTGCCGGTGCCACCGGTTGTCAGAGGTGCGGGAGCTGCACCCCGCGTGAGGCGAGTATGGGAGCTGGCCCCAAGTGAGGATTGGGGCCAAGCCGTGCTTAACGGCTCAGGGAAAGTCGCGCCATTCCGCCCAGGTCGGCGGTCCCGGTGCGGTAAGCGCGTCGAGCAGGACGTACTCGATCTGCTCAGGCGTCAGATGCTGACCGTCGGACGCTCCCGGAGCGGCCGCAACCCACGTCTTCTTGCCGTCGGACAAAAAGACCGCCACCGACTCACCGCGATCGGCGACCGCGACGAGCGTGCCCCACGGCCGGTGAACAAACACCTGCGTCTCGTGCTCCGGGCGCATCTCACGAAGCCACCGCTGCACCGTGTCGCGGTCGCCGAGCTCCGCCTGCTCCTGCTTGAGATGGAGCAGGCCACCAGTCAGGCGCTCCGCGCCATCCTTCGGCCCACTCCGGGCGCGGCTGAGCCGATCTCGCAACCAACCCATGTCGCCTCCCCACGCCGGGCTGCCGAGCTTCCATCATCAGCCCGGCAGATTGGAACCGCATCCCCGGAGGGGGTCGGAGCGCCCGGACGTGACCTCAAGATCGGTGCGGACGGCGGCGTCCGGCACCTCCTCGACCCGGACGTCGTTCGGGCCGTGGATCACGGTGGCGCGCATGGGTGGGGTCCTCCCGGTGGGCGAGGCGGGCACCGGGCCGAGCCGGCCGGCGGCGCGGCGGCGGCCCCGGGCGAACACTAGACCGCCCGGGACCCGCCGCGAACCCGCTTCTCGCAGCGGGTGGCGGGGCTCACCGGTCAGCGCACGACGAGTCGTCTGGTCGCCGGGGTGACGCCGTCGCCCTTGACCTTCAGCGTCCAGTTGCCGACGCCGCCGAGCGCGACGACCGCCTCCGCCTTACCGTTCGGCTCCGTCTTGATCTCGGCGACCCGCTTGCTCTGCGGGTTGAGCACGTAGAGCGTCCGGGCGACGGTGGTCTTGTTCGTCACCCGGAACTGGATCTTCTCGCCGGGCTCGGCGATCACCCCGTCGGCGCCGGTGATCCCGGCCGCCGTCAGCTCGATCGCGACCTCCCGGTCGTACGCCGTCTCGGCCACGGCGCTGGCCACCGTGCCGTCGTCGGAGACGGTGATCCGGGTCCGCACGCCGTCGCCCTGCTGGCCGGGCTTGCAGGCGACCTCGTACAGCCCGGTGGCGAGGGTGGCGCGCAGGTCCTGGGTCTTCCCCGGCGCGACGTCCGCCGCCTCGGCGACCACCTTGGTGAACCGGGCGCCCTCCCGGCCGTAGAGGTACACCTCGGTGGACTGCTGCCCCCGGTTGGTCACCGCGAAGGTGACCGCGCCCGGGGTGAAGAGGGTGGTGGCGACCTCGCAACTGGTGTCCGTGGCGGTCACCGGGACCTGCTCGCCTTTCGGGGCGGGGTCGTCATCACCACAGGCGGTGAGGGCGGCGGTGGCGCAGATCGCGGCCACGGCGGCGGCGGTACGGCTCTTCATGGGCTCTCCGGAGCGGAGGTCAGCGTGCTGACCAGGACGGGCGCCGACAACCGCCCCGGCACACCGCCCGGGGGACTTCGGCGGAGTCAGGAGAGTCTAAGCGGGCCGGCCGTCCTGGCAAGGGGCAAGGGCCGCGGGGGTGGCCGTGCTGTTCACCCCGGATGGCGGGCGGGCCGGCCGGCGCCCCCGCTGAGGCCGTCGGCGCCCAGGTGGGCCAGCCCGCTGCCGATCACGTCGCGCGTGCCCCACCGGCCCGGCACGTCGAGCAGTTCCACCCGACCGAACCGGGCGGGCACCCGCGGCGCCATCAGCAGGTGCTCGCCGGCCGCCTCCAGCCCGAGCAGGGCCCGCAGCAGCAGGAACGGGGCGGCCGTGGCCATCGCCTGCGGACCGTTCGCGGTCGGGAAGCGCACCGGATATTCGGTCAGCTCGCGGGGGTAGCCGGCGAACGCCTCGGGCAGCCGGCCGTGGAAGTACGTGGAGGCGTCCACCATGGCCTCGGCGACCCGCCCCGCCTCGTCGGCGAGGCCGTACCGGCGCAGGCCCCAGGCGATCAGGGCGTTGTCGAACGGCCAGACCGCACCGAGGTGGTAGCCGAGCGGGTTGTACCGTTCCTGTTCGGTGGCCAGGCTGCGGATCCCCCAGCCGGAGAAGAGCCGGGGCCCCAGCAGGTGGGCGGCCATCTGCTGGGCCCGCTCCGCCGGCACGATGCCGCTCCACAGCAGATGGCCCATGTTGGACGCCAGCGCGTCGACCTGCCGGCCGTCGCCGTCCAGGGCGAGCGCGTAGTAGCCCCGGTCGGCGATCCAGAAGTCCCGGTCGAAGCGTTCCCGCAGCGCCTCGGCCTCCCGCTCCAGCCGGTCGGCGTACGCCGGGTCCCCCCAGAACTTGCGGGCCATCCGCGCGCCGCGCAGCTTCGCGTCGTACGCGTACCCCTGGAGTTCGCAGGTGGCCAGCGGCGGGCCGGGCAGCCGCCCGTCGGCGTAGCAGATGGCCTCCGGCGAGTCCTTCCAGCCCTGGTTCGTCACTCCGGTGCGCTCGTTGCGCCGCAGGTACCGGACGTAGCCGTCGCCGAGCAGGTCGCCGTACTCGTCGATCCAGCGCAGCGCCGCCCGGGCCTCGTCCTCGAACTCCCGCACCAGGTCCGCGTCGCCGGTCCACCGCTCGTACTCGTCGAGCAGGATCACGTAGAGCGGGGTGGCGTCGGCGCTGCCGTAGTACGGGGACTGCGGCCGTTCCTCGAAGGCCACCATCTCCCCGTAGCGGAACTCTCGGAGGATCTTGCCGGGCTCCTCGTCGCGGAAGTCGTCGAGCACCGCGCCCTGGTTGAGGCCCAGCATCCGCACCGTCCCGGAGGCCAGCTCGGACGCCACCGGGAGCGCCATGAAGCTGGTCAGGATGCTGTCCCGACCGGTGATGGTCGCCGCCCAGGGCAGGCCGGCGGCGGGCATCACCTGCTCGGGCAGGGTCAGCGGCGAGTAGCGCAGCGCCGCCAGGTCCACCAGGCTGCGCCGGTAGACGTCGGTCAACGCCCCCCAGTCGCAGCTGAGCTGCGGCGTCCGGGACAGCCATCCGGCCAGGTCCTGCTGCCGTTCACCAGCTGTGGCCCGGGCCCGCCGCTCCAACCGGTCCCGGACTTCCACGCCGTCCGGCCGCAGCACCAGCGTCTCCACCCGCAGCGTCGTCGTCCACACCTGCTTGGGCGCCAGCCGGACCGTCCAGGTGAAACCCCGTTCGTCCACCCGCACCGGCTCGCTGCTGGTCACCACCGTCTCCCGCTGGAACCTCTCCCGCAGGTAGCCGAGGCGCAGGCCGCGCTCCTGCACCCGCTGGTAGCGGCGCCCCGGCGGCGTGCGCTCGGTGGCGACGCCCGGGATCGGCGCGAAGTCGCTGCCCACGTCGAGCCGGACGGTGTACTCCACCGGCACGTGGTGGTGGTTGAGCACCGTCAGCCGCTCCTCCAGGGCGCCGCCGGTGATCATGCGTTCCCGGATCATCGAACACTTGGAGTCCACGTAGTGCGTCGGTGCGCCGGGCACGAGGAAGAACCGCAGCTGGAGGTAGTCCCGCTCGGCGAGGGAGAGCGCGTTCAACCGGTCGCCGTCCAGGGTGAGCCGCCAGACCGACAGGAACCGGGTGTCGAAGTCGAAGAAGCCGACCGGATTGAGCACGGTCGCCTCGATGTCGCCGTTGTCCTCGCTGAGCACGAAGACGTTGCCGTCCAGCACGCGGACCAGGTTGGAATTCATCCGGCCTCGCCGCGCTCCCCGGTGAGGGCGCGCGGATGCCGCGCCCCGGGCGGCGCCGGGAAGAGGCGCTCCAGCAGCACCACGAACCGGAAGTGCCCCTCGGCGATGATGTCGTTGCGCAGCCAGGCGGCGAGCGGCTTGGCCTCCCCACGGGCCATCCGGACGAAGAAGTCCCGCCGGGTCCGGATCACCGTGTCGGCGTCCCGGGCCCGATGGTCCACCGCGATCCGGCCGTCGGCGATGGTCAGGTGCCAGACGTCGAGCGTGCCGGCCTCCTCCAGCTCGAACCGGATCGTGCCGGCGGTGCGGCGCAGCAGCCGCTCGGGTGCCCGCCGGGCGACCTGCGCGAAGTACGCCTCGATCGGATCGGACACCGCACCGCCTCCGGGAGAGGGCCGTCGCGTCGCCGGCACTGATGCTCGGCGGGCCACGACAACGGACGCGTCCGCACCGGTCGGGCGCCGCCCCAGACTAACGCCGGACCCCGGCACGGACCCGAAGATCGGGGGAACTGCGAAGGCGGCAGGATGGCGGGATGCGCCTGGTCTCCCTGCTCCCCTCGGCCACCGAGATCGTCTACGCCCTGGGGCTCGGTGACGAGCTGGTCGGGGTCAGCTTCGAGTGCGCGGTGCCACCGGCCCACCGGGCCGGCACCACGGTCGTGGTGGGCGGCCGGGACACCCGGGGGATGAGCCCCGGCGAGATCGACGCGTACGTCAAGGGCCAGCTCGCGGCGGGCGCGGACCTGTACACGCTGCACGCCGGCGCGCTGGCCGGGCTGGACCCGGACCTGATCCTCACCCAGGACCTGTGCCGGGTCTGCGCGCTGCCGTCGGGCCGGGTCGCGGACGCCGTCGACCACCTCGGCTGCCGGGCGGAGGTGCTGTCGCTCGACCCGTACACCCTGGCGGATGTGCTGGACACGATCCTGGCGGTGGGCGCGGCCGCCCGGGTGCCGGACCGGGCGGAGGCCCTGGTGGACGCGTTGCGGGCGCGGCTCGCGGCGGTCCGCGCGGCGGTGGCCGGGCGGCCCCGGCGGCGGGTCGCCGTGGTGGAGTGGGTGGATCCGCCGTTCGGCGCCGGGCACTGGATCCCCGACCTGGTCGAGGCCGCCGGCGGCGAGCCGGTGGCGACCCACCCCGGGGCCCGGTCGACGCCGACCACCTGGGCGGCGCTGCGGGCCGCCCGGCCCGAGGTGGTCCTGGTCGCGCCGTGCGGCTTCCACCTGGACGGGGCCGCCACGCAGGCCGCCGGGGTGGCCGCGCGGTTCCCCGGGGCGGAGGTCTGGGCGCTGGACGCGGACGGACTGATCGTGCGGGCCGGCCCGCGCCTGGTCGACGGCGCCGAGGCGATCGCGGCGATCCTGCACCCGGACGCCGTGCCGGCCCCGCCACCGGACGCGGCCCGCCGGGTGGCCTGACCGGCGGCCGCCACGACGGGCGGGATCAGCCGCGCGGCGGGCCGGGTGGCCTGGATCGGCGGCCCGCCAGCTGGCGGGGTCAGCCGGCGCGGCGGGCCGGGTGGCCGTCGCGGCCGAGCGGGGCGAGCCGGCGCCAGCGGGGCAGCTCGGTCACCACGGTGATCACCGCCAGCACAGTCACCGCGATCGCGACCGGCCTCGGCCAGGCCGCCCAGGCCCCGAGCACCGCGGCGATGAGTTGCAGCAGCACCAGCGCGACGGTGACCAGCCCGGGCACCGGCACGATCACCTGTCGCTTGTCGCCGGGGGTGGCGAACACGGTGGGCAGGCCGATCAGCAGCACCACCGAGGCGACCGCCAGCACCACGGAGTGCGGGGCGAGGGCCCACGGGGTGGCGACCCAGGCGACCAGTTCGGTCAGGAAGCGCAGCGCCGAGGGCAGATCCGGACGGCTCGGCCGGCCATTGTCGATCATGGCTGCCAGTATGCCGAGCCACCGGGCCTCGCGGTGTCCCCGGCCGCTCGCCGGCCAGCTCCACCGCTTCATCGGCAACCGGTCCGGCCGCAAGAGCCAGTACGCGACGCTGCTCGCCGACGCCCTCGGCCCGGCCCGCACTCCGGCGCCGCTGGACCGGCTGCTCGCCCTCCTCTGATCCCCCGCCGATACGCGCGAACGCCGCCCCCGGGGCGGGGACGGCGTTCGCGTCGGTGCTCGGACGGGGCCGGTCAGGTCATGTCGTCGTAGCGGCGTTCGATCGGCGCCGGGGTGGCGATCGGCTCGGGCGCCCCGATCGGGGCGGTCGCCTCCACCCCGCCGGCGGCCCCAACCGGCTCGACGGACAGGTCCAGCGGCGACACCTCGTCGTCGGCGACGCCCGAGTAGAGCTCCCGGCCGCGCCCCCGCCGCTTGTCGTTGACGAAGGCCACCCCGACCGCGACGAAGTAGAGCAGGGACAGCGCGGTGGCCAGCAACGTCATGCCGAACGGACCCGGGTCCGGCGTGGCGATCGCGGCGAACGCGAAGGACACGAAGATCACCACGCGCCACCAGCTCAACAGACGACGGGCGGTGGCCACGCCGGTGAAGTTGAGCATGAGCAGGATCAGCGGGAACTCGAACGCCACCCCGAACAGCAGGATCATGTTCGTGATGAACCCGATGTAGGCACTGACCTCGAACTGGTTGGACAGCCCGCCCACGCCGGATTCCATCAGGAAGCTAAGGCCCTTGTCGACCACGAAGTAGGCCAGCACCGCACCGGCGGCGAACAGCGGCGCGGCGATCGCCACGAAGACGTAGGCCCACTTGCGCTCGTGACGGTGCAGACCCGGGGCGATGAACGCCCACAGCTGGTAGAGCCAGACCGGCCCACCGATGATCAGACCGAGCCAGAGCGCGAGTTTCAGCTTCAGCACGAACCCGGTCGTCGGTGCCAGTGCCAGCAGGTCCTGGCACTGGCCCAGCGCGTTCGTCGTGTCGGGCAGCCGGCAGTACGGCCGCTTCAGCAGCAGGAAGACCGGGTCGGCGAGCCAGAAGCCGACGATCAGGCCGCCGACGACCGCCAGCGACGCGCGGAACAGCCTGCTGCGCAGCTCACGGACGTGCTCGATGAGCGTCATCGAGCCGTCGGCGGCCCGCTCGAACGTGCTTGGGCCGCGCTTCTTCAACCCGAAGGCCACGGTGGTGGGGCCCTTTCGGATCAGTTCTCGCGGACGCGCTGCACCGGGTCGACCGGCGGGGCGACCGGCTGCTGCGGCTGCGGGGCGAACTGCTGCTGCGGCTGCGCGACCTGCTGCTGCTGCGGCGCGAGCGGCTGGTAGCCGGCCTGCGCGTCGGCCTTCTCGGCCAGGTCACGGTCGTCGTCGTGCAGGCTCTTGGTCTCGGCCTTGATGATCCGCAGCGAGCGGCCCAGCGAGCGGGCCGCGTCGGGGAGCCGCTTCGCGCCGAAGAGCAGGATCAGCACGACCACGAGTACGGCGATGTGCCACGGCTTGAGGGCACCCATGGGAAGCTCCAGTCGCTCTGTGTCGGTGAGGGGTGGTCGAGCCCATCGTACGTGCGTCGAAGACGGTTGCCACCCTGCCGGGCCCCCGGTTGCGGGCCTGGTCGGTGAAGTCTCGGCCAACCCGGAGTGTCCCGTCAACCACCCACGGGGGCGCAATCGTGCGCGGATCCGGCCGCGAACGCGCAGCTACCGAGCAGCGGACCGACCGTTGTCGATCACTTGCCGCGCCTGGCCTTGATCAACGTCATCCGTTCCTGCGCGACGGCCACCCGCTCCTGGAGCGACTCGGCCCGGGACTGGAGTTCCTCGGCGGCGGACCGCAGCGACTCCGCTTCGGCCTGGCGCCGCTGCAGGGCCAGCGCCGTGCGGCGCAGCCGGGGCAGCCGCGTCAGCACCGGACGGACCGCGAGGGCCAGCACGACCAGCGCGAACAGCACGACCCCGAGCACGATCCACGTCACCACGGCGGTCAGCCTACTGGGTGACCGCGGCCACCGCCGGATCGGCGCGGTCGACCGGAGTGGCGTACGCGTCCAGGGCGGCGACCGCCTGGGCACGGACCTGCTCGGCCAGCTCGGCCGGCGCGACCACTGTCACCTCCGGGCCGAGCCCGAGCACGAACCGGCGGGCCCAGCCCAGGTCGGTGACCCGCAGCGACACCAGCCAGTGCTCCCCGTCGGCCTCGACCCGCTCGCACGGGTAGTACTCGGTGATCCACCGCTCGCCCCGGCCGATCCGCAGGGTGATCAGCGGCAGGTCCGGCGAGGGGCGGAACACCCCGTCGCTGAGGTCGTGCGGGCGGGCCTGCGGCGGCACCACGGCCTGCTCCGCCAGCTCGGTGACCGCATCGATCCGGTCGGCCCGGAACAGCCGGACCGCCTCGGCCCGGCGGCACCACGCCTCCACGTACGCCCGGCCGCCCACCATCAGCATCCGCAGCGGGTCGATGGTCCGCTCGGTGGTCTCGTCCCGGGCGGCGGTGTAGTAGGTGATCCGCAGCGCCCGGCCGCGCTCCACGGCGGCGCGCAGCTCGCGGACCCGGGCCGTGTCGCCGGGCAGCCGCACCTCGACCGGGGCGCCGGCCAGGTCACCGGCGGCGCTCTCGATCTTGGCGAGGGCCCGCTCGACCGCCTCCCGGTTGGCCACCCCGGGCGTCTCGGCGAGCATCCGCAGCGCCACCACCAGGGCCAGCGCCTCGTCCGGGGTGAGCCGGAGCGGACGGTCGATGCCGGCGTCGTAGGTGATGGTCACCCGGTCGCCGTCGAACGCCATGTCGATCAGGTCGCCGGGGCCGTAACCGGGCAGCCCGCACACCCAGAGCAGCTCCAGGTCCTCGCGGAGCTGCTTCTCGGTCACCCCCAGGTCGTGCGCCGCCTCGGCGATCTCGATGCCGGGGCGGGCCAGCAGGTAGGGCACCAGGTTGAGCAGCCGGGCCAGCCGGTCCGCCGAGGCGCGGCCACCGCGGGCCGCCGGGCGGGTCACCGGGCACCCCCGGCCACGGCCAGGTCGTCGTGGCGGGCGGCGATCTCCTTCAACCGCTGGATGACCGCCTCGCGGACCTCCGGCGGCTCCAGCACCCGCACGTCCGGGCCGTACCCGACGATCTGCCCGGCCAGGTAGTCGGCGTCGGCGTACGGCAGGACCAGTCGGTCGCCGTCCGGCCCGGCGTGGGTCTCCACCGCCCAGCGGCGCAGTCCGGCGGCGCGGCCCGGGGCGACCAGCACGCTGGCCCGGCCGGTCCGCTCCACCGGCCCGGACCAGCGGGCCACGTGGCTGATCAGGTCCACCCCGACGGGCGGCTCGTACGCCTCGGGCTGGCCGGTCACCCGAACCGCGCCCACCACCCGGGAGAGCCGGAAGCAGCGGGTCGCCGCCCGGTCCAGGTCGTGACCGACCACGTACCAGCGGCCACGCCAGCAGACCACGCCCCACGGCTGGAGCCGGCGGCGCGTCGGGGCGTCCCGGTCGGGCACCCGATAGTCGAAGTTGACCTCGCGCCGGTCCCGCGCGGCGGCGGTCAGCGGCGCGAACGCCGGGTCGACCGTGACCATCGGCTCCAGGCCGAGCGTGGCCTGCGGGTCCACGTCGATGCCGGCGGCGCGCAGCTTCGCCAGCCCCGACGAGGCGGCGGCGGCCAGGCCGGCGTGCTGCCACAGCCGCGCCGCGATGCCCACGGCGGCCGCCTCGTCCGGTTCGAGGGGGATGTCGGGCAGGGCGTACTCGCGGGGCGCGATCCGGTAGCCCGGCTCGGCGTCGAAGACGCTGGCCGTGCCGGTCTCCAGGGGCACCCCGAGCTCCCGCAGCTCGGCCTTGTCCCGCTCGAACTTGCGCTGGAACGCCTCGTGGTCCTTGGCGTCGTCCGGATCGTGCTCGTAGCCGGGCACGGTCGCGGCGATCTGCGCGGCGGTCAGGAACCGCCGCGTGGACAGCAGGCAGATCACCAGGTTGACCAGGCGTTCGGTACGGGTCCGCGACACGTGGAGAACGCTAGCAGCCCGCACGTCCGCAGCGCGCACCCGCGCGGGCGCGCCGCGCGGCAGTCCCGCCCGGAGGCGATCCGGACCACACCGTCCGCGGCCCACGTCGCTCGCCGGGCATGGGGCCGATGACGGCCATAGGGTAAGCGCATGGCGCAGGCGGAAATCAAGAGCGCGAGCGTCGGCACGGTCGTGGTGGCCGGCGCCGCGAACCTCGCCATCGCGGTCGCCAAGCTCGTCGCGGGCCTGATCTCCGGCTCGGCGGCGATGCTCTCCGAGGCCGCCCACTCGGTCGCCGACACCACCACCGAGGTGCTGCTCTACATGGCGCTGCGCCGCGGCGCGCGGCCCGCCGACCCACGGCACCCCTTCGGGTACGGCAAGGAGAGCTACGTCTGGGCGTTCCTCGCCGCGCTGTTCACCTTCGTGGTGGGCGCCGGCTTCGCCATCACCCACGGGGTCACCACGATCCTCGTGCACGAGCACACCGGCGACTACCTGACCGCCTACGTGGTGCTGGCGGTCTCCTTCGCCATCGAGTCGGTCTCGCTGGCCCGGGCGATGCGGCAGGTCCGCAACGAGTCCCGGCGCTGGCGGGCCACCACGCGCCGCTACCTGCGGCTGACCGCCGACACCACGGTCAAGGCGGTCTTCCTGGAGGACAATGCCGCCCTGATCGGCCTGCTGATCGCCGCCGCCGGACTCGCGCTGTCCCACCTCACCGGCGACGAGGTCTACGACGGCGGCGCCTCGATCCTCATCGGCGTGCTGCTGCTGGTGGTCGCCAGCATCCTGGCCCGCAGCAACATCTCGCTGCTGGTCGGCCGGGCCGTCTCCGACCGGGTGCACCGGCAGATCGAGCACGAGCTGGCCGGGCTGCCGGCGGTGGACCGCATCGACACCCTGATGACCATGTTCCTCGGCCCGGAGGACATCCTGGTCGCCGCCAAGGTCGACTTCGAGGACAACGCCACGGGCGCCGACATCGAGAACGCCGCCGACGAGGCCGAGCGGCGGCTCACCGGCCGGTTTCCGGAGATCGCGTACGTCTTCCTCGACCCGACCCGCTCGATGCGCGGCAGCGCCGGGCATCGGGCCCGGACCACCCAGGACGAGGACGCGCGGGCGGTGGACCAGGAGGCGGGCAGGGTGCCCTAACCGGCGGGCGGCCCGACCCGGCGGCCGCCGGTGCCGGCACCGGCCGATAGCGTGCCGGCATGGTGCGATGGCGGTCCGGCACGGTCACGGCGGTACGGCGACGATGGGCCGGCGCCGCGGAACTCGACGTCGACCTGCCCGACGGCGGCCGGATGCGCGCCCTGGCCTACCCGGTGCTGGTCGGCGACCCGGAGCCCGGTGATCGGGTGCTGCTCAACGCCGGCGCCCTGCTGATGGGCCTCGGCACCGGCGGCTACGCGCTGGTTGTCGCCCTGCCCGACCGGCTCCCCGCCGACCCGCCGCAGGCCGCCGACACCCGCGAGGCCGGGCACCTGGTCAAGGCCCGCTACACCCCGCTGCAGCCCATCCTGCTCGGCGTGGACGAGGAGGCCTCCCCGCACCACGCGCGGCTGGCCGCCGCGGATTCCGTCGACGGGATGCCGGTGGTCACCGCCGACCTGCACTCCGCGCTGCCGGCGATCCTGGCCGGCGTCCACGCCGACGCCCCGGACGCCCGGGTGGCGTACCTGCTCACCGACGGCGGGGCGCTGCCGGCCTGGTTCTCCCGCACCCTCGCCGGGCTCGCCGGCCACCTCGCCGGCACGGTCAGCGTGGGCCAGGCGTTCGGCGGTGACCTGGAGGCCAGCACCCTGCACAGCGGCCTGCTCGCCGCGCGGCACGTGCTCGGCGCCGACGTCGCGATCGTCGCCCAGGGCCCCGGCAACCTCGGCACCGGCACCCGCTGGGGCTTCTCCGGGGTGGCCGTCGGCGAGGCGGTCAACGCGGTCGCCACGCTGGGCGGGCGGCCGGTCGGCTCGCTGCGCGTCTCCGACGCCGACCCCCGCCCCCGGCACCGCGGCGTCTCCCATCACAGCCTCACCGCGTACGGCCGGGTCGCCCTGGCCCCCGCGGACCTCGTCGTGCCGGACGGCCTCGACCCGGCCCTCGCGGCCGAGGTCACGGCGGCGCTGGCCCCGCTCGCGGCGCGGCACCGGATCGTCACCGTGCCCACCGAGGGCCTGGACGCGGCGCTGCGGGCCAGCCCGGTGGGGCTGTCGACGATGGGCCGCGGGCTCAACGGCGACCACGCCTATTTCCTGGCCGCGGCCGCCGCCGGCCGGCACGCCGCCCGCCTGCTGAGCTGAGGCGGTCAGCGCGCGCCGTAGCCGTGCGCGACGATGTGCGCGGCGGCCCGGGTGTAACCGGTCGGGTCGGCCGGCGCCAGCGTGCCCAGGCCGTCGACGTAGCGGTTGTACATGCAGAACGCGGCGGCGATCAGGACCGCGTCGTGGATCTCCAGGTCGGTCGCGCCCTCGGCACGGGCCGCTTCGACCAGCTCGGTGGTGACCTCCCGGCCGCTGCGCTGCACCGCCCCGGCGATCCGCAGCAGCGCCCGCAGCTTCGCCTCGACCGGCGCCGCGTCCAGGTCCCGGCGGACCTGCTCCACCAGCGGCATCCCCGCCGGCAGCTGGGCGGCGGCGAACGCCGAGTGCGACGCGCAGCAGAACGTGCAGGCGTTCAGGTCCGACACGTACGCGGCGATGAGTTCCCGCTCCCCCGGGCTCAGCGTGGGATGCGGGGCGTGCAGCAGCGTGTCGGCGAGGTCGAGCAGCGGCTTGGCGGTCTCCGGGCGGTAGCGGGCCAGCCCGTTGATGCCGGGATGGGCCTGCTCGTCCAGACCGAGGTCGATGTGTGCGATGACGTCACGCTGCTTCCTACTTGTTGCTCGTAGTTGAGCGGTTCGGATATTTCGCTCTCCGCCCGGTGGTGGCTGGGCTGGAGTCCTGGACCGGCAGTCTGGTCCGGTGGCGATCGGTCCGGTCCTGCAGGATCTGCTTCACCTTGTGGTGTGGGGTGTGCAGGGCGATGTCGGGGTCGCCGGCTCGGTGCAGGATGTTGATCGCGGCGTTCACGTCGGCCTGCCACACCACCCCGCACGAGGTGCAGTGAAACCGGTCCCCGCTGCGTCGGCCGAACCGGCCGCAGCGGTGACAGGCTTGTGAGGTGTAGGCGGCGTTGACATGTACGAGCGCAGAACCTCTGCGCTCCGACACGCTTTTCAGGGCCTCGGCGGTGACTCCTTTGGTCCACGCGGCGAGACGCCGGTTGATGTTCTTAGGAAGGGTTTTGCGGCCGGTGAAGCGTTTGGTGAGGTCTTCGGCGATCATGGTGGCGGCCTTGTCCACGACCTCGTGCACGGCGGTGAAGATTTCCGTGCGCACCCGGGCACGGTGGCGGGCCGCCTGCCGGTCCCGCTTCGCCGTGCCGAGGTTGTTGGCCTTGATCCGGTGCGCTTTCGCCTGGTCGCCACGGAGCGCGGCGTTGTTGGCGATTGAGCGCAGCTTCGCCCGACGGCGGTTACGTTCCTTCAACCGGTCCGACTCGCGGGTGAGCAGGTCGCCGAGCTGTTCACCGTGGGGCTGGCCGTCGGAGTCGGTCAGGGCTTCGGTGTAGCCCTTGTCCACACCGACCGTCGCATCGCCGCATGGTCGCTGCGACGACCGCATCGTCGCCGCGTCGATCTGGTAGTGAACCTCCACCCGACCGCCGCGCAAAACCAGCCGCAGCGTGCCCGTCGGGGCGACGGTCGTGGACAACGGGATCCGGACCATCTTGCGGGGCTCGAGACCGGGAACCGCCAGCCACAACCGCCCACGCCCATCGACGATGGTGTTGTACTTGTCGGCTCGCACCACTATCTGATCGTGTGTACGGTTGCGGCCACGCTTCCAATGCTTGCGCATCTGCCGGGCCAGGAAAGGGTCGTCAGCCCAATCGTCAGCCTTCAACGCCGTGAACATCCGCTTACGCTCGGCCGGATCGTTGGTGCGTCGGCTGATCGCCCGCCGGACATCGACCTTGGCCGCCTCCAGGTTCGCGGCGATGTCGGCCATGGCATCGCGGACGGTTTCCTTCCACGCATTCGCCAACACGGCGAACTGCACATGCGTGCCGTCAGCCAGCCACCGGTCCCGCACCTGCCGGTCCCGCAGTCCGGCCCCGACACCGTTGATCGAGCCATACCGCTGCCACACCTCGCTGCGCACCCGGCCCAACCGACGGGCCTGCTCCACCAGGGCAGCGTACTTGCCCGGATTCAGTCGGGCCGAGTAGGCGATCCGGGTGACCTTCACCAGTCACCCTCCATGGTCAAGTCCGCACTTTTCAACTTCTTCTCGTAGCGGCGCAAACCGTCCAGCCGGCACGAGAAGGTGTGCACGACGGCCAGGAGGTCCTCGACCAACTCCTGCTGCGGGGACAGCGACTCCTGGTTGGCCACGACGATCTCGCAGCCGCCGCGCGCCGCCAGATACTCCAGCAACTCGAACCCGAACCGCGCCAACCGGTCCCTGTGCGCCACCACCAGCGTGGCGACCTCACCCCGATCGACGGCGTCCATCAACGCCAGGAACTTCTTACGGCGAAGGTCCATCCCGCCGCCGACCTCGCTGATCCACTCGTCCACAGCCAGACCGCGAGCGAGGCAGAACTGTTGCATCGCCGCCACCTGCGAGGCCAAGTCGACCTTCTGACCCGGCGACGAGACCCGGCAGTACACCACCACCTTCCGCCGGTCGGCGTCGAAGCCCGACTGCAGCACCCGGCGCACATCCGAATCGTCGAAATACCGCTGCCCGGACGGCAGACGACGGGCCGTGATCCGGCCCTCCGCCTCCCACCGACGCACCGTACTCACCGAGCGACCCACCCGCTTAGCGAACTCACCGATCCGATAAACACTACCCACGACAGTCGATTGTGGATAGCTCTAGGAAGGAAAGCAACCACTAGTAGCTGCTCCCTGGTCGTCGGCCGGGGAACCCGGCGGCATGTCTCGGCTTCCCCGCGAGCCATAGACGAGCATGCGGGCGGTGACTCGTCAAGGCCCCGGCTCGGCGACCCGGACCATCCGGTCCGGCAGCTCCGGAGCGGCGAAGGCGAGCAGCCGGCTCGCCTCCTCCGCCAGCGCGTCCCGGTCCGCCGCGGCGAGCGGGCGGAACGGCCGCACCTCCAGCGTCGCCGCGCCGTCCCGCCGCGCGATCGTCCACGTGCCGGCCACGAACCCGTCCACCAGCACCGTGGCAGCCACCGCCGGGGTGATCACCCGGCGGCGATCGGCCTCACCGAGCACCCGGCTGCGGTCGGCGTGGGACAGCAGGAGGTTGTCGTACTCCGGGAGCAGCCGCGGCGGGACCGGCGTGTCCGGATCGGGTCGCTCCGCGTCCGGCAGGTCGAACAGCTCCCGCCCCTGCTCGTCGCGGAACACCCGCAGCTCGCCCCGGAGCGGCTCCACGACCTCGGCCAACCGGGTCAGCCCGGACCAGGCCTGCACGTCCGGTACGCCCGCCGGCCCGAACGCGGCCAGGTAGCGGCGGACCAGGACGAGGGGATCCGCCGCCTCCAGCGGCCCGTCGAGCCAGCCCTCGGCCAGCCCGCACGGCCCGTCGACCCGACCGCCCCACGTGCCGGCCGGCGGCAGGTGCACCAGCGGCAGCAGGTACTGCACCGAGTGCAGCAGGGCGGAGCGGTCCCGGTCCGGCCAGCGCCGCGCCAGCAGCTCCCGAAGACGGGTGCGGCTCAACGGCTCCGGCGCCAGCAGTTCCGCGGCGTACGCCACCAGCTCGGCGGGATCGACGCCCGCCGTCGCGCGGCCCATGAACTGTCGTTGCAGGCGCGCCATCAGCGGTTGCAGCAGCGGACGCAGCCACCGGTAGTCGTCGGAAGCGATCACGTGCAACGTCCCGCGCAGGGTGGTCGCCCGGACCACCTCGCGTCGCGACAGCAACCCGGTCAGGTCGTCGCGGCGGAACCCGGCCACTCGGGACCACAACCCCAGGTAGGGCGCGGTCGGCACCTGGCCCTGCAACCCCACCAGCCAGCGCACCGCCTCAAGCGCCGGCACGCGGGCCCGCTCCACCAGAAGCTGCCGGGCGAGGGTGGCCCGGTTCAGCGCCCGGCGGGACAGCAACGGCACTCCGGCCGGCATGCTCCCCCTCGGCACCCGCGACTCCTCCCGCTGACGGACGGGAGGGCGGGGAACCGGCTCCCGTTCGCCGGGGAGGCTAGCGCCCACCCCCGACAGGACCGCCGGCCCTGGGACCTCGGCTCAGCCGGCGAAGAAGATCAACGCCAGCCAGGCGACCACGATCACGACCAGCGCCGCGGCCAGCACCCAGGTCGGCACCGCGTACTCGCCGCGGCGGTTGCGCTCGACCTCGGCGCGGATCTTCTCCCGGCGCCGCTCGACCCAGTTGAGCTTCTCGGTCCCGCTGTCGCGGCCTGCGGGCGTGTCGCGGCCGGGGCGGCCGGCAGGTTCGGAAGTGTTCATCGCGACGCCAGCGTACCCGCGGGCAGGCGGCCGGCGCACCGGCCGCCCACCCCCGGGTCACATGCTCGCGATGAGCCGCTCCACCCGCTCGTCGTACGCCCGGAACGGGTCCTTGCACAGCACCGTGCGCTGCGCCTGGTCGTTCAGCTTCAGGTGCACCCAGTCCACCGTGAAGTCCCGCCGCTTCTCCTGGGCGTGCCGGATGAACTCGCCGCGCAGCCGCGCCCTGGTGGTCTGCGGCGGAGTCTCCTTCGCCTCGAAGATCTCCGGGTCGGTGGCCACCCGGTCCACCTCGCCGCGCCGCTCCAGCAGCCCGTACAGGCCCCGACCGCGCCGCACGTCGTGGTAGGCCAGGTCCATCTGCGCCACCCGCGGGTGCGACAGCGGCAGGTCGTGCTTGCGCTGGTAGCGCTCGATCAGCCGCAGCTTCGTCACCCAGTCGATCTCCCGGGCCACCGGGTCCAGGTCGCCGGTCTCCACCGCCCGCAGCACCCGACCCCACAGCTCGACGACCCGCTTGGCGGTCTGGTCGCCGCCGCGCCGCTCGACGAACTCGGTCGCCTTCGCCAGGTATTCCTGCTGGATCTCCAGCGCGCTGACCTCCTTGCCGGAGGCCAGCCGCACCTTGCGCCGGCCGGTGATGTCGTGCGACACCTCGCGGATCGCCCGGATCGGGTTCTCCAGCGTCAGGTCCCGCATCACCACCCCGGCCTCGATCATCCGCAGCACGATGTCGGCCGTGCCGACCTTCAGCAGCGTGGTGACCTCGTTCATGTTCGAGTCGCCGACGATCACGTGCAGCCGCCGGTAGCGCTCGGCGTCCGCGTGCGGCTCGTCCCGGGTGTTGATGATCGGCCGGCTCCGGGTGGTCGCCGAGGAGACGCCCTCCCAGATGTGCTCGGCCCGCTGCGACAGGCAGTAGACCGCGCCACGCGGCGTCTGCAGCACCTTGCCCGCGCCGCAGATCAACTGCCGGGTGACCAGGAACGGGATCAGCACGTCGGCCAGCCGGCCGAACTCCCCGTGCCGGGACACCAGATAGTTCTCGTGGCAGCCGTACGAGTTGCCGGCCGAGTCGGTGTTGTTCTTGAACAGGTAGATCTCGCCCGCGATGCCCTCGTCGTGCAGCCGCTTCTCCGCGTCGACGAGCAGCCCCTCCAGGATCCGCTCCCCCGCCCGGTCGTGGGCCACCAGGTCGGTCACCGAGTCGCACTCCGGCGTCGCGTACTCCGGGTGCGAGCCCACGTCCAGGTAGAGGCGGGCTCCGTTGCGCAGGAAAACATTGCTCGACCGGCCCCACGACACCACCCGCCGGAACAGGTACCGCGCGACCTCGTCGGGGGACAGTCGGCGTTGCCCGCGATAGGTGCAGGTGACGCCGTACTCGGTCTCGAGGCCGAAGATTCGCCGCTCCATGATGTGACATTAGCCGCCCGGGGCCCCAGATGGGCAGCGCTCAACCCAGCGGTCTCATCCGCGCCGGGCCGGGCATTCCCCGCGTTCGCACATCCCATCGCCGGGTACGGTCCCAGCCGTGAGGATCCTGGTCACCGGCGGCGCCGGATTCATCGGATCGGCGTACGTCCGGCGGCTGCTCACCGGCGCCGAGCCGGACCTCGCCGCCGATGCCGTCACCGTGCTCGACGCCTACACCTACGCCGCCACCGACGGCGCCCTCGACCCGGTCCGCGCCGACCCGAGGCTGCGGGTCGTCCGCGGCGACATCCGCGACGCCGCCCTGGTCGACGCCACCGTCGCCCGCCACGACGTCGTCGTGCACCTCGCCGCCGAGTCGCACGTGGACCGCTCCATCGCCGCCGCCGCCGACTTCGTCACCACCAACGTCGTCGGCACCCAGAACCTGCTCGACGCGGCCCTGCGCCACGGCGTGCGCCGCTTCGTCCAGGTCTCCACCGACGAGGTGTACGGCTCCATCGCCACCGGCGCCTGGACCGGACAGGCCCCGCTCGACCCCAGCTCCCCGTACTCGGCCAGCAAGGCCGCCGGCGACCTCCTCGCGCTGGCCTACCACCGCACCCACGGCCTCGACGTGGTCGTCACCCGCGGCGCCAACACCTACGGGCCCTACCAGTACCCCGAGAAGATCGTTCCGCTCTTCGTCACCAACCTGCTCGACGGGCACGACGTGCCCCTCTACGGCGACGGCGGCAACGTCCGGGACTGGCTGCACGTCGACGACCACTGCCACGGCGTCGCGCTCGCCCAGACCCGCGGCCGGGCCGGCGGCGTCTACCACCTCGGCGGCGGCGCCGAACTCACCAACCGGGAGCTCACCGGCCTCCTGCTCGCCGCCTGCGGCGCCGGCTGGGAGCGGGTCCGACCGGTCGCCGACCGCAAGGGCCACGACCGCCGGTACGCCCTCGACACCACCACCACCCGCCGCGAGCTGGGCTGGGCGCCCACGGTCGACCTCGACGCCGGGCTGGCCGCGACCGTCGCCTGGTACCGCGACAACCGCGACTGGTGGCAGCCGCTGAAGCCGCACCGCTGACGGCGGCGTGCGCCTGGCCGTGGCCCGGCCCGGCGTCACTCGCCGGGCTGCTCCTCCTGCGGCTGGCCCTCCAGGTCGGCCGAGCCCGCCGACGTGGTCGGCTTCTTCGCCTCCTCGGTCGGCACCGTCGGGGTCTTCGCCCGCCCCGGCGCCGGCGCCGAGTCCGCGCCCGCCTCCCCGTCCAGCAGCCCCGTCAGCGCCGCCCCGGTGATCCGCCGGAACTTCCGCCCCACCCGGCGCCGGTCCAGGACCGCCACCTCCAGCTGGTTGGCCGCGATCGTGCGGGCCGCCCCGCCCTCGCCGCCGACGCTGCTCAACGCCTTCATCGCGGCCCGGACCGCCTCCGACAGCGACATCTCCGGCCGGTGCTCGTTCTTCAGCACCCCGGTGATCGCCTCGGCCTGGCCGCCCATCGCCATCCGGCCCGGCTCGTCGTTGACCGACCCGTCGTAGGTCAGCCGGTAGAGCGAGTCGTCGTCCGGCGTGGCGCCCACCTCGGCCACACAGATCTCCACCTCGAACGGCTTCGACTGCTCGGTGAAGATCGCGCCCAGCGTCTGCGCGAACGCGTTCGCCAGGCCCAGCCCGGTCACGTCCCGCCGGTCGTAGCTCAGGCCGTTGAGGTCGGCCATCCGCACCCCGGCCCGGCGCAGGTTCTCGAACTCGTTGTACCGGCCCACCGCAGCGAAGCCGATCCGGTCGTAGATCTCACTGACCTTGTGCAGGGTGCTGGACAGGTTCTCCGCGACGAAGAGCACCCCGCCCTCATAGCTCAGGACGACCGCGCTACGGCCCCGGGCGATGCCCTTGCGGGCGAGCTCGGAGCGGTCGCGCATGATCTGCTCGGGCGAGGCGTAGAACTGCATGGCCACGGCGGCGGTTCTCCTTCGGGCGCTGTGCTGCGGACTGCTGACTCAGGTGAGGTGGGAGCGGGGTCAGCCGCCCGGGTTCTCCATCCGGCCGGACACCACGCCCTCCGCGATCGACGCCGTCTCGGCGTCGGTGAGCCGGTGGGTGCCCTCGGCCGTCGCGGTCATCACCACCGGGTAGATCCGGCGGGTCAGGTCCGGGCCACCGGTCGCGGTGTCGTCGTCGGCGGCGTCGTAGAGCGCCTCGACGGCCAGCCGCGTGGCCTCGTCGATCGACAGGCCCGTCCGGAACCGCTTCTTCAGCGCGGACTTGGCGAACAGCGAGCCGGAGCCGATCGCGTCGTAGCCGGTCTCCTCGTAGGGGCCGCCGGTCACGTCGAAGCTGAAGATCCGCCCGGCCCGGGCCGGATCGGCGGCGGCCAGGTCGAAGCCGGCGAAGAGCGGGATCACCGCGAGACCCTGCATCGCGGCGCCCAGGTTGCCCCGGATCATCGAGGCCAGCCGGTTGGCCTTGCCGTCGAGCGAGAGCATCGCGCCCTCGATCTTCTCGTAGTGCTCCAGCTCCACCTGGAACAGTCGCATCAGCTCGATGCCGATGCCCGCGGTGCCCGCGATGCCGACCAGCGAGTACGCGTCGGCCGGGTGGACCTTCTCGATGTCGCGCTGGGCGATCAGGTTGCCCATCGTGGCGCGCCGGTCTCCGGCCATCACCACGCCACCGCTGGCCGAGATGGCCACGATGGTCGTCGCGTGCGGCGCCAGGTCGGCGGCCATGCCGGGCGGCAGCGGCCGACGGCCGGGCAGCATCTCGGGGGCCACCTTGCTCAGGAACGCCGTGAAGGAGGACGTCCCCGCGTTGGTGAACACATCTGGAAGACGCCCGGATGGATCAAAACCCGCTGCCACGTGGTTCCTCTCAGGTACGTGATCGCCCTGGCCAGCCTCTCGGGACTGTCACGGAACTGGCCAAGACCACCGTTGCAGTTGAAGCAGAGTATCCCGCGCACCCATCCGGTGCGATGATCGTGGTCCAGATGTTCCGGATCGAGGTCGCCTGGGACCGCGCTCGCGCGACGCCGTCTGGCGAGGGGGCTTTCGCTACCCGAAAGCGCGCCCGCGACGGCACCACCGCGAAGCGGGCCGCCGCGCCGGTCCTACCGTAGAACGCCGGGCTATCCGGTCGCGGCGGCTCGCGATGAACGGCCGTGAGCGGATTGCGTCGCCCGAGGAATCGGGGCCACCGCAATGCACGAAACGGACATTACGGTCATTGCCCCCCTTTCTGAACGTACCCGCGGACGAATTCCTCTGCGTTCTCCTCCAGGACGGAGTCGATCTCGTCGAGCAGGTCGTCCACGTCCTCGGTGATCTCGGCGTGCCGCTCGGCAACCTCGGGGTTGGCCTGCGCGGTGACCTCCTCGACCTCCTCGTGCGACTTGCCGGACTGGGTCTGGCCGCCTTCTTGGGTCGCCATGGTGTGCCTCCTCCACGATCGCCTGCGATCAACTTACCTCGCGCGGACGACGAAAAGCCCGTCGCGCGCCGGGTTCCGGCGCGGGACGGGCCTTCCGGCATCCGGCTCAGCCGCCGGTCAGCATCTCCAGCAGGTCCTTGGCTGTGTCGCAGCGGTCGAAGAGCGACCCGACGTGCGCGCGGGTGCCCCGCTCCGGCTCCATCATCGGCACCCGGACCAGCGACTCCCGGCCCACGTCGAAGATGACCGAGTCCCAGCTCGCGGCCACCACCTCCGAGGCGTACTGGGCGAGGCAGCGACCGCGGAAGTAGGCCCGGGTGTCCTCCGGCGGCTCGGTCATCGCCGAGCGGGTCTGCTCGTCGGTCAGCAGGGTCTTCATCGAGCCCCGCTGGACCAGCCGGTGGTAGAGCCCTTTCTCCGGCCGCACGTCGGAGTACTGCAGGTCGACCAGCTGGAGCTTGTGCGAGCCCCAGCCGAGCTTCTCCCGCTCCCGATAGCCCTCCAGCAGCCGCAGCTTGGCCACCCAGTCCAGCTCGTCGGCACAGAGGAAGGCGTCGCGGCCGAGCCGGTCCAGCACGCTCTCCCAGCGGTCGAGGACGTCGACGGTCTGCGCGTCCACGTCGCTGCCGTAGCGGTCGTCCACGAAGGACCGGACCCGCTCCAGGTACGCCCACTGCACGTCCAGCGCGGTCAGCTTGCGGCCGTCGCGCAGCCGCATGAGGTGCTTGAGCCCCGGGTCGTGGCTGACCGCGCGCAGCTCGCTGACCGGGTCGGCGATGCCCAGGTCGGCGCCGAGCGCCTTCTCCTCGATCATGGTGAGGATCAGCGCCGTGGTGCCCACCTTGAGGTAGGTGGAGATTTCGGAGAGGTTGGCGTCGCCGATGATGACGTGCAGCCGGCGGTACTTGTCGGCGTCCGCGTGCGGCTCGTCGCGGGTGTTGATGATGGGCCGCTTGAGGGTGGTTTCCAGCCCCACCTCGACCTCGAAGAAGTCGGCGCGCTGGGAGATCTGGAAGCCGCTCTGGCCGCCGTCCTGGCCGATGCCGACCCGGCCGGCGCCGCAGACGATCTGCCGGGTGACGAAGAACGGCGTCAGGTACGCCACGATGTCGGCGAACGGGGTCTGCCGCCGCATCAGGTAGTTCTCGTGGGCGCCGTAGCTGGCGCCCTTGTTGTCGGTGTTGTTCTTGTAGAGGTGGATCGGGTGGGTGCCCGGGATGGTGGCGGCCCGCTTGGACGCCTCGGCCATCACCCGCTCCCCGGCCTTGTCCCAGCGCACCACGTCGAGGGGGTTGGTCACCTCGGGCGTGGAGTATTCGGGGTGCGCGTGGTCGACGTAGAGCCGGGCGCCGTTGGTGAGTATGACGTTGGCCAGCCCGAGATCCTCGTCGGCGAGCGCCTCGGCCGGGTCGTAGGCCGCCCCGGAGTAGGTGAAGCCGCGGGCGTCGCGCAGCGGCGACTCCTCCTCGTAGTCCCACCGGGCCCGGCCGCCGCGGTTGAGTTCCGGTCGTGCCCCGTAGGCGTTGACCACCTGGGAGGAGGTGACCATCGGGTTGGCTCCGGCCTGGCCGGGCACGGAGATGCCGTACTCGACCTCGGTGCCCATGATCCGTCTAACACTCATCGACCTGCCCGCTCCGCTCGCCGTCCCGGTCCCCCGTCAGGTCGAGCGTAGTCGCCGTCACGCGCGATGGGGGCTCGGCGGCGCGGGGCATCCGGTGTGGCGGCGCACGGCGCCGCCGGGCGCGGACGCGCGGAGGCCCGCGGCGCGGTGCGCCACGGGCCTCCGTCGTGCCGTCGGACTACAGGTACTGGCCGGTGTTGCTGGCGGTCTCGATGGACCGGCCGGCCTCGGCGCCCTTGCCGCCGGAGACGAGCGTGCGGATGTAGACGATCCGCTCGCCCTTCTTGCCGGAGATGCGGGCCCAGTCGTCGGGGTTGGTCGTGTTGGGCAGGTCCTCGTTCTCGCGGAACTCGTCGACGCAGGCGTCGAGGAGGTGCTGGAGCCGGAGCCCCTTGCGCCCGGAGGTGAGGAACTCCTTGATGGCCATCTTCTTGCCCCGGTCGACGATGTTCTGGATCATCGCGCCGGAGTTGAAGTCCTTGAAGTAGAGGACTTCCTTGTCGCCGTTGGCGTAGGTGACCTCGAGGAAACGGTTCTCCTCGGTCTCCGAGTACATCCGCAGCACGACCGCGTCGATCATCGCCGCGACGGTGGCCTGCGGGTCGCCGCCGTGCTCGGCCAGGTCGTCGGCGTGCAGCGGCAGGCCGGACAGGATGTACTTGGAGAAGATGTCCTTCGCCGCCTCGGCGTCCGGCCGCTCGATCTTGATCTTGACGTCGAGCCGGCCGGGGCGCAGGATCGCCGGGTCGATCATGTCTTCCCGGTTGGAGGCGCCGATGACGATGACGTTCTCCAGGCCCTCCACGCCGTCGATCTCGCTGAGCAGCTGCGGGACGATGGTGTTCTCCACGTCGGAGGAGACGCCGGAGCCGCGGGTGCGGAAGACCGAGTCCATCTCGTCGAAGAACACGATCACCGGGGTGCCCTCGCCGGCCTTCTCCCGCGCCCGCTGGAAGATCAGCCGGATGTGCCGCTCGGTCTCGCCGACGTACTTGTTGAGCAGCTCCGGGCCCTTGATGTTGAGGAAGAAGCTGGTGTGCCTCTCCTTGCCCTCCCGCTCGGCGATCTTCTTGGCCAGGGAGTTGGCCACCGCCTTGGCGATCAGCGTCTTGCCGCAGCCGGGCGGGCCGTAGAGCAGGATGCCCTTCGGCGGCCGGAGCTGGTGCTCGCGGAACAGGTCGGCGTGCAGGAAGGGCAGCTCGACCGCGTCGCGGATCTGCTCGATCTGGGAGTGCAGGCCACCGATGTCGGTGTAGTCGACGTCGGGCACCTCCTCCAGGACGAGCTCCTCGACCTCGCTCTTCGGGATCCGCTCGTACGCGTACGCCGAGCGGGGCTCGATCATGAGCGAGTCGCCGGCCCGGATCGGCGAACCGATCAGGGTCTCCGCGAGGTGCACGATCCGCTCCTCGTCGGAGTGGGAGACCACCAGGGCCCGGTCGCCCGGGGCGCCGTCGGGACCCGCGAGGATCTCCTTGAGCATCACGACCTCGCCGACCCGCTCGTAGCCGAACGCGTCGACGATGTTGAGCGCGTCGTTGAGCAAGACCTCCTGGCCGCGGCGCAGCTCGTCGACCTCCAGCGAGGGCGAGACGGCCACGCGGAGCTTCCGCCCGCCGGTGAACACGTCCACCGTGCCGTCGTCGTGCTTCGCCAGGAAGACGCCGTAGCCGCTCGGCGGCTGGGCGAGGCGGTCGATCTCCTCCTTGAGCGTCACGATCTGCGCGCGAGCCTCCTTGAGGGTGCTCACGAGCCGTTCGTTGTTCTCGGTCAGCCGCGCCAACTGGGCCTGGGTGGCCGCCAGCCGCTCTTCGAGCTGCCGGACGTGTCGGGGGCTTTCGGTCAACTTGCGCCGCACCAGAGCGAGTTCCTCTTGAAGGAACGCGACCTGCGTGGAGAGATCGTGGGCCTCCTTCTCCCACCGTGCGGCGCGCGAGTCCGCGTCGTCGCTGCGTGCCACGTCCCACCTCCCCGGGGGGCTTGAACGTTCTGAGCTAACACTAGCCGCTATGAGCCCGATTCGGTCCTCCGCAACGCGCTCGTCACCGAAGCTTGATCGCCAAGGGCTGGTCGACGGGCGGGTACGGGCGTTCGGGTACCGTCGGAGCGTGGGACGGGAGAACATGGGGGGTGCTTCGTGACCGACGTCGCGACGGACCAGCTGCAGGTCTGGGTGGATCAGGACCTGTGCACGGGTGACGGGCTGTGCGTCCAGTACGCGCCGGAGGTCTTCGAGTTCGACGTCGACGGCCTGGCGTACGTCAAGGGCCCCGACGGCGAGCTGCGGCTGGCCCCGGGCGCCCGGGTGGACGTGCCGGAGCACCTGCGCCTCGAGGTGATCGACTCGGCGAAGGAGTGCCCGGGCGAGTGCATCCACGTGGTGCGCGCCGGCGACGGCGCCGAGGTGGCCGGCCCGGAGGCCGAGGACTGACCTGACGGACACCGAGGGCCGGGGACCTGTGTTCCCGGCCCGCGGCGTCTCCTACAGCATCGGGCGGCCGACGACCGAGGCGACCAGCCGGGCGAACTCCTCCAGCCGGGCGATCTGCCCGGCGCCGCCGTCGTCGAGGGTCTTGCCGAAGCGCAGCGCGTCGTGCCGGGGAGCGCCGGCCATCTCGTCGCTGGGCGGCGCCTCGTCCAGCGAGCTGAGCAGCAGGTAGACGTCGATGCTGTCGACCCGGACCTCACCGTTGTCGGCGCGCGTGAGCCGCCGGCGGCAGCCCACCTCGGTGACCGTGGAGACCGGCACCACCCGCAGCGAGGAGGTCATCGAGCCGGGCGGCCCCTCCCCCGGCGGGACGTCCTCGCCGTGCCAGAGCACCAGCCGGCTGCCGTCGCAGACGACGACCTCCTGCCACACCCCGTTCACCTCGTTGACGAAGCGTTCCAGGGTGAAGCCGAGCACGGAGGCGCCGCGCAGCACCCCGCCGAGGGCGTCCAGAGCGATGTCGGGGTCGCGCAGGTAGGCCCGGGCGGCCGACTCCAGGTCGGCGTAGGGCGACCAGTCGGGGAAGACGGCGGGCAGGTCGCCGTTGCCGTAGCCCGGGCTGCTCATGCCGCCGCCTCCCGGCCCGCGAGCCGCCGCCACCGGTCCGGCCCGCCGGGACGGGCGCGGCGACCGCCGCGTGCCCCGATCCGCTCGCTCATGCCACCGTCTCCACCCGCTCGGTGTCCTCCCCGCCGCGACCCATGATCCGCCCGCTCATACCCGTGCGCGCCGCGGGGTCACGCCCCGTCCGGCTCCTCCGCCTCGACGGCCGTCTGCCGGGCCGCCTCGGCCGCGCGCAGCGCGTCCCGGCGCTGGGCGTACGCCTCGGCGCCCTTGCTGGGCTTGCGGCGCCGCGGCGGGGCGGTGACCCCGGGGGCGAGCTTGCGCGCGGAGACCAGGAAGGCGGTGTGCGCGATCATGCGGTGGTCGGGCCGCACGGCGAGCCCCTCGGCGTGCCAGTCGCGGACCAGCGACTCCCAGGCACGCGGCTCGGTCCAGCCGCCCCGCTCGCGCAGCGCCTCGACCAGCTCGGAGAGCTGCGGCGTGGTGGCCACGTAGCCGATCAGCACGCCGCCGGGAACGAGGGACCGCTCGACCATGTCGAGCATCTCCCAGGGGGTGAGCATGTCCAGGATGATCCGGTCGAAACCGGTCTCGGTGCACTCGGCGACGTCCCCGACGTGCAGCCGCCAGGCGGGGTGCGGGCCGTTGAAGAACGCCTCGACGTTGCGCCGGGCGATCTGGGCGAAGTCGTCGCGCAGCTCGAAGGAGTGCAGCTCACCCTCGGTGCCGACGGCCCGCAGCAGCGAGCAGGAGAGCGCACCGGAGCCGGCGCCGGCCTCCAGGACCTTCGCGCCGGGGAAGATGTCGCCCATGGCGACGATCTGCGCCGAGTCCTTCGGGTAGATCACCTGGGCGCCGCGCGGCATGGAGAGCACGTAGTCGGACAGCAGCGGCCGCAGCGCCAGGAACGCGGTGCCGCCGCCGGCGGTGGTGACGACGCTGCCGTCGGGGAGGCCGATCAGCGTGTCGTGCTTGAGGATCCCCCGGTGGGTGTGGAACTCCTTGCCGGGCTCCAGCGTCACGGTGTGCATCCGGCCCTTCGGGTCGGTCAGCTGGACCCGGTCGCCGGGGCGGAACGGCCCCCGGTCTACGGGGGGCAGCGCCGGGACGGTGGAGGTATCTGCGGTCACGTGTTCGTCTTCCGTTTGGGTTCCAGGAGCTGGGCGAGATCCGCGATGTGCAGGACGCCGACCACATCTTCGCCTGCCGTCACGACGTACTGTGCGCCCGGGTGGGTGCGTACGGCCTCCAGCACCCGCTCCCCGTCCGCGCCGACCGGCAGCGCGGGCACGGTGTCCAGGCCGCGGGCCACCGCGTCCACCGCCAGCCACGGCCGCCGTTCCGGGGGTACGGCGGCGGCCCGGGCCGGGTCGACCAGGGCCACCGGACGGCCGGCGGAGTCGACCACGGTGAGCGCGGCGTCGGGGGTGGCGCCCTCGGCGCGGCGGCGCTGAGCCTCGGCGAGCGGGGTGCCGGTGGGCACCGGCAGCACCGGGCGGGCCAGCCGGGCCAGGTCCACCAGCGGCAGCCGGCGGCCGATCCGGGCCATCCGGATGGACTGGCCGGCGCCCCGCCACAGGGTCACCGCGACCAGCAGCATCAGCGGCAGGGCGAGCGGGGCGAGCGCCCGGCGCAGGGTGAGCAGCACGACCAGGGCCAGGGTGGCGACCGCCACGGCGCGGCCGATCCAGCCGGCCACCTCGGTGCCGCGGTGGCGGTCCCGGGTGAGCGCCCAGACCGCGGCGCGCAGCGCCCGGCCCCCGTCCAGCGGCAGCCCGGGCAGGCTGTTGAAGACGGCGACCACCACGTTGCTGACCGCGAGCTGGAAGGCGAACTGGTGGGCGAGGGTGCCCGCGGGCAGGGCCAGGGTGGCGGCGACCGCCCCGGCGCCGAGCACCGCGGACACCGCCGGGCCGGCCAGGGAGACCAGCAGGTCGACCTTGGGGCTGGGGGCGTCCCGGTCCATCTCGGTGTAGCCGCCGAGCAGCTCGAGGGTGATCCCGCGCACACCGATGCCGTAGCGGCGGGCGGTCAGCGCGTGCCCCAGCTCGTGCAGCAGCACCGAGCCGAGCAGGGAGACCACGAAGCCGAGGCCGACCAGGTAGCCACCGAGGTGGCCGAGGTCGAGCTGGCGGCGGGCCAGCGCGGCGTAGAGCACCGTCACGACCACGGTGAGCAGCAGCATCGAGGCGTCGACGCGCAGCGGCACCCCGAAGACCCGGCCGAGGGTCAGCCCGGGCCGGCGCGACGGGCGGGTCCGCTGCTCCACCGGGTCGATGCTACGCGTGGCCGATCATGCACCGGTGCGGCGACGGCCGCCCTGTCACACCGGTGCCCTAACCTTCCGGGCATGACGGCGGAACCGGTGATCGACACGCAGCGTCCGACGGCCTCGGAGGCGCCGCCCACGGTGCGGGCGTCGCTGTCGCCGTCGCGGGCGGCCGACTTCAAGACCTGCCCGCTGCTCTACCGGTTCCGCAGCATCGACCGGCTGCCCGAGCGGCCCACCGTCGAGCAGGTCCGGGGCACGCTGGTGCACGCCGTGCTGGAGCGGCTGTTCGACCTGCCGGCGGCGGCCCGCACCCCGGAGTCGGCCGGCGACCTGGTCGCCCCGCAGTGGAACCGGCTGGTCACCGAGCAGCCGGAGCTGGCGACGCTGTTCGCCGAGGGCGACACGGCCGCGGTGGACGGCTTCCTCCGTTCGGCGGCGGCGCTGCTGGAGGGCTACTTCACGGTGGAGGACCCGCGCCGGCTGGAGCCGGCCGAGCGGGAGGCGCTGATCTCCGCGGTGGTCGACGACGAGCTGCTCATCCGGGGCTACCTCGACCGGCTGGACGTGGCACCGGACGGCGCGCTACGGGTGGTCGACTACAAGACCGGCGGCGCCCCCCGGGAGGCGTTCGAGGCGCGGGCGCTGTTCCAGCTGAAGTTCTACGCCCTGGTGCTGTGGCGCACCCGGGGGGTGGTGCCGCGGGTGCTGCGGCTGCTCTACCTCAAGGACGCCGAGGTGTGCGACTACTCCCCCGACGCCGAGGAGCTGCTGCGCTTCGAGCGCACCGTGGTGGCGCTCTGGCAGGCGATCGAGCAGGCCACCGCGCGGCAGGACTTCCGGCCCCGGCCGAGCCGGCTCTGCGACTGGTGCAGCCACCAGGCGCTGTGCCCGAGCTTCGGCGGCACCCCGCCGCCGTTCCCGGTGGCCGGCCCGGCCGACCCGCTCACCGACGCCCGGTCCCGCCCGGCCGCCCCCGGCGCGGACGAGTGACGCTCCTCCTCACGGAGGAGGCCGGGTTCGGCATCGGCGACGAGGGCCGGCGCCGGGCGGCGGCTAGCGTCAAAGCATGACCAACCGGCTGCGCGCGTGGGCGCGCGACCGCCCGCTGGCCGTGGACGCCGCCGCGGCCGTCGCGCTGGCGCTGGTGGACGCGGCGTTCCTGCTGCTGACCCCGCGGGAGCTGCGGCCGGAGCAGCTCTGGGCGGCGCTCGGCTGGAGCGTGCTCTGCGCCGCCCCGGTTGCGGCCCGCCGGGTGGCCCCCTGGCCGGCGGTCGGCGCGGCGGTCGCCACGCTGGCCGTGCCGGCGCTGTTCGAGCTGGCGCCCACCACCCAGGGGCTGACCTTCGTGGTGCTCACCTACACCATGGCGGCGCACCGGCCGCTGCGCCCGGCCACCCTGGCCGCGCTGCTGCTCTGGGTGCCGGTGGTGCTGGCGAACCTGGTCGCGCCGGTGGACAACGTGCTCGACATGGGCCCCGGCGTGCTGGTGCTCAACAACCTGCTCACCGCCTCGGTGGCGTACGCGGTGGGCCGGGCGGTGCAGGCCCGCCGGCAGTCCACCCGGATGCTGCGGGAGCGGGCCCGGATCGCCGAGGCCACCCAGCGGTCGCTGACCGAGCAGGCGGTCGCCGACGAGCGGCGCCGCATCGCCCGGGAACTGCACGACGTGGTGGCCCACCATGTCAGCGTGATGGGCGTGCTGGCCACCGGGGCGCGCCGGGTGCTGCGCCGGGACCCGGACGCGGCGGACGAGGCGATGGCCACGGTCGAGGAGACGGGCCGGGCCACCCTGCGGGAGCTGCGCCGGCTGCTGGACGTGCTGCGCACCGACGCGGAGCCGGCCGCGGAGCTGACCCCGCAGCCGGGGCTGACCGGCATCGAGGCCCTGGTCGAGCAGGTCCGCGACGCCGGGCTGCCGGTCACGCTGCGGGTCGACGGCACGCCCGGGCCGATGGAGGACGGGGTGGCGCTGACCGTCTACCGGATCGTGCAGGAGGCGCTGACCAACGCCCTCAAGCACGCCGGCCGGGCCACCGCGCTGGTCCGGCTCACCGTGACCGACGGCTTCCTGGCGGTGGAGGTCACCGACACCGGGCGCGGCCCGACCCCGGCGGCCGACCGGATCGGGCACGGGCTGGTCGGCATGCGGGAACGCGTCGCCCTCTACGGTGGGGTCCTGCGGACCGGTCCGCGGCCGGGCGGCGGCTTCCGGGTGTACGCGCGGATCCCGCTGGAGTCGGCCGGGGCGGTCCCGGCGTGACCGGCACCGGGCCGAACGAGGGAGACCGATGACCGACAGCACCGCCGGCCGACCGGTGCGGATCCTGCTCGCCGACGACCAGCCGCTGCTGCGTACCGGCTTCCGGATGGTGCTGGGCATCGAGGACGACCTGGACATCGTGGCCGAGGCCGGCGACGGGGTGGAGGCCGTGGAGCTGTCCCGGCGGCTGCTGCCGGACGTGGTGCTGATGGACATCCGGATGCCGCGGATGGACGGGGTGGCCGCCACCCGGGCGATCGTGGACGCCCGCCTGCCGGTGCGGGTGCTGATCCTCACCACCTTCGACCTGGACGAGTACGTGGTCGGCGCGCTGCGCGCCGGGGCCAGCGGCTTCCTGGCCAAGGACGTGCCGGCCGAGGACCTGGTCACCGCGATCCGGACGGTGGCCGCCGGGGAGGCCGTGGTGGCGCCGCGGATCCTGCGCCGGCTGCTGGACCGCTTCGCCGACGCGCTGCCCGACCCGGCGGCCACCCCGCCGAAGGCGTTGAAGGCGCTGACCGAGCGGGAGCGGGAGGTGCTCGTGCAGATGGCGCGCGGGTTGTCCAACGCCGAGATCGCCCGGGAGCTGTCGGTGAGCGAGACCACCGTGAAGACCCACGTCGGGCACGTGCTGACCAAGCTGGGGCTGCGCGACCGGGTCCAGGCGGTGGTGCTGGCGTACGAGACCGGGCTGGTCCGACCGGGCGGGTGACGTGGCACCGGTCACCTACCGTGACCATCGACGGCGCGGCGGGGTTGACCATGACGCGACGTGAGGTCCTAACGTCGGCGGCGCCGGCCGGTCAGGGATGACCCTGAGCCGGCCTCGGGGGTGACCCCAACGGAAATTTCGGCGAGGGTTCCGCCCCGGGGCGGACGGATCCGCGCCCGGCGCCACGGAGGATGGGAACTGGCGCACCGACCAGCGGGGGCGGTGCGGATCAGCAGGCTGACGGAAGAGGTAGATGACGTGACCGCGACGGTAGGGCAGCAGGCGCAGGCCGCGGCCCGGGCCAGCGACGTGTGGAAGGTGTACGGCAGCGGCGAGGCGCAGGTCGTCGCGCTGCGGGGGGTGAGCGCCGAGTTCGAGCGGGGCCGGTTCACGGCGATCATGGGCCCGTCCGGCTCGGGCAAGTCGACGCTGATGCACTGCCTGGCGGGCCTGGACTCGGTGACCCGGGGCACCGTCATGATCGGTGACACCACGGTGACGGGGCTGGGCGACGCCGGCCTGACGAAGCTGCGCCGCGACAAGGTGGGCTTCATCTTCCAGCAGTTCAACCTGCTGCCCACGCTCACCGCGCAGGAGAACATCCTGCTGCCCCTGTCGATCGCCGGCCGCAAGCCCGACCCGGCCTGGTACGACACGGTGATCGACACGGTCGGCCTGCGGGAGCGGCTCGGGCACCGCCCGGCCCAGCTCTCCGGCGGCCAGCAGCAGCGGGTGGCGTGCGCCCGGGCCCTGGTCGCCCGCCCCGAGGTGATCTTCGCCGACGAGCCGACCGGCAACCTGGACTCCCGCTCCGGCGCCGAGGTGCTCAACTTCCTGCGCAACTCGGTGCGCGAGCACGGCCAGACCATCGTCATGGTCACCCACGACCCGACCGCCGCCGCGTACGCCGACCGGGTGGTCTTCCTGGCCGACGGCGAGATCGTCTCCGAGCTGATCGAGCCGACCGCCGACACGGTGCTCGACACCATGAAGAAGCTCGACGCGCCGGCCGAGGTGGGCAACTGATGTTCCGGGCCACTCTGAAGAGCCTGCTGGCGCGCAAGCTGCGCCTGCTGCTGTCCGGCCTGGCGGTGGTGCTCGGCGTCATGTTCGTCTCCGGCGCGTTCGTGCTCACCGACACCCTCGGCCGCTCCTTCGACGCGGTCTTCTCCGACGCGTTCTCCGAGGTCGACGTCAACGTGGCCGCGAAGCCGAAGGTCTCCCTCTCCGAGGTCGAGGGCGAGCAGGTGGCCGCCCCGGTGCCCGCGTCGGTCGTCGACCGGGTCAAGGCGGTGCCGGGCGTGACCGACGTCCGCGGCGTGGTCAACGCCGACGGGGCCCGGCTGATCGGCAGCAACGGCAAGGTGGTCACCTCGTTCGGCCCGCCGCAGCTCGGCGAGAACTGGCTCGGCGAGGGCGACCTGGTGAAGCTGCGCGAGGGGCGCGCGCCGCAGGCCGACGACGAGATCGTGGTCAACGTCGCGCTGGCCGAGGCCGCCAAGGTGAAGGTCGGTGACCGGGTCGGCGTGCTGACCCTGGCGCCGAAGAAGGAGTTCACCCTGGTCGGCGTCTTCGGCTACAGCGGCGGCCGGGACTCCGTCGGCGGGGTCAACGAGGTCGCCTTCACCACCCCGGTCGCCCAGCAGCTGATGCTCGGCAAGCCCGACGTGTTCTCCAACGTGACCGCGCAGGCCGCCGGCGGCACCACGCCCGAGGCGCTGCGGGACGAGGTGGCCCGCGCCCTCGGCGCGGACTACGAGGTCAAGACCGGCAAGCAGCTCGCGGACGACGCGTCGGCCGGCCTGAAGGAGGGCCTGTCCTTCTTCAACAAGATCCTCCTCGGCTTCGCCGCGGTGGCGCTGCTGGTCGGCACCTTCCTGATCCTCAACACCTTCTCGATCATCGTCGCCCAGCGCACCCGCGAGCTGGCGCTCATGCGGGCCATCGGCGCGAGCGGGCGGCAGATCATCGGCTCGGTGGTGCTGGAGGCCCTGGCGGTCGGTCTGATCGCCTCGGTGCTCGGCCTCGCCGCCGGCATCGGGGTCGGCGCGCTGCTGGCGTACCTGTTCGGCAAGCTCGCCGGCGGGCTCACCCTGGCCGGTCTGGGCGTGCCGCCGGCGGCGGTGATCGGCGCCTTCGCGGTGGGCCTGGTGATCACGGTGGTGGCGGCGCTGCTGCCCGCGCTGCGCGCCTCGCGCATCCCGCCGATCGCCGCCATGCAGGACGTGGCCACGCCGGACCGGCCGCTGACCAAGGTGACCGTCGGCGGGTCGGTGGTCACCGCGATCGGCGCGGGCCTGCTCTTCCTCGGGCTCGGCAACCACGCCGGCGACAACACCCTCGCCACCATCCTCGGTGGTGTGCTGTTCGCCTTCATCGGCGTGGCGCTGCTGACCCCGCTGATCAGCCGGCCGGTCGTCGCCCTGCTGGGCACGATCTTCGCCTGGTCGGTGCCGGGCAAGCTGGGCCGGCTGAACTCCGGCCGCAACCCCCGCCGCACGGCGATCACGGCGGCCGCGCTGATGGTCGGCATCGCCCTGGTGACCGGGGTGACGGTGATCCTCGACTCGGCCAAGGGCAGCATCAGCGCCCTGGCGGAGGACACCATCAAGGCGGAGCTGGTGATCTCCGGCGCCCAGTCCGGCCCGCGGCCGCCGAGCTTCGACCCGGCGGTGCTGGAGAAGGCCGCCGCCATCCCCGGGGTGCAGCTGGTCGACGGCGAGTACGGCGACATGGCCACGCTGAACGGCCAGCGGACCTGGGTGGCCGCGTCCAGCGACGTGGCCGCGCTGGAGCGGATCTTCGGGGCGAAGGCGACCGTCGGTGACATCAGCCGGCTCAACCCGGACCAGATGCTGCTCAGCTCGGACACCGCGAAGTCCCGCAACCTGTCGGTCGGCTCGACGGTGAGCGTGCAGCTGTCGCGGGGCGAGGCCCGCACCTACACGGTCAGCGGCATCTACGAGAGCTCGCAGCTGACCAACCCGGTGGTGCTGCCGCCGCAGGCGGCCACCGACTTCGCCATCCCGCAGCCCATCCAGGGCTTCGTGCAGCTCGCCCCGGGCACCTCGGTCGCCGCGGTGCAGCCGCAGATCGAGGGGCTGCTCGCGGACAGCCCCGAGGTGTCGGTGGCGGACCGGGCCGCGTTCATCAAGCAGCAGACCAGCCAGCTGGACACCCCGCTGCGGATGATCCAGATCCTGCTGGCGCTGGCCATCGTGATCGCGGTGCTGGGCATCATCAACACCCTCGCCCTGTCGGTGCTGGAGCGCACCCGGGAGCTGGGCCTGCTGCGGGCGATCGGCCTGCGCCGGGCACAGACCATGCGGATGATCACCGTGGAGGCGGTGGTGATCTCGATCTTCGGCGCGCTGCTCGGCGTCGTGGTCGGCACCGGCCTCGGCGCGGCCGTGGTCCGGGCGCTCAAGGACGAGGGCATCACCGACCTGGTCCTGCCCTGGAGCCAGATGGTGACCTTCCTGGTCCTGGCCGCGATCATCGGCGTGGTGGCCGCGGTGCTGCCCGCCATCCGGGCGGCGCGGATCAACGTGCTGGGCGCCATCGCCCACGACTGACCCCGGCACGCGCGCGACGGCCCCCGCCACCGGAGTGTGGCGGGGGCCGTTTCGTCCCCGCCGGTCCCCTGCCCGCTGCCAGACTCGGGCCACGGGGGTGAGGGTGTGCCGGAGGACGCCTACGCGCGGGCGCTGGAGAACGCCGAGCGGCTGCTCGGCCAGCCGCTCACCCTGCCGCTCGGTCCCGGTGAACCCGCTGTCGGAGCGGACTTCCGGCGGCTGGCCACCCTGCACACCTTCGGTGACGCGTGGCCCCGCGAGGGCCTGGACCTGCGCTCCCGCTGCCTGGTGTCGGTGGCGATCGCGGCGGCGTTGGGCACCCACGAGCCGCTGCGCGGACAGCTGCGGATCGCGCTGCACTCCGGGGTGAGCCGGGAGGAGATCGTCGAGCTGTTCATCCACCTGGCCGCCTACGCCGGCGCGGCGCGGGCGTTCGACAGCTACCAGCTCGCCGTGGCGGTGTTCGGCGAAACCCGCTGACCGGTCAGGCGGGGCGTTCGCCGAGCAGGGCCGCGAGCAGCTCCAGGTCCGCCGCGGTCAGGCTCTCCAACTGGTGTACGCCGTCGGTCGGCGGCAGCGGCACCTCGGCCGGAACGGCCAGCACGGCGGCCCCGGCCGCCAGCGCGCTGGCCACCCCGGTCGGCGAGTCCTCGATCGCCACGCACCGCTCGATCGGCACACCGAGCAGCCGCGCCGCGGTCAGGTACGGCTCCGGGTGCGGCTTGGCCGCGTCCACCTCGTCGCCGCAGACCACCGCGTCGAAGCTGTCCCGGCCCAGGGTGTCGAGGGCGACCTCGACCAGCGGCCGGCCGCTGGAGGTGACCAGGGCGGTGGGGATGCCCGCGGCGCGGACCGCGCGCAGCAGGGCCATGGCCCCCGGCCGCCAGCGCAGCCCGCTGCGGAACAGCTCCAGGATCCGAGCGTTGATCCACTCGGCGCTGGCCTGCGGGTCCCGCTCCGGCTGGCCGAGGTCGTCGTGCACGATCCGCATCGAGGCGTCCATGCTGGTGCCGATGATCGCCTTGCGGGCCGCCTCGGAGAGCTCACCGCCGTAGAACGCGGCGAGTTCCTGCAACGCGACGTCCCAGAGCTTCTCGCTGTCGACCAGGGTGCCGTCCATGTCGAAGAGCACGGCGGCGGGGTGTCTGCTGCTCAGCGGGGGCCTCCCTCGGATGCGCGTACCCGACGATCCTCTCAGCCGGGCCGCGCCGGGTGACCGCCGTCCCCGTCGAGGGTGACCTGCGACATCAGCCGAGGCCGCAGGCGTCCAGGGAGTTCTCGTAGCCGCGGAAGAACGAGTCGGTGCGCTGCTCGGCGGTGCCGTGCGAGCCTTCGGCGAACCAGGGCTGGTCCGGGTCGTCGCCGACGGCCAGCAGCCCCTCCCGGAACTCGTCCAGGTCGCCCTCGGCCAGGGTCAGCGTCCCCGAGCGCACGTTGTCGCCGATGTACGCCCCGGCCATGCAGTCCGCCTGCAACTCCTGCTGAATGGTGAAGTTGTAGCGGATGCCGAGGCGGACCTGGACGCCGTGGGCGTACTCGTGGCCGAGCAGGTAGAACAGGAAGGCATCGCCGACCTGCCGGAACGCCCCCACCGACCAGTTCACGTCGTAGGCGATGAAGTCGCCCGCCGAGCAGTAGACCGCGTTGTTGCGGGGCAGCCCCTCGCCGCCGCAGGAGACCTCGCCGGACCTGGTGTAGGGCACCACCCGCCGGATCGGCTGGAACCGCTTGCCGGAGTCGCGGAACCGGTCCGTCCAGTAGCGCTCGGCGATGCCCACGGCGTCGGAGAAGTCCTGCTTGAACTCGGCCACGCTCGTGGTGCCGTCCGCCCGGGTCGAGTCCGCTCCCGGGGAGGCCGGCTGGCCGCTCTGCCGCGGGCGGGGCTGCTCCGGCTCGCCCTGGTCCCGCCCGCCGCCCATGCAGCCGGCCGCCACCACCACGGCCACCAGCAGCCCGGCGAGCGGCCCCGGCCGCCGACGTCGCGCCTTCTCCCCCACCGCTGCCTCCCGGCTGAATCGCTGTGTCAGCGCAGTACCCCGACCACGCGCCGTTGATGCCCACCGGGGATCACGTGCCCGCGCCGGCCTTCGTTCATCGGGCGGCGGCGAACAGCGGCAGGTCGGAGTCGAATTGCACGCCGGCCCCGGCACCCGCGTCGTACGCCGGGCTGCGCCAGCGCACGTCCGGCATACCCGGCCAGGCTCAGAAGGGGCCGGAGTCGCGCTGGGCGCGCTGCACCGTGTCGCCCTGCGCGGCGTGGCGCTCGCCCTCGTACCGCGACTGCCGGGCCCGGGCGCTGCGGCCGGCGGCCCGGTCCTCGTCCGGGATGGACCGCCGCCGATCCCGCCAGGAGACGTAGCCCACCGCCACGGCCACCACCACGCCCACCACCGCCAGTGTCACCAGCGTCGTCATGCCCGCCACGGTAGGGCCGCCGTGCACCCTCCGGTCACGACTACAGTGCGGCGATGATCGACACGGACTTCGACGCCCACGAACGGTCCCGGTGGGCGGGCCGGGCCGAGGCGTACGCGCGCAGCTTCGGCCGGCTCTGCGCGTACCCGGCGGGGGCGTTGCTGGACGCGGCGGGCGTGCGGGCCGGACGGCGGGTGATCGACGTGGGCACCGGGCCGGGCACCGTCGCGGCGGCGGCCCTCGCCCGCGGCGCCGAGGTGGTGGCGGTCGACGCGGAGCCGAGCATGCTGGACGCGGCGCGGCGGGCCGCGCCCGGCGCGGAGGTCCGCGCCGCGGTGCTGCCACGCCTGCCGTTCCCGCCCGCCGACTTCGACGCGGCGGTCGCGAACTTCGTGCTCAACCACGTCGGCGACCCGGCCGCCGGCCTGGCCGAGCTGCGCCGGGTGGTCCGCCCGGGCGGCCGGGTGGCGGTGACCGTCTGGCCGTCCCCGCACCCGCCGCTGCAACGGCTCTGGGGTGCGGCCCTCGCCGCCGCCGGCGTGGCCATGCCGCCGGACCTGCCCCGGCCCGCGCCCGAGCGGGACTTCCCGCGCACCGAGGCGGGCCTGGCCGGGCTGCTGGCCGCCGCCGGGCTGGCCGACGTCCGGTGCGTGACGCTGACCTGGGCGCACCGCACCGACCCGGAGGACTGGTGGGCCGGCCCGGCGGCCGGCATCAGCACCATCGGCCTGATGCTGGAACGGCAGCCGGCCGACGTACGCGCGCGGGTGCGGCGGGAGTACGACCGGCTCACCGCCCCCTACCGGGACGCTGACGGCATGCTGGCGCTGCCCACCGCCGCGCTGGTCGCTTCGGCCCGGGTGGGCTGATCCGCCCCTAGGCTGTGTCCGGGGCGGCTCCGCGGCTCCGACGTCCCGGGTGAGCGGCGCCGCGGGGCGCCGGCCGAGAGGAGACACCGTGAAGTATCTGATCATGCTCTACGGCACCCAGCGGGACTACGACGCCATGGCCGGGCGGCCCGGCGACCAGCCACCGATGAGCCCCGAGCAGCTCGCCGCGATGCACGCCCACATGGAGGCGATCCACAAGGACCTGGCCGAGACCGGGGAACTGGTCGACGCGCAGGGGCTGTCCGCGCCGGTGCACGCCCGCCGGGTCCGGCTGCGCGGCGGCGCGCCCGTGGTCACCGACGGCCCGTACGCCGAGACGCAGGAGGTGCTGGCCGGCTACACGATGGTCGAGTGCGTCAGCTTCGACCGGGCCACCGAGATCGCCGCCCGGTTCGTCAACCCGGACGCCGAGGGCGAATACGTCGACGTGCGGCCGGTCGTGGACGGCGTCGAGGAACTCCAGGGCTGACCGGTGCCCGCCGAGCGCGTCGAGGACCTGCTGCGCACCCTGGCGCCGCAGGTCCTCGGCGCGCTCGTCCGCCGGTACGGGCACTTCGACACCGCCGAGGACGCCACCCAGGAGGCGCTGCTCACCGCCGCCACCCGCTGGCCCGCGGACGGGCTGCCGGAGGACCCGAAGGCGTGGCTGATCACCGTGGCGTCCCGCCGGCTGACCGACCTGCTCCGCGCCGAGCAGGCCCGGCGCCGCCGGGAGGACAGCGTCGCCCGGGAAGCGCCGGCGGACCGGTGGCTGGCGCCGCCCGCGGACACCGCGCCGGACGACGCCGACGACAGCCTCATCCTGCTGTTCCTCTGCTGCCACCCGGCGCTGCCACCGGCGGGGCAGATCGCGCTGACGCTGCGCGCGGTCGGCGGGCTGAGCACCGCGGAGGTGGCCCGAGCGTTCCTGGTGCCGGAGGCGACCATGACCCGGCGGATCACCCGGGCCAAGCAGCGCATCCGGGACAGCGGCCTGCCGTTCGCCCCGCCCGCCAGCCCGGAACGGGCCGCCCGGCTCGACGCCGTGCTGCACGTGCTCTACCTGATCTTCAACGAGGGGTACGCGAGCACCGCCGGGGAGCGGCTGCACCGGCCCGACCTAACCGCCGAGGCGATCCGGCTGGCCCGGTTGCTGCACCGGCTCACCGACGACGCGGAGGTGACCGGGCTACTGGCGTTGATGCTGCTCACCGACGCGCGTACCCCGGCGCGGACCGGCCCGGACGGGACCCTGGTGCCGATGGCCGAGCAGGACCGGCGGCGCTGGCGCGCCGACCAGATCGCCGAGGGAACGAGGCTGGTCACCGCGGCGCTGCCCCGGGGCGCGGTCGGGCCCTACCAGCTCCAGGCGGCGATCGCCGCGCTGCACGACGAGGCGCCCGGCGTCGAGGCGACGGACTGGCCGCAGATCGTCGCCCTCTACGAGATGCTGCTGACCCTGCACGACAACCCGGTGGTCCGACTGAACCACGCCGTGGCGGTGGCCATGGCGCGCGGGCCGCGGGCGGGCCTGGCGCTGCTCGACGCGCTGGCGACCGACCGTCTGGTCGCCCAGGACCACCGCCGGTACGCGGCCCGGGCGCACCTGCTGGAGCTGGCCGGGGAGCCGGACGCCGCGCGGGAGGCGTACCTGGCGGCGGCCCGCCGGTCGATGAACCTGGCTCAGCAGCGCTACCTGCACGGCCGCGCGGCCCGGCTGGGCTAGCACGAGTACGCGCGAATGGCGCCCCGGCGGGGGCGCCTGCCGTATGGTGCGGCCTCAGTCCAGGCCGCGCATGATGTGCGGTTCGCCGTCGTCGTCGCCGAAGCAGCGGTGCAGCGTCTGCGCGCGGGCCCACAGGTCCAGGCTGCTCGGCGGCCCGACCGGCGGTGGACCGGCCGGCGCGTTCAGCACGGGGGCCGGGTCCGGCGGAACCTTCGAAGCGATGTCGTCGGTCATCTCCGCCCCTTTCGTCGTACCCCATGCTCGTCCTCGAACGTCACAGCCGCATCTCCCGGGCTGCGCCGGCGTGGACGGCGGGCCGGGGCCCGCGCTGCTGGTCGGGGGCGCTTACCCGCCCGGGCGGGGCCGGTAACCCGTACTCCGGTCACCGTAGCGGGCGGGACCGGGCGGCACAGCGGGTTTCTCCCGCGCGGCGGTCAGCCGCGGGCGTCGAGGAGCCGGTCGAGGTTCGCCGCGGTGCTGATGAGCGAGAGGTGGCTGAACGCCTGCGGGAAGTTGCCGGCCTGCTCCCCGCTGGGGGCGATCTCCTCCGAGTAGAGGCCGAGCTGGCTGGCGTAGGTGAGCATCTTCTCGAAGGTCAGCTGCGCGTCGTCGAGCCGGCCGGACTCCGCCAGGGCCTGCACGTACCAGAAGGTGCACATGGTGAAGGTGCTCTCCCTGCCGGCGAGGCCGTCCGGCGTGGCCGACGGGTCGTAGCGGTAGACCAGGCTGTCGGAGACGAGTTCGCCGTCGATGGCCCGCAGCGTCGACTGCCACATCGGATCGGTCGGCGCCACGAGACCGAGCGAGGGCATGGCGAGCAGAGAGGCGTCGAGCACGTCCGTGCCGTAGTGCTGGACGAAGGCACGCCGTCCCGGGTCGTAGCCGCGCGCCATGATCTGGTCGTAGACCCGGTTGCGGGTCTGCGTCCACCGGACGAGGTCGGCGGGGCGCCCGTGCCGGTGGGCCAGCCGGACGGCTCGGTCGAGGGCCACCCACGACATCAGTCGCCCGTAGGTGAAGTCCTGCCGGCCGGCCCGCGTCTCCCAGATCCCGTCCTCGGGCTGGTCCCAGTGCGCGCAGAGCCAGTCCATCACCCGGACCAGATTCTGCCAGCCCTCATGGGACCCCTTCAGGCCCTGATCGCTGGCGAGGTGCAGGGAGTTGAGCACCTCGCCGTAGATGTCGAGCTGCAGTTGGTTCGCCGCGCCGTTGCCGATCCGCACCGGCGCGGACCCGCGGTAGCCCTCGAAGTGGTCGAGCACCTCCTCGGTGAGGTCCGGCGAGCCGTCCACCCGGTACATGATCTGCAACGGCACGCCGCCCACCTCGGCGTCCCGGACCCGGTCCTCCACCCAGTGCTGGTACTGCCAAGCCTCGTCGGTGAAGCCCAGGCTGAGCAGGGCGTGCACCGAGAAGGACGCGTCCCGGATCCAGGTGTAGCGGTAGTCCCAGTTGCGTTCGCCGCCCACCTGTTCGGGCAGCCCGGCGGTGGGGGCGGCGACGAGCGCGCCGGTCGGCGCGTACGTCATGAGTTTGAGCGTCATGGCGGATCGCTCGACCATCTCCCGCCACCGTCCCGTGTAGCAGGAGCGGCCGATCCAGCCCCGCCAGAAGTCGCGGGTCTGTTCGAGCAGCTCGCGCGCCTGCTCCGGCGAATAGGGACGCGGCGGCTCCGGGGACTGCGTCTCCAGGATCACGCCGCCGGCCTCGCCCTCGTGCAGGGTGGCGACGACGCAGACGCCCTCCTCGCTCCGCCGGCGCTCGTGCTCGTCGTAGAGCTTGTCGGCGTAGCGGACGGTGTTCACCGTGAGCGAGAGCCCGGGACTGCGGAAGACGGTGCCGTGCGGGTGCACCTCCAGCTCGTGCCGGTCCCGCCCGTAGTTGAACCGGGGGCGGCAGTCCACCAGGAACCGCATCGTGCCGCGCACCACCCTCAGCATCCGGACCAGGCGGTGGTGGTCGGTGGCCCGGTCGCCCGCGACCGGCATGAAGTCGATCAGCTCACCCACCCCCTCGGCGCTGAGAAAACGCGTGATGAGGATCGGGGTCCCCGGCAGGTAGAGCTGTTTGCTCGTGTAGTCGACGCCCTCCGGGGAGACCTGGAAGTGGCCACCGCGACGCCGGTCGAGCAGGCCGCCGAAGATGCTCGGCGAATCGAACCGGGGTGCGCAGAACCAGTCCAGCGTGCCGTCCTTGGTGATCAGCGCCGCCGTCTGGAGATCGCCGATCAGGCCGTGGTCCTCCACCGCGGGGTACGAGTCCACCCGGACCTCCCACCTCGTTCCGCCGTTGCCCCCCCGGCGACTACCCCTGCTCAGGCGGCACACACCTGACGGCCCGGCAGCTCGCCCGGTTCGACGCCGGGAGCGGCGTCCGTCCGGTTCCGGTCATCCACTGTTCACGGAACTTGATCTAGACCATTACTTCCAGCTCTGTCTATATGGGTGCCAGTACATGCCAATCCCATCCGGATGGAGTCCCATGACCCGCTCGCTGCGCGCCACGGCCATCAGCCTCGCCGCGATCCTGGCCGCCACCCTCGGCCTCACCCAGCCCGCCTGGGCCGCCAGCTACTCCGCCTCCCTGACCACCGCCGTCGCCGGCCTCCCCGTCGCCACCGAGGTCCGCACCGGGTACAGCCGGGACCTCTTCCCACACTGGATCGACGCCGACGGCGACGGCTGCAACACCCGCAACGAGGTCCTCTACGCCGAGGCCACCACCAAGCCCACGATCAGCGGCACCTGCACCCTCTCCGGCGGCCGCTGGTACTCCTACTACGACAACGCCTACTGGACGCTCACCGGCGACCTCGACATCGACCACATGGTGCCGCTCGCCGAGGCCTGGGACTCCGGCGCCCGCAACTGGACCACCAGCCGCCGCCAGGCGTACGCCAACGACCTGGGCGACTCCCGCGCGCTGGCCGCCGTCACCGACAACGTCAACCAGGCCAAGGGCGACCAGGACCCGGCCACCTGGATGCCGTCGTACGCCTCCGCCCGCTGCCGATACATCGGCGAGTGGGTCGCGGTGAAGACCCGGTGGCGGCTGACCGTGGACAGCGCGGAGAAGAGCGCCCTGACCAGCTGGGCCAACAACTGCCCGGCCGCCACCATCTCCGTCACCTACGCCTACTGACGCCCGCCGTCGTTGGATCTTGGAGAGTTGTCGTTCGCTCCGAGCGTCAACTCTCCAAGATCGCACGTCACCTGCGTTGACGCTTGGCGTCGGTGGTCGCCGGTTGGTCCGCCTTGACGGCCATCGCCGCTGAGCGCTGACCGGCTATCGAAACCAGCTGGCCGAGGAACTCGCGGAAGAGCCGGCAGAGGTTCGAGATGACCCGCTCGTGGTCGTCATCGCTGACGAGGCAGTCCTCAACGGCCTGTCGATGGCATGATCCTCGGCGTCGCCGAACCTCCTGAACTGGTCGTCGGACGCCCCACCGGCAACCACCTGACCGTTCGCCTGATCGGAAGAATGCACCCCGGCAGCAGCGACTACTGGGACGGCAACTGGCTGATCAGCCCGATCTCGGCCCACCTTGGCAGCTTCTCAGCCCAGCTCTCCGCCGGGCTACGCGTCGATGAGCTCCAGACCTTCCGACACGGCCTGGAGCAGATGAATCAACAACTGCATGGCGAAGCAGTGCTCACCTCGCTCGAAGGTTGGATCTCACTGACTGTGGCCTGTCGGCCGACCGGCTCGCTGGGCGTCACCGGAGAGCTTGTCGACGATCCCGGCGTCGACAACCGCCTGACATTCGCCATCAGCGACCTCGACCAGACCGACATCCCCGCGATGCTCACAGCGCTGTCGGCAATCGAGCGCGCCTACCCGCTTCTCGGGCAGCGCTGACCTCTGCCGTCCGACCAACCATCCAGCGGCCAGTCTCACCAGGACGTTCCGAGGCGTGGGCGTCACTTGGCGGGTATTGATCCAATTCCGGAACGTACTCCATGGAATCGGACAAGCCGGCCCGTGAGCCGCGCACCAAGTATCAGGGTCAGCGATGGTCGCTGTTGGTTCGCGTTGGACGGCCTGGAGACGGCACGATCTTGGCTCTGTCGATCTTGTGTGCGAGGCTTCGGCGGTGACTGACTTCGGCATCCGCGCAGCCACCCCGGCCGACTACGAATTCATGGTCGACATGCTCGTGGAGGCCGTGAACTGGCTGCCTGAGCGCAACTGGTCCCGCGAGCAGGTCATGGCGAACCCCGCGCTGGCTCACTATGTCACCGGTTGGATGCAGCCGAACGACTTCGGCCTGGTGGCGGTGGACCCGGCTGACCGGCCGGTCGGCGCGGCCTGGTTCCGATACCTGACCGCCGCAGATCCGGGCTACGGGTACGTGGGTGACGACGTGCCAGAGCTGACTATCGGCGTGGCGGAGACCTGGCGAGGCCGCGGTGTGGGCCGGGCGCTCTTGCGCGCTGTTCTGAACGTCGCACGAGAACGTGGCGTCCAGACGGTGTCGCTGAGCGTGGAGCGGGCGAACTTCGCTGCGAGGCTGTACGCCGCTGAAGGGTTCCGCACGGTTGAGTCGTTCGAGGACGCGGACACGATGGTCGCTGAGATCGGGGCCTGACGCTCGGTGGTGCCCCAGTCGAGTCACTGCGACGGCAGCACTGCAGCTCCCTCGATCCATGCGGCTCTCCCTCCCCCTGCACCCCTAGCCATCCCGTCGGCCTTCGTCCGCACGCCGTGGAGCGGGTATGACCCGCCCGGTCAAGGTGGAGCGGCTGAACGGCCTTGCCCGGGCAGACCCTGCTCGCTCGGCGGCGCCCGGACGAAGGTTGGCGGGATGGCACCAACCATCCCGGAGCGTTCGAGGCCCCGCCGGGGAGACGCCCTGGTCTTCACGCTCAACTCCGAAGCCCGGGATCTGCCTGTACTCATGGCGGCCCGGGGCCTCGTCGTATGTCGCTCCGCCAGCGGGCTATCACCTACCCGTTGGCCAAAGGCCAGAGGCGAGGCGGCGGGCCTTCGGGCCGGCCCAGGTTCGGCGCCGCTTGATCTCGTACAGAAAGTTCACACGCTCATCTGTCGCAGCGCGTGTGTGTCCCGGCTGATGCTTGGCACTCGCGTCCCAGCACATGCTTGGCGGACGGGGCGCTGCTCAACTGTTGAGGCCGGTACCCTGCGCCGGTGCCGGTCCCCCACAGCCTCCGCGAGCGATTCCGTGATCCGGCCTTCTGGCAGACGTTCTTCTTTGACGCCGAGGGCGCCACCCGAGTCCCGGATGCCACCGTTGAGCTTTCCGTAGGTGGCGGTTGCCAGCTGGTGCTTGAGGTGCATGGCCGGTACGACTCCTACGAACTCGGTATCCGCACCCCAACGTCGGACGGCATTCGCAGCATCGGCTGGGACGACATGGCTCATTGGCACCCGTTCGCGTTCCGGTGGTGGGAACTCGACCTCATCTGCCGCGCGGTAGCTGCCCTCGACCCGCTGATGCCGCACCCTGGGCCCACGCTGGTCCTGCTCTGCCGCTTCGTCAGCGTCCAGGACGACGATGACGTCGAGCGGATCAGCTCGACCATGCACACGGCGTTCGAGTCACTGCGCCCCGCTGGCTGGGCAGGTTACTGGCCGAACGTCACCGACTGGCTGGCACGCCGCGACTTCCGCGGACGCGGCGTCTCCTGGACCCGCGACCAGTCGGGCAACCTGTACGCCGTCCAGGAGGACAACAGCGACTACCCCTTCTACAGCATGCGCGGCGAGCCCACCGACGACCCGGCCGGCTTCCCTTACGAGGAATGGCGGAACCTCCTCGTAGCAGCTGGCAACACACTCGGCGTCTAGGCCAACCATCAAGCACGTCCTGGGACGGATTCGTCGAGCATGTTGGGACCAGACCAGGCCCTCTCGGCGTACCTGGGGCACTCCGACCCCGGCTTCACCCTCCGGATCTACACGCACCTGCTGCCAGCCAACGAGGATCGCACCCGCCGCGCGATCGACCACGCCTTCGCCGACGACCCGCAGACCCCCGACGGCTTGGAAACGGCATGATTATGGAGATCACGGCCGTTCCGGGTGCTCCGCCCGTAGGTCAGAGCACCTGCGGGGATCACTTGGCGTTGAAGTAGTTGGCCTCGGGGTGGTGGACGACGATCGCGTCGGTGGCCTGCTCGGGGACGAGCTGGAACTCCTCCGAGAGCTGGACGTTGATCCGCTCGGCGCCGAGCAGCTCCACGATCTTCGCCCGGTCCTCCAGGTCCGGGCAGGCCGGGTAGCCGAACGCGTACCGGCAGCCCCGGTAGTCGGTGCGCAGCAGACCAGCCAGGTCCGCCGGATCCTCGTCGGCGACCGTACGCCCACCCGGCAGGACCAGCTCGGAACGGATCCGCCGGTGCCAGTACTCGGCCAGCGCCTCGGTGAGCTGCACCGACAGGCCGTGCACCTCCAGGTAGTCGCGGTACTCGTTGCCGGCGAACATCTTCGCCGTGTACTCGCTGATCGGCTGCCCCACGGTGACCAGCTGCAGCGCCACCACATCCAGCTGCTCGCCCTGCGGGCGGAAGAAGTCGGCCAGGCAGAGCCGGCGCTCCTGCCGCTGACGCGGGAACGAGAACCGGGCCCGCTCGCTGTGCCCGTTCTCGTCCAGGATCACCAGGTCGTTGCCCTCCGAGTACGCCGGGAAGTAGCCGTACACCACGGCCGCCTCGAGGACCTGGTCGGCGATGAGCCGGTCCAGCCAGTAGCGCAGCCGCGGCCGCCCCTCGGTCTCCACCAGCTCCTCGTAGGACGGGCCCTTGCCGCCCCGGGCGCCGCGCAGCCCCCACTGGCCCAGGAATGTGGCCCGCTCGTCGAGCAGCGCCGCGTAGTCGGCCAGCGGCACGCCCTTGACCACCCGGGTGCCGAAGAACGGCGGGGTGGGCACCTCCACGTCGGCGGCCACGTCGGAGCGGACCGACGCGTCGTCCAGCTCCGGCAGCGCCTCGCGGACCAGCGCCCGCTGCCGCTCCCGCCGCTCCCGGCGCGCCGCCAGGGCGGCCTCCCGGTCCGGGTCGACCACCGGCGCGCCGCCCCGCTTGGCGGCCATCACCCGGTCCATGAGGGACAACCCCTCGAACGCGTCCCGGGCGTAGTGCACCTGCCCGGGGAACGCCGAGCGCAGGTCGTCCTCCACGTACGCCCGGGTGAGCGCCGCGCCGCCGAGCAGCACCGGCCAGCGCTCCGCGACCCCGCGCGCGGCCATCTCGGCCAGGTTCTCCTTCATGATGACCGTGCTCTTGACCAGCAGGCCGGACATGCCGATCGCGTCGGCGCGGTGCTCCTCGGCGGCGTCGAGGATCGCGTTGATCGGCTGCTTGATGCCGATGTTGACGACGTCGTAGCCGTTGTTGGACAGGATGATGTCGACCAGGTTCTTGCCGATGTCGTGCACGTCGCCCTTGACGGTGGCGAGCACGATCCGCCCCTTGCCGTCGTCGTCGGTCTTCTCCATGTGCGGCTCCAGGTAGGCCACCGCGGTCTTCATCACCTCGGCGGACTGGAGCACGAACGGCAGCTGCATCTGGCCGGAACCGAACAGCTCACCGACCACCTTCATGCCGTCCAGCAGCAGGTCGTTGATGATGGACAGCGGCGTACGCCCCTCGGCCATCGCGGTGTCGAGGTCGGCCTCCAGCCCGTTGCGCTCGCCGTCGATGATCCGCCGCTTGAGCCGCTCGTCCAGCGGCAGCGCGGCCAACTCCTCGGCCCGGGTGGCCCGCGCCGAGGCGGCGTCGACGCCCTCGAAGACCTCGATGAACCGCTGCACCGGGTCGTAGCCCTCGCGGCGCCGGTCGTAGACCAGGTCGAGCGCGATCTCGCGCTGCTCGTCCGGGATCCTCGACATCGGCAGGATCTTGCTGGCGTGCACGATCGCCGAGGTCAGGCCGGCCTGCGCGCACTCGTGCAGGAACACCGAATTGAGCACCTGCCGGGCCGCCGGGTTCAGGCCGAAGGAGATGTTCGAGATGCCCAGGGTGAAGTTGACCCTGGGGTAGCGGGCGGCGATCTCCCGGATCGCCTCGATCGTCTCGATCCCGTCGCGGCGGGTCTCCTCTTGGCCGGTGGCGATCGGGAAGGTCAGCGCGTCGATGAGGATGTCCTCCCGGCGCAGCCCCCACCGGCCGGTGAGGTCGTCGATCAGCCGACCCGCGACGCGTACCTTCCAGTCCCGGGTGCGGGCCTGGCCCTCCTCGTCGATGAGTAGCGCCACCACGGCGGCGCCGTGTTCCCGGACCACCGGCATCACCCGGGCGTAGCGGGACTCCGGGCCGTCGCCGTCCTCGAAGTTGACCGAGTTGACCACGCAGCGGCCGCCGAGCATCTCCAGCCCCGCCTCGACCACGGCCGGCTCGGTCGAGTCCAGCATGATCGGCAGGGTGGAGGCGGTGGCGAACCGGCCGGCCAGCTCGCGCATGTCCTGCGTGCCGTCCCGGCCGACGTAGTCGACGCAGAGGTCCAGCAGGTGCGAGCCGTCCCGGGCCTGGCCGCGGGCGATCTCCACGCAGGCCTGCCAGTCGGCGGCGAGCATGGCCTCGCGGAACGCCTTGGAGCCGTTGGCGTTGCTCCGCTCCCCCACCATCAGGATGCTGGCGTCCTGGGCGAACGGCACGTGGTGGTAGATCGAGGAGACGCCGGCCTCGGGGCGCGGCTCCCGGGCCACCGGCCGCCGCCCGCGCAGCCGCTCCACGAGCACCCGGATGTGCTCCGGGGTGGTGCCGCAGCAGCCACCGACCAGGGCCACGCCGTAGTCGGTGACGAACTGGTCCAGCGCGTCGGCCAGCTCGACCGGGGTCAGCGGGAAGTACGCCCCGTCGGCGGTCAGCACGGGCAGGCCGGCGTTGGGCATCACCGAGACCGGGATACGCGAGTGCTGGGACAGGTAGCGCAGGTGTTCGCCCATCTCCGCCGGGCCGGTCGAGCAGTTGAGGCCGATCAGGTCGACGCCGAGCGGCTCGATCGCGGTCAGCGCGGCGCCGATCTCGCTGCCCAGCAGCATGGTGCCGGTGGTCTCCACGGCCACCTGGCAGATGATCGGGACGTCCCGCCCCAGCTCCGCCCGGGCGCGCTTCGCGCCGACCACCGCCGCCTTGACCTGGAGCAGGTCCTGGCAGGTCTCGATAATCAGCCCGTCCGCCCCACCGGCGATCAGCCCGGCGGCGTTCTCCTGGTACGCGTCCCGCAGGGTCGCGTACGCCGCGTGCCCGAGGGTGGGCAGCTTGGTGCCGGGGCCCATCGAGCCGAGCACGAACCGCGGCTGCTCGGGCGTCGCGTACGCGTCGGCGGCCTCCCGGGCGAGCCGCGCGCCCGCCTCGGAGAGCTCGCGGATCCGCTCCGCGATGCCGTACTCGGCGAGGTTGGGCAGGTTGGCGCCGAAGGTGTTGGTCTCCACGCAGTCCGCGCCGGCGGCCAGGTACGCCTCGTGCACGCCCCGGACCACGTCCGGGCGGGTGACGTTGAGGATCTCGTTGCAGCCCTCAAGGCCCTCGAAGTCGTCCAGGGTCAGGTCGGCGGCGTGGAGCATGGTGCCCATCGCGCCGTCGGCGATGAGGATCCGGTCGGCCAGCACATCGAGCAACGAAATCCGCACAGGGCCAGGTTAGTGCGGCGCGGCGTCGACGGGTCACCGCAACCTCGCCTTCCCACATACTGTCAGCGGGATCACCGCGTACCTTTCATCCGGTTCGCCCGAGTGGTCGGGCCGGGTGACCGGCGCGGCCGACGGGCCGCGCCCGGCGGCGGCACGTAGGCTGGCGGACGTGAAGGACAACAGGGACGCGACCGTGCACGGCGGGCGGACGGCCGGGCGACGCCCGGGCGCCGCTCGCGACGAGCAGGGTGAGGTGACGGCGTGACCGAGTTCGACGGACTGCCGGTGCTGCGGTCCCCGGTCGCCATCGCGGCCTTCGAGGGGTGGAACGACGCCGCCGACGCCTCCACCGCGGCGGTGGAGCACCTGGAGCAGGTCTGGCAGGCGCGGCAGGTGACCGAGCTGGACCCGGAGGACTTCTACGACTTCCAGGTGAGCCGGCCGACCATCACCATGGCCGACGGCGAGACCCGCCGGGTCGAGTGGCCGACCACCCGGTTCATGGTGGCCAGCCCCGAGGGCACCGAGCGGGACGTGGTGCTGATCCGCGGCATCGAGCCGAGCATGCGCTGGCGCACCTTCTGCGAGCAGGTGTTGGAGATCTGCCACAGCCTCGAGGTCGAGCGGGTGGTGCTGCTCGGCGCGCTGCTGGCCGACGTGCCGTACACCCGGCCGCTGCCGATCAGCGGCAGCGCCTCGGACGCCGACGCCGCCAAGCGCTACCAGCTCACCCCCACCCGCTACGACGGGCCGACCGGCATCGTCGGGGTCCTCCACGACGCCTGCAGCCGAGCCGAGGTGGACGCCGTGTCGTTCTGGGTGCACGTGCCGCACTACGCCAACAACCCGCCCTGCCCCAAGGCCACCCTGGCGCTGCTGCACCGGGTCGAGGAGGTGCTCGACCTGCCGGTGCCGATGGCCGACCTGGCCGAGGAGGCCGCCGAGTGGGAGCAGCGGGTGCGCAGCGCCGCCGAGCAGGACGCCGAGTTGGGCGAGTACGTCCGTGAGCTGGAGGAGCGGGTCGGCGACGCCGGCATCACCCCGCTGACCGGCGACGAGATCGCCCAGGAGTTCGAAAAGTACCTGCGCCGCCGGGGCGGCTCCGCCGGCCCCACCGCCGGCTCCTGGTAGCACCTTCCGAAGAAGCCGGGTCCCGCCGAGGGCCCGGTTTCTTCGTGTCCGGGGTGGCGAGGTCACGTCCCCTACGGCATCCTAGGAACCTAGCTGTCACGAGGAGGCGGGCATGCAGATCAATCCCGGCGCGGCCGAGTTCCCGCACCGGCAGATCGCCGCGCAGCTCAAGGCCCAGGTGCGCCGCGGCGACTGGGGCCCGGGCGAGCGGCTGCCGTCCATCCCGGCCATCGCCGAGATGTTCGGCGTGGCGAAGCAGACCGTGCAGCGCGCCGTCGACCAGCTGCGGGTCGAGGGCATCCTGATCACCAAGCCGGGCTCCGGTACGTACGTCCGCGGCACCCGGCGCCGGCTCAACCGGCTCTCCCGCGGCCGGTACGGCGGCTTCCGCGGCTACCACACCGACCTGGCCGCCCGGTACCGCCAGCAGCTCGTCTCGGTGGGCCGCGCCGCCGCCCCGCCCGAGGTGGCCGACGCGTTCGGGGTGGCCGACGGCACCGAACTGCTCTGCCGGCGGCACCTCGTCCGCACCGACGACTCACCCGTCGAGGTGGGCGCCTCCTGGTTCCTGCCCGCCGACACCGCCGGCACCTCGCTCGAGCGGGCCGAGGCGTTCGGCCGCCCGCTCTACCAGGAGGCCGAGGAGGCAACGGGCCGGCGGTACCACACCGCGACCGACACGATCAGCGCCCGCCAGCCCAGCCGGGAGGAGGCGGAGATCCTCCAGATCCGGCCCGATACCCCGGTGCTGCACCTGCTGCACGTCGCCTACGACGAGCGGCGCAAGGCGATCGAGGTCGCCCAGGCCACCTGGCCGGGGCCGATGACCACCCTCACCGAGGAGTATCGGATCCCCGCCCCCGCACCGGACCAGGACCCCGATCCCGGCCTGGTCCTCGGCTGAATTGAGGCGCAAGAAGGCCGGATCCCTTCCCGGGACCCGGCCGTCCTGTGTGCCTGAGTTGGCTCAGCTGGAGTAGCCGCGCTCGGCGATCCAGTCGGCGACGTTGTCGTCGCTCATCCAGTAGTGCTTGGTCGCGTCGTACGGGTCGGCGATCTTCATCGTCTCACCGCCGTCGCGGTAACCCACGATGGTGAGATAGTGTCCGCCCTCGTACGAGTACTGGTTGCCCTGGGTGTCGACCGCGGTGCCCATGATGTTGGCCACGACGCCGCGCTTGGCGTCGACCGCCTCAACCACATCGACACGCAGCTTGTCCACCTGAGCCGGTTCGGCCTCGGCGCCCTTGATCTCGGTGGTCTGGTAGCCACCGCTGGTCAAGTCGTTGAGCACCCGGGTGGTGTCGTTGACCGAGTTGGTGCCGGCCCGGGTCGTGTGCAGCTTGTCGGCGACCTCTCGCTGGCTCACGACCTTGCCCTGCGTTGACAGGGCGATCCGAGTTGCGGCCGGCGCGCAGTAGTAAGAGTTCGGCTGTCGCTCATAGTCGTAGTGGAGCACCCGCCTGGCCTCGTCAGCCGGAGGCGGAGGCGACGGGGGCGGAGGAGGCGGCGGCGGCTGGGCCTGCTCAGCGTAGGCCGGTTTGGTCTCGACCTGGGCAGGCCGGACGGCCGTCACCGGACCGGCAGTCGCCTGGGTAGCGATCGCCGGACCAGCGACGGTCCCGCTGGCCAGCACGGCAACGGACAGCACGCTCTTGCGGAAAATCGACTTCATCGTGAAGCTCCCATCGGGTTGGCTTCTCGGCTGTCGCCCGCCGCTTACCCGCGGCCCGATCCAGAAAACGCCACAACCTACCCGAGTAGAAGGGCGAGCGGGGCGGTTTTCCGCAAACACGTGGGCGGGGCGATCCGTTTGGGGTAGAGAGGGCGCCCGCGATCAGGAAGATCGCGGGCGAACCCGGACAGGCGACTCCGGATCTTCCGGTCGAATGCGGGTCAAACCATCGGCCTCCGCGCAAGCCCGCTGACGGCGCGACGGTTACTCGGGAACGGGGCGGGAAAACGATGAAGAGCTGGATGTCAGTCGGTCAGGCCAGGGGTATGGACGGGCAGGAGGAGTCCGCGACCTGCACCGCGTCAGTCCAAGGTCAGCTTCAGCGCTGGCCGGGCGGTCAGCGAGTGGCTGGTCATGAAGGCCAGGTCGATCGCCGGATCGCTGAACGTGATCGTGGCCGGCGAGCTGGTGAGGATCCCGTGGGGGACGGGCAGGTCCGGAGTCAGCGTGATCGTGACACCGGGCAGCCGTCCGACGAAACGGGTGGCGTAGACGGCTGCCCCACCGCTCAGCGTCAGCCGGTCGGTGGCCAACCGCGTGGTACGTCCAGCCGGGCCCGGCACACGGAGCAGGAAGTCTTCGGTGATCGCCCGGTCCATGCTGAATTTCAACACCCGCACAGTGCCGCCGGCGGTGGGCAGGTCGACGATCCCCTGGATGCGGAGTCCCGTCATGGTCACCGTCGAGCCGGTCATGGTGGACAGGGTCTCCGCCACCACCGGCTGCCCCGGCTCGGCGGGAAGGTGCGGGAACGGCTTGCCTGCCTCCTCGGGGCCCGTCGGGGTCGCCTCGCGATGGGGGCAGTCGAGTGCGGCATCCCTCGGCGGAGGGCCGGCCAGCGCGGTGGGGGGCGACCCAGGGCTGGGGGTCGGTGCAGGCTCCGGCGGGGCCGCAGCCCGCTCATCGTCGTGCTCGCCGCCGTCAGACCGGTCACCGATCCCGCCGAGGATGAGGATGTCGTGCACACTGGCGTACCCGCTTGCGCTGATCGAGGATGGGCGGGCCGCGCCGGTCGGCGCGAGCCGGTTCGCGTTCGGCAGGCCGCTCGGTGCCCGCCGGGTCGGGCAGGTGGGCCCGTCCAACGTTGGGGCGGGCACGGTGGAGGCTCGCGCCGGGCCGGGCGCGGCCAGCGCCACCGCGGCGGAGATCCCGAGCAGCAACGCGATGAACCGCGGATCGGCCGGTCGGGGCCCCCGGCGCGCGGTCTCCGGCCCCTCCGCCCGCCGGCACGTCCCGGCCCCTGCGGTTTCGCCGAACCCGCCAGGCGACGGCGGGGAGACGTAAGGCCGCATCCGGTCGCACCCGAACATCAGCTCGTGGACGAGGGCCGGCTGCGCGCGCTCGGGGCTGCGTCGGGGGCCGGTAGGTCGGCTTCCGTGCCGGGCGGCGGCTCGTCCCACCCCGTCCCATGGTCCGGTGTCCCGTCCCCCGCCGTCGCGTCGTCGCGGGCCGCTTCGTCCCGGGCCGCCCCGTCGCCGGCCGCCTCGTCCGGCGCCGTCCCGTCGCCGGCTGGTTCGTTCCCGAGTGCGTCGGTCCGGAGCGTGTCCGGCACCCAGGCGAAGCCGAGGCCGCTGCCAACCAGGCCGAGCAGCAGACCGATGAAGAAGCCGCCGAGGTTCACCCCGATCAGCGAGAAGAGCACGGTCACCGCGGCGACCACGGCGTAGAGGATCCGGTGTTGCAGCTTGAACCACATCAGCAACCCGCAGGTCACCAGGATGGTAGGGATCAGCCAGGACAGGAAACCGGTCGGCCCCATCTGGAAAGCGAGACCTGCGAGCGACATCTGGGTGGTGCCGAAGATCTCCAGACCGGCCAGTGCGGTGAGCAGCCCGCCCCAGAACGGCCGTGTCCGCCGCCAGCGGCGGAAGCCGCGCCAAGGGACGGGAATCCGCTTCGGCGAGGCGTGTCGGGGTTCGGCGCTTGTCACCTTTGCCTCCTGCAAGTGAGGGGTCGAGCGCAGCCACCACCTCACGGAGGGCGGTGATCAGCTCAGAAGCACTCCTTGGCGGCCGCACCGACGTTGACCTTGAGCTTCAGTCCGGTGAGATTGAACGTCCCGGCCTGGGTGGAGCGGGCCACCTGGCGAAGGTTCTTGATCGTTACCGCGTCAGCCTGCTGGCCGAAGGCCTTCCGGCCACCCTTCGCGCCGTCCGGCCCGCCTTCAAGCGTCGATGCGTCCTGTCCTATGTGGATGTTGGTGAACTCGACGTCACCCTCGAGCGACTCGACATCGATCAAGAGATCGCTCGCGGTGGCAGGCCTACCGCCACCGCCGGCAGTGATGGTGAGCACTACGGGAGCGCCGGGCGTTTTCACCGACTGGCAGAGGTCGAAGAGCTGCGCCCGGCGGATGCCGGTGACCGCCACCGGATGCTTCGTGCCGTCGATCTCCTCCGCGACACCGCCGTACTGGACGAATCCCTCACCGCGCAGCTCCGAGGCGGAGACCTTGAACGTCTGGCCGGAGACGGCGAACGAGGCGGCCATGGCACTGTGCGCCATGCCGAACACGATCGCGCCGGCGATGGCGGTCGCCGGTAGCGCCAGCGCGGCGAACCGGCGCCACCGAGTACGGCCCAGGGTGTCGACTCGCTCCTGCACGATTCCTCCTCATGGTGGATGTCGCGCCGGGAGGCCGGGTGGGCTCGGACAAGGTCCGTCACCAGCTCACGGGCAGGTCACGGAGATACGAAGATGGTTCCGGCCCGCGGCACGCGTCAGGAGACGCCGCTTACCCGAAGCTAACACGATGTAGCCGTGCGAGAGTCGATTCCTTACTGAGAGTGAGGTGCGTAGGCGGCCCCCGGCGCACAACGGCTTCCCGACGGGCATCCCGGACAACTGCGGACCTGGGACACGTCCGTCCCGGAAGCCACGACTTCTCGCGATGCCCTGCGCAGTCACCCGACCGCGAACCATGATGCCGGTGTCGACCCCGCCTCGCGTCGGTGAGCCGACGTCCGTGCACGCCTGCAGCCGATGTGCCAGCCGCGGACTGCGCCGTCGCCTCAACGCCGTCCGCAAAGGGAGGGTCCTGATGCGACTCAGGATCCGTTCGTCACGAGTCCATGCCCCTGAGGGAAGCTGACAGGCCGGACATCGGAGAACAGACGGCGATTCCTGCCGCGAGCTTCATGGCGTTTCAGCGCGACGACCCGTTCCCGCATCAATCGGAAGAGGTTGTTGTATGTACGCACGAAAGCGGCGCTACCTCCTTCCCGCGCTGGTGCTGACGCTCATCCTGCCGGCCCTGTCCACGGAGGCCACCGGGGCGAGTACGGTCGCGCCGCCCCCCGGATCGTGCGTGAATCCGTCGACCGGTCGGAAGGCGGACGCGGTCGGCACAAAGTTCATGGTGGCGGCCGCCAACCCGCTCGCCGTCGAGGCGGGCTGCAAGATCCTGGCCCAAGGTGGCAGGGCCGCGGACGCGGCGGTAGCCGTTCAGGCGGTGCTCGCTGTCGTGGAGCCACACGCCTCCGGGCTGGCCGGCGGCACACTGATCAGCTACTGGGATTCCGACAAGAACAAGGTCCGATTCTTCGACGGCTTGTCCAGCGCCCCGAAGAATGCGACGGAGAATGTCAGGACGCCCACCGAGCAGGAGCGCAAGGCACTCGGTATCGACCGCTTCCCCAATGCGGCCGGTGCAAGCGGACGGTCGTTCGGTGTTCCGGGCACGCTGCGGGTGCTCGCGACGGTGCACGGCGAGTACGGCGCACTTTCGTGGGATCAACTCTTCGACGACGCCATCCGGCTGGCCGCAAACGGTTTCCCCATGTCCCCCAGCCTGCATGGCGGTTTCAAGCAGCGCTTCAACGGACGGAAGCGCTGCAACTACCCCGACCTGCGCCCCCGCTACTGCAACGGCGACGAACCGAAGCCGGAGGGAACGACGCTGTACAACCCCGAACTCGCGGACGTGCTACGAGAGGTGCGGGACGGAGGTGCGGACGCCTTCTACGACCCGAAGGGCAAGATTGCGCCGGCAATCGCGCAACATGCGGCCAAGGGCCCGATCAAGCTGAAAGGGAACACCGCCGGTCCGGTGGTCATCCCCAGTCTCATGACGGCCCAGGACTTCGCCGACTACGAACCGGTGGAGCGCCCCGAGGTGTGCCGGAAGGCATTCGACGTGTCGGTGTGCACCTCGGCGCCGCCGGCGTTCGGCGGAGTGGCCACCCTGCAGATGCTCGGCCTGCTCGAACGCGGCCAGGTCCGCCGGACCAAGCCCGGCTCGGCGGACCGCATCCACCTCTCGATCGAGGCCAGCCGCCTGGCGAACTTCGACCGCCGCGCGTACGTGGGCGACCCGGACTTCCAAGCCGTGCCCGTTGCCGGGCTGCTCGACGCCAAGTATCTCGACAGTCGCTTCGCCCTCTACTCCCCGGACAAGGCGATCCACCCGGTCGAACCGGGCAACCCCCCGGGGGTGCTGCCACCCGGACCGTCCGTCAGCGATCAACCCGCGACGACGGACATCGGTGATCCGACGAGCAACGCGAGCATCGTCGACGCCGCCGGTGACGCAGTGTCCATGACCACCACCAACAACACCCACTTCGGGTCCCACCTGGAGGCACGGGGGATGATGCTCAACAACGCGTTGAACAACTTCACGGACACGGAGTCCGTCTCACCCGGCAAGCCGGTGAACGTCCAGGAACCGAAGAAGCGACCCACTGCCTCGCAGGCACCGACGATCGTGCTCGACCGCGAGGGGAAGAAGCTGCGGCTCGTGATCGGCGCTGCCGGCGGCTCGCACATTCCCGACTACGTCACACAGGCGCTGGTAGGGGTGATCGTCGACGGCATGAGCCCGGCGCAGGCGCTCGACCAGGGCCACTACAGCGGTCAGGACATCACGCGCAAGTGCCAGGGGGAGCGGGACGCGCCCTCCGAGCTCGAATCGGGCAGGCGGATCGCGGTGAATCTGGCCGACCTCCTGACGCGCGAGCATCCCTGCCCCAGGGTCATGCCACTCGACAGTGGCCTCACCGCGATCGAGGTTCGCGGGAACGAACTTCTGGGCGCGGCGGACCAGCGCAGGGATGGCTCCGCGGCCGGGCGTTAGGGCCGTCGTCCGCGGGGAAGGGAGCACCTGATGCGTGCATTCGTCGTCCGCGTCATGCTGGTCACCGCGCTGGTCGTAGACCCGGCCGGCGGGTGGGCGCAGGGCGTTGACCTCGCTCGCGAGCGACTGTCACCGCAATCTGCGGCGACCACCGTGCAACGGGCGGTGGGCACACCCCGCCAGGTCAGCATCCTGGGTTCCGGTGACATTCTCGTGCACCCGCCGACGTGGCGGCAGGCGCGGGCCGACGCCGAGGCGGCCGGCCGCGCCGGGTACGAGTTCGACCCGATTTTCGCCTCGATCCGCCCCGACGTCGAGTCGGCAGACCTGGCCATCTGTCACATGGAGGCCCCTCTGGGGCCCGGCGAACCCAGGGACTTCCCACGCTTCAAGGCCCCCACCGATCTGGCCGCCGCAGTCAGGACCGCTGGCTACGACGCCTGCTCCACCGCCAGCAACCACTCGCTGGATCAGGGCGAGCAAGGCGTGTACGACAACCTCGACGCCCTCGACGCGGCGGGTCTGCGCCACACCGGCACTTTCCGCAGTGCCGCCGAGCAGGCCACCCCGACGATCTACGAGGTCAACGGCGTCAAGATCGGTCACCTCTCCTGGGCGATGCACTTCAACGGCCTGAAACCGCCGGCCGGCAAGGCCTGGCTGGCCAACCGCGTCGACGTCGCCGCGATCCGCACCGCCGCGGCCGCTACCCGCAAGGCCGGCGCACAGATCGTCGTGCTCTCCGTCCACTGGGGCACCGAGATGAGTAACGCCCCCGACGGCCAGCAACTGTCCCTGGCCCGACAGCTCATCACCGACCCGGACATCGACCTGATCATCGGTCACCATGCCCACGTCGTGCAGCCCTTCGAACGGGTCGGCGAGGAGTGGATCGCGTACGGCGTCGGAAACACCCTCGCCCGCCACGATTTTCCCAGGGACGCCAACCGGGAGGGGGTCCTGGCCGAGTTCACTTTCACCGAGCAGCCCAACCGGCGGTGGGTGGTTACCAACGCCGTGGCCATCCCCATCTGGCTCTCCCTCGAACCGACAATCCGGGTCGTGGACCTCGCCCGGACCCTCCACCACCTGCCCGCCGGCGACCGACGCCGCGCCCGCTACACCGCGGCCCAGGATCGGATCGCCGGCCATCTCGACAGCCGTGGCGCGATCGCCGCCGGGCTTCACGTGCAGCGTTGACATGGTGTCTGCCAAGCCGGGAACACGATTCATCTCCGCCGGGTGAGGTTCGTTCACCCGGCAACGTCCGACCATCGGGTCCTACCGCTCGGTGCCGTCGGCAGGTCCGGGCCCGGCGGAAGCTCGGCCTCGCCTCGGGTTCATCCCGGCCGGGTGAAGCCTCCTCACCCTGCCGCGTTCGACGATCGGGATGGACCACGCACCTTCGGTGTCGCCGCAACTTCGATGTCGAGAGCGAAGGGTTGCCATGAAGAGAAAGAGCCGAGGCGGACAGCCCACGCCTGACCGGAGTCGCAACAAGTCGCGATTTCGCGGACGGGCGCGGGTGGCGTCCGTGCCCTCCGACCCGCCGCAGGAGCAGGTGGTTCCCTGGCGGCGACGCGCGCTTGACCAGCAGCTACCGGCCGCCGGATTTCCCGCAGGCTCCGGCAAGCCGTCGCTGGTGTATCTCTGGACGGTCATGTGCCTGGCGGCGGCCATCGTGCTCGGATTCGCCGTGAACAGTCAACGGGGCGTCCCCCCGGCCGTGGTCAATTCGCAGCGGGACAACGTGTCGAAGGTCGCTTCCAGCATGCGACTGACCATCAACCACTACGTGGAGGACCTCGATCAGCGGATCTCGACGCGGTCCCCCGCGACGCCCGACGCCGATTTCCTCAAGCAGGTCGTGGGAAACGGGACGGAGTGGAACGGGGCCGCGATCGTGGAGACGGCCACTCGCCGCCCGTTGGTGACCGCCGGCACCGGCGTGCCCGTGGAGCTGCTGCCACCGACGCTGCCGGTCAAGGACACCATTCCGCTCACCACCCCCAACGGGCCGGCGCTGGTCCGAAGCATCGCGCTGGACGGCTCGCGAACCCTGCTGGCGACGCAACCGCTCGACATCGACGAACTCCGGCTCAACCCGAACGCCCGACAGGGCATCTTCCTGATCACACCGGATGGTAAGAGCACCCTGATGCAGGGCGTCAGCGCCGTACCCGACGTCCACCTACCGGTGCTCTTCCGGGGGCTGGCGCAGTCCCAGTCCGCCGAGGGTCACCCGATCAGGGTGACCGAATGGGTGAACAAGCAACTGGTCGTCTCCTCGGCTCCGGTGGGGGACACCGGGGCAACGGTCGCCACCCTCATCGTCGCCGACGAGACGGGCGGCACCTCCACCATCCGCGGCTTCCTGCTCGGCCTGACCCTGCTGGCGCTGGCGGTGCCGAGTTTCCTGCTGATGCGGCTGGCGCTGGTCAGCCCCGTGCGGTCGCTGCTGAAGCGCGCCAAGGCCAACGCGTGTGGCGAGGTCCCCACCAAGCGGGACCCGCTGCGCGTGGCGGAGGCCCACCGCATCGCCCGGGCGCTGGCCCTGACGTCCGCCGACCCCTCGTCTGCCACCACCCGCCGCAAACGGTGGCGGTGGCAGTGGCGCCCCACCGTCAACCAGGGCTTGGCGTTGGCCACCGTCATCGCTCTGCTCTGGCCGGCAGCGGCGGCGGCGTACACACTCGGCGCACCTGAACCGCCGATCCCCAACCAGCTCGTCCGGGACGAGGAGAGCAGGGCCGAGGCGGCGAGCAACGTCATGGGCAAGGCGCTGAACAACGGCCTGCAGACGGTGACCCGGATCTCCCAGGCGGCTGAGGCAGCGCCGGACGCGGCCCACGTGGCCCCGCTCCTGAAGCAGGAGATGGACGACAATCACCGGTTCCGCAGCCTCTACCTGATGGATCCGAGCGGATCGGTGGTCGGGTCCGAGGGACGTGAGCCGCTCCGGAAGCAGCCGTTGCGCGGTGAAACCGGCATCGACCTGGACGACGAAACCGGGCGGGTGCCGCTGGTGTACGCCTTTCGGGTCGCCCCCGACGGGGTGGCAACCGTCGGTGAGTTCGACATCGACTACCTGCTGGAGATGCTGCGCGCGGTGGACGGGCAGGTCCGGGTCGTCGACGAGGATCTGCGCACGGTCTTCGACTCCAACGGCTTCCGCGCCTTCCAGCAGTTGGAGGGCACCGCACGTGTTGCCGCCGCCGAGGCGCTGAAGGGCGGCACGGTGGGAATGGCCAAGGCACCCGACGGAGCGCCGGCTCTGATCGCCGCCGCCGGCCTGAACAAGCCCAACTCGGTTGCTCCGCTGAAGTGGTCGCTGGTGGTGGAGCAGGACCTGGCCGGCCTGCGGCTGCCGCAGAGCGACGGGCGACGATGGACTCTGCTCGTGGCCGGCGCCACGGCAGGCGTCGTAATGCTCACCCAGGTGTGGCAGTACTTCGTCTTCGCGCGGCCACTGCGTCGGCTTGCCACCGAGGCCGACCGGATCAGCGACGGAATGGTGGAGGAGCCGATCTCGCCACAACGGCACGACGACATCGGGGCGCTGGCGATGTGTCTGGAGGTCTGCCGTCAGGTCCGGCACACCGGGTCCAGCCGGCTGGGCGGTGCGAGCCGGCTGCGCGGAACGGACGAGGACCGCACCGTCGTACTCCCCAAGGTTCCGCCCCAAGCCGAAGCCGATCGGTCCACGCTCTGGTACGGCGAGCAAGCCGAGGCCCGCCCCGAGGATCGAGACGAAAGGAGCTGACGTGGCATACCTCTACGTCGTTTTCGTCCTCTGCTGTGGGGCGCTGTTCGTCGCCGGGATCGTCGAGCAGCGCAACCACTATCGCAACCTGAACAAGATTCCGGACCGCGTGCTGGTCAACGGTATTCGGGGCAAGAGTTCGATCACCCGGCTCTGCGCCGGCGCGTTGCGCGGCGGTGACCGCGTGGTGGTGGCGAAGACCACCGGCACGGCGGCCCGCTTCATCTTCCCGGACGCCAGCGAAGAGCCGGTGCACCGCAAGTTCGGCATCGCCAATGTGGTCGAGCAGATCGGCATCGTGCGTCGAGCCGCCGTCTACCACCCGGACGCTCTGGTCATGGAGTGCATGGCCGTGATGCCGGCGCTGCAGGAGGTCAACCAGAGCAAACTGATCCGGTCCAACATCGGGGTGCTGTGCAACGTGCGCGAGGACCATCTGATGGAGATGGGGCCCACGCTGGACGATGTCGCCCGCTCCCTGAGCCGATCCATGCCGGTCGGTGGGGTCTGCGTCACCGCTGAGCGAGAACGCCTTGCCATCCTGCAGGAAGAAGCCGACCGGCGCGACTGCCGCCTCATCGCGGTTGACCCTGACTCGGTGAGCGACCACGAGATGAATGGATTCGGCTGGATCACCTTCAAGGAGAACGTCGCCATCGCGCTGGCCGTGGCCGGCGAGCTGGGTATCGACAGGCAGAGCGCGCTCAAGGGCATGTGGGAGGCGCCGCCCGACCCGGGCGTGCTCTCCGTGGCGCGGGTGATGCACGGCGACAAGCGGTTCCGGTTCGCGAACATCTTCGCCGCCAACGACCCCGAGTCCACCTTCATGAACATCCAGCAACTCGAGGACCAGCAACTCATCACCCGTCCGCTGACCATGGTGATCAACTGCCGGCCGGACCGGATCGAACGCAACGGCCAGATGGGCGAGTTGAGCGGCCGGGTGCGACCGGAGACCATCATCCTGATCGGAGAGGTGACCAAGAGCGCCCGTACGGCCGTGCCCGCGGAGCTTCAGGACCGGATCGTCGACCTCGGTGGCAAGCCCGACCCGGGCAGCCTGCTCGAGAGCGTGACGGCAGCAACCCCGAACGACTCCTCCATCGTCGCCGTCGGGAACATCCACGGGCAGGGTGAGGTGCTGGTCCATCAGCTGGCGGAACTGCCCGGCTGGACCTGCGAGGACGGCTCACCGACCGCCTCCACGACGGTCCGGAAGCCGATCGAAGAAGGGATTCAGCGATGACCTTCGGCGGAGAACTGAGCGCCCAGATGGCCACCGCGAGCCTCGGCATCGGCCTGGTGTTCGCGCTGCTGTGCTACCTGACCACCAACCTCTCGCCCGGCGGAATGATCACCCCGGGCTGGATCGCGTTGACCCTCATCGAGGACCAGCTGCAGGCGGTGATCGTGGTGGCGGTGACCATTGTCACCTACCTCATCGCCCGGCTGATGCACCGAGTGATCATCCTCTACGGGAAGCGGTTGTTCGCGGCGATCGTACTGGTCAGTGTCATTCTCCAGTTGACCATGTTCGTCATCGTCCAGCGTGACCTCCCGCTCCTGTTCGCCCACCAGACGCTGGGCTTCGTCATCCCGGGGCTCATCGCGTACCAGCTCGTGCGTCAGCCGCCCAGGGCCACGATCCTGGCGACCGTCGTCGTGACTGCGATCACGTTCGGCATCGCCTACAGCGGAGTTGTCGCCGGATTCGTGCCGGTGACCTGACCTGCCCTCGGACGCAGCCCCGAAAGGAGAAGCAGGAATGAGCTTCCGCACGCATCTCCGCAGGCCCGCTTTGCTGAGCATCGCCGGGCTCGTCCTGCTGATCGCCGTAAGTACCCTCACCTACGTCGTGGCGCGACCGTCGCCCGGCGACGAACCCGAGCTGACCCTGGGCGCGGCGAAGGCCGACGGTCAGGCGCGGGGCGTGTCGGGCTTCACCTACCAGCGGTCGAGCGAACCGGACCGTACGGAGATCATCGACTCCTCCGGGCAGCCGGTGGCGATCATGACCGATGGTGCACGGACCGCGCACATCCACGGCCCGTCCCGGACGTTCGAGGAGCCGCGCTTCACGGATGCGAAGATCGAGACCGACATGTGGGTTCGGCTCGCCCCCCAGGCGTGGCATGCCGGCGCCGAACAGGAGCAATGGTTCATCGACTGGTTCGCGGCGGCCCGCAAGGATCGCTCACCGGACGTGTTGGCGATCGCCTTCGAATACGTCGACGGGGCGCCGGTGAAGAAGGACAACCAGGGACAGCAGTATTCCGGTGACGCGTCGTTCGGGCCGCCGGACCCCGCGGACCCCGACGGTCGCCAGGAGCGCTCCGACTTCTACGACTACCTGGGTCAGGCGTGGTCGTTCATCGACGGCAAGAGCGCGATGCCCGAGCCGCAGCGCCAGCTGGCGCTGGACTGCTCCGGCTTCCTGCGGATGGTCTACGGTCACCGGCTCGGATATCCGCTGCTCGGTACGAACAACCCGGGCCCCGGTCTTCCGCGCCGAGCGTACGCGATGGCCGAGGTGGGCCCAGGTGTCCAGCTGATGCCCAACTCCGGCCAGCGGGCCCGAGGAATCGATCGGCTGCTTCCCGGTGATCTGGTGTTCTTCAACGCCCAGCCGGTACCGACCGGCCAGATCGACCACTCGGGCATCTATCTCGGCATCGACGACGGCGGGCACCACCGGTTCATCTCCAGCCGGTCCCAGACCGACGGTCCCACCATGGGTGACCTCTCCGGTGCACCACTCCTGGACGGTGTCGGCTACTGGCCGGACAGGTGGCGCACCGCCCGCAGGATCTGATCCGCGCGGAAAGTCACCGAAAACACGTGGGCCAGTCCCCACCGGGCCCCTGGGAGGCCCGGTGGGTCGACGGTCCCGACGTCAAAGACGGACACCGAGCAGGGCGTCCACCGTGGCGGCGAAGAGCGCCGGGGCCTCCGGGTCGTCGGGGATGCCGGCCAGGGTCCGGTCGGCCCAGTCGTCGGCGAGAGCCAGCGCGCCCGGGGTGTCCAGGTCGTCGGCGAGTCGGGCGCGTACCCCGGCCAGGAACGCCTCCCCGGACGGGCCGGCGGGGGCCGCGGCGGCCCGGCGCCAACGGGCCAGGCGCTGCTGCGCGGCACCGAGCAGCTCGTCGGTCCACGAGCGGTCGCTGCGGTAGTGCCCGCTGAGCAGGGCCAGCCGGACCGCCATCGGGTCGACGTGGTCGGCCCGCAGCCGAGAGACGAAGACCAGGTTGCCCCGAGACTTCGACATCTTCTCGCCGTCCAGGCCGATCATGCCGGCGTGCACGTAGTGGTCGGCGAACGGGGCCTGGCCGGTCAGCCGCTCGGCGTGCGCCGCCGAGCACTCGTGGTGCGGGAAGATCAGGTCGTTGCCGCCACCCTGGACGGCGATCCGGTCACCGAGCAGGTTCAGCGCGATGACCGCGCACTCGATGTGCCAGCCGGGGCGGCCGGCGCCCAGCTCGCCACCCGGCCAGGACGGCTCGCCCTCGCGGGCGCCGCGCCACAGCAGCGGGTCGAGCGCGTCCCGCTTGCCGGCCCGGTCCGGGTCACCGCCGCGCTCCGGGAAGATCTCCAGCATCTGCTCGCGGGACAGGTTGGACTCGTAGCCGAACTCCGGGGCGGCGGCCACGTCGAAGTAGACGTCTCCGGTGCCGTCGTCGAGCCGGTAGGCGGCGCCGTCCTTGAGCAGCACCTGCACCTTGTCGGCGATGTCCGGGATCGACTCGACTGCCCCGACGTAGTGCGCCGGCGGGATGATCCGCAGCGCCTCCATGTCCTCACGGAACAGGGCGGTCTCCCGCATGGCCAGGACCTTCCAGTCCTCGCCGTCGCGCTCGGCCCGCTCCAGCAGCGGGTCGTCGATGTCGGTGACGTTCTGCACGTACCGCACGGTCAGGCCGGCGTCCCGCCACATCCGCTGCACCAGGTCAAAGGTGATCATGGTGGCGGCGTGGCCGAGGTGGGTGGCGTCGTACGGGGTGATGCCGCAGACGTACATGGTGGCCGCGCCGTCGGGCTGACTGGGGTGGAGACCTTGCCGCGCCGAGTCGTACAACCTCAGAGGCGTGCCCTTGCCCGGCAGCCGTGGCACCTCGTGTCCCGCCCAAGACTCCATGACCGCAAGCCTAACGAGCCGTCAGGGGCTCGGGTGGCACGCCTCGGGTGATCAACGCGACAGCGGCTCACATCGGCGGCCACGGCATGGCCGGCCACTCCTCCGGCGGCAGCGGGAACCGCCCGGTCTCCCGCAACCGGTCCACCCGGCCTGCCACCTCGGCGACCTCGCGGATGGTGAGGTGTTCGGCCAACTCGTCACCGAGCCCGCCGGTGAGCTGGCCGGCCAGCCCGTCGAGCATCTCCACCGCGTCCGGCGGGAGCTGCCGGCCGGCCCAGCCCCAGAGCACGGTGCGCAGCTTCTCCTCGACATGGAAGCAGACCCCGTGGTCCACCCCGTAGATCCGGTCGTCCGGGCCGACGAGCACGTGACCGCCCTTGCGGTCGGCGTTGTTGATCACCGAGTCGAGAACCGCCAGCCGGGCCAGCCGCGGATCGTCGGCGTGCGCCAGCGCGTACGCCGCCCCGTCGTCGTCGCGGGCCGCGGCGACCGGGAACCAGCGCGGCGGCACCGTCTCGGCCGGCACGAAGCCGACCAGCGGCTCGGCGTCCTCCGGCTCGTCGATCCAGAGCTGGCAGGAGCCGGGACCGAACGGCCCGTCGCGCAGCACGGTCGGCGGCACCAGGTCCCAGCCGGTGGCCTGCGAGACCAGGTAGGCCGAGACCTCTCGGCCCGCGAGCGTCCCGTCCGGGAAGTCCCACAGCGGGCGCTCGCCACGGACCGGCTTGTAGACGCAGTGCGCGCTCACCCCGTCGAGGGTGATGATGCCGCGCAGGGTGGCGTTGGAGGCGTCGACCAGCCGCCCCTCCAGGGTGAGCTCACCGTCGCTGAGCAGTCGCAACGAGGCGGCGGCGTCCTGTCGGGGCTGAAGTTCGGACGAGGTCACCGGTGATAACCGTTGTGCCGGGGACAGAGGTGACCGGCCGGGTCGAGCGGCTGGCCGCAGAGCGGGCACGGCGGCCGGCCCGCGTTGACCACCCGGCGGGCCCGCTCGATGAACGCGCGGGTCGCCTCGGGGGTCAACCGGACCCGGAGCCGGTCGAGGTCGTCGTCCGGCTCGTCCGGGTCCTCGTCGGTGTCGTCGTCCGCGTCGCCCAGCTCGACCTCGACCTCCGTCTCACCGGCGGCGATCGCCTCGATCACCACGGTGGCGGTGTCCACGTCGAAGGCCAGGCCCAGGGTGCCGACCCGGAACTCCTCGTCGACCGGGGTGTCGAGCGGGTCGTTGTCGCCCGCCACCGGGGCCGCCGCCTCCGGAAGCTCGACGCCGAACCGGCGCTGCGCCTCGGAGAGCAGCTCTTCCAGCTTCTCGGCGAGCAGGGACACCTGGACCTTCTCCAGCGCGACGCTGACCAGCCGGCCTCCGCCGCGCGCCTGGAGGAAGAACGTGCGCTCCCCCGGCGGGCCGACGGTTCCGGCGACGAACCGCTCCGGCGGCTCGAAGGCGTGCACCTGGTGGGTCATACCCACGACCCTATCCGGCGGGCGGAACCGTCGCGCAGCGCACCGACGCCGAATCCGCCCAGGGCGAAACGCCAGGGGCGACCGCCGCCGTTCCCGGGCGTGGCGCAGCCGCTCACCGCGCCGCCCCCGCGCCGCCACCCACCGCCGCGTCCGACTCCGTCGCCCTGGTCGCCCGCCGGCGCCGCTTGCGCGGCGGCGGGACCAGCCCGGCCAGGTCGCCGCCGGTGTCGTTGAGCCGGACCAGGAAGGGCCGCAGCGGCGTGTAGCGGATCGCGGTCACCGACGCCGGGTCGGCCACGATCCGCTGGAACAGATCCAGGTGTACGCCGAGCGCGTCGGCCACGATCGCCTTGATCACGTCGCCGTGGCTGCACGCCAACCAGACCGCCTCGGGCCCGTGCTCGGCACTGATCCGGGTGTCCCAGGCGCGCACCGCGGCGACCGCCCGCGCCGACATCGCCGCCATCGACTCCCCCTCGGGAAAGACGGCGGCGCTCGGATGCTGCTGCACCACCGGCCAGAGCGGCTCCTTCGCCAGCTTCTTGAGCGGCTGCCCCTCCCAGGCGCCGTAGCCGCACTCGATCAGCCCCTCCTCGACGGCCGGCTCGGCGCCGGGCAGGGCCAGCTCCAGCGTCTGCCGGCAACGGATCAGCGGGCTGGTCACCACCGCCGCGAGGGGCAGCCCCTTGAGTCGCTCGCCGACCGCCGCGGCCTGGGCGCGCCCGGTCTCGTCCAGCTCGACCGGTTGCCGGCCGGCCAGGCCACCGTCGGCGTTCGCGGTGGTCCGGCCGTGTCGCAGAAGCAGAAGGGTCGCCACGCAGACCACCCTAGGCGCTGCGACCCCCTTGATCGACTCTCGCCACGGGATGTGGCGGTATCAGCGACGGCCCGACAGCGCCAGCTACCCGATCTGGCCGTGTGCGGCCCGGACCGGCGGCGAGCGTTCGAACTTGGCGCCGCCTGCGCCGGGGCGCCGAGCTGGCCGCGCCGAGCAGGGCGGCGAATCGGGCGGCCCCGAGCGGCCGTGGGCTCACCGGCCCGAGCGCGGCGGCGAATCGGGCGGTGCCGAGCGGCCGTGGGCCCACCGGACGGGGCGTGACGGCGGACACATCGCTGCCCGGAACACCGGACCCGGTCCGGCCGTTGTGCAGAGCGTCGGTGTGTCCAGTGTCCCCGGGCCTCACCTAAATTGCCTTCGCGGAATACCGTCCGGCTGGAGCCGCGTCGTGCCACTCGCCGAGAGGCGACCTGCACACCGACACCTACAGCGCCGCCCGTCCCCCTCCCGGGACCGGGCGGCGCTGTTGTCTCCGCAGGGCGTGCCCGCGTCTCGGTGCGCCGGTGCGCCGGGCGGACAGGACGTGACGGCGGACACGTCGCCGGGCGGAACACCCGACCGGGTCGCGTCGTTGGGCAGAGCGTCGGTGTGCCTAGTGTCCCCGGGCCTCACCTAAATTGCCTTCGCGGAATACCGTCCGGCTGGAGCCGCGTCGTGCCACTCGCCGAGAGGCGACCTGCACACCGACACCTACAGCGCCGCCCGTCCCCCTCCCGGGACCGGGCGGCGCTGTTGTCTCCGCAGGGCGTGCCCGCATCCCAGGACGGCGCTGCCGCTGACCGCGGGGTTCGGCCCTGCCGCCGTGCCGCCGATCGGGAGATCAAGTCCGATCGCCCCCAGCACGGGAGGCAGGATTGCTCAGCCCACCTCCTTCGCTCTGCTGCCCTTCACGCAACGCCGGAGGTCCCGAAGTGTTGCCTCCGTGGCAGCAGAGCAAAGGGGCCGAGTGAGTGGGTCGGGGCTGGTCGACGAATTGAGGGCGAGCTCGGATGTGGGGTGCATGTCCGGTCCCGCCCCGAGCCTCGGGCGTCGAGTGGAACGTCATGTGTGTCTCCGGGGCCGGGATACACCCATGGTGTTCCACCCACGGTGTCGGTCTGGGCGGGCTGTCCGGTTCGGGGGGTGGCGGGCGGCACTCTGGCGGCGGAATGACGGGCGGGCGGGGGTCGTTGTATCCCCGTGAACGGCCGAGGAAGACGCCCCGCACGGCAGGGTGACCGGCCCCCCCGGGACTGCCCGCCGCGAAGGTGGGTGTGCGGGCCCCCGGAATGATGGTGGGCCGCCGGTCGTTGTACGTGGTCCCGGCGTGACGAAAAGGCCCTCCGGCCCCGCGCGCTGGATGATCCCCCAAGACTTTCGCACGACCCCCTCAAGACTTTTGTTGAGCGCCTGACGGTGCTTGCGCACACCGGATTGCCGACCTCCCCCGGTCGGCGTGTGTGCGCCAACCCCCGAATGGAGCTAACCCCCATGAACACGATGCTGCGTAAGAGCGTGCTCGGTATCGCCGGTCTTGCCTTCACCGGTGGTGTGTTCGCCGGTCCGATCGCCGCCCACGCCGCCGAGCCGGTGCACGACAGCAAGCCGGCCGCGGTGGCGGTGCAGGGTGACAAGCTGATCCCGCACGGTGTGCAGGGCGCCCAGTCGAAGATTGACCTGAACGACGAGCAGACCGCCAACGCCACGGCGATCATCGCCGCCACGAAGAAGGCCGGTCTCCCGAAGCGGGCCGCGGTCATCTCGATCGCCACCAGCCTGCAGGAGTCGAAGCTGGAGAACCTCGGCCACCTCGGCGACAAGAACGACCATGACTCGCTGGGCCTGTTCCAGCAGCGCCCGTCCAGCGGTTGGGGTTCGCCGGAGCAGATCACCGACCCCGAGTACTCCACCCTCGCGTTCGAGAAGGGTCTGAAGCAGGTCGACGGCTGGCAGGACATGCCGCTGACCGACGCCGCCCAGACCGTGCAGGTCTCGGCCTACCCCGACGCCTACGCCCAGTGGGAGCAGCAGGCCGCCGACATCGTCGCCCACAACTGGAACAGCTGACACAAGCAAAACAACGCTGGCCGGCACCCCGGAACACGGGGTGCCGGCCAGCGGCGTTTCCAGGATCAGGTCAGGTGGCGTTGATCGTGCCCGTGAGGAGCAGGCAGAGGACCAGGGTGCCGAGCGCCACCCGGTAGAGGACGAACAGGTACAGGGTGTGGTGCGCGACGTAGCGCAGAAGCCAGGCGATGGCCGCGTACCCGATGCCGAAGGCGATCACCGTGGCGACGACCATCTGCGCCAGGCTCGGTGCGGCGGTGCCCGGCGCGGACGGCTCGAAGACGTCCGGGATGCTGAACACGCCGGAGATCACCACGGCCGGGATGGCCAGCAGGAACGAGTAGCGGGCCGCCGTCTCCCGGGTGAGGTTGAGCAGCAGGCCGGCGGTGAGTGTGCCGCCGGAGCGGGAGACGCCGGGAATCAGCGCCATGGCCTGGGCGAAGCCCATGATGACCCCGTCGCGCATCCGGAAGTTCTCCAGCGTGCGGGTCTGCCGCCCCCAGTACTCAGCGAAGGCCAGCACCATCGCGAAGACGATCAGCGTGCCGGAGATCAGGTACAGATTCCGGCCGGCGGTGCGGATCTGGTCCTTGAACAGCAGCCCGAAGATGCCGATCGGGATGGTGCCGACGATGACGTACCAGCCCATGCGGTAGTCGAGGCTGGACCGCACCGAGGGGTCGAACAGGCCGAGGACCCAGGTCCGGACGATCCGCCAGATGTCCTTGAAGAAGTAGATGAGCACCGCGGCCTCGGTGCCGAGCTGGGTCACCGCGGTGAACGACGCCCCGGCGTCCCGGCCGAAGAAGATCGCCGAGGTGATCCGCAGGTGTCCGGAGGACGAGACGGGCAGGAATTCCGTGAGCCCCTGGACGATGCCCAGGACGATTGCCTCGACCCAGGTCACTCGCCGACTCCGGAGAGGTCCAGCGCCTCGGCGACGGTCCGCAGGGTCTGCACGCCGCTGTCCCGGTCCGCCACGAACAGGGTCACCGACAGGGTGGTCACGCCGGCGGCGGCGTACTCCCGCATCCGCTCGGCGATGCGCTCCTTCGGGCCGAGCAGCGAGGTGCGGTCGATGAACTCCATCGGCACCGCGGCGGCTGCGTCGCGCTGCCGCTTGGCCAGGTAGAGGTCCTGCACCTCGCGGGCGGCGTCGCCGTAGCCCATCCGGGTGGCGAGCTGGTTGTAGAAGTTCTGCTGCCGGCTGCCCATGCCGCCGACGTAGAGGGCGGCGTACCAGCGGACCAGCTCGGCGCAGGTGGCGATGTCGTCGCCGACCACCACGGGCACCGACGGGACGACGTCGAAGCCGGCCAGCTCCTTGCCGGCCCTGGCCCGGCCGGCGCGGACCGAGGCGAGCTGCTCCTCGGCGAACTCGGGGGCGTAGAAGACGGCGAGCCAGCCGTCGGCGATCTCGCCGGCCAGCTCCAGGTTCTTCGGGCCGACGGCGGCCAAATAGATCGGGATGTGCTCGCGCGGCGGGTGGAAGCCCAGCCGCAGCGCCTTGCCCGGGCCGTCCGGCAGCGGCAGCGTGTAGTGCTCGCCGTCGTACGCGACCTCCTTGCGGGCCACCGCCAGCTTCACGATGTCCACGTACTCCCGGGTGCGGGCCAGAGGCTTGGCGAAACGGACGCCGTGCCAGCCCTCGGACACCTGGGGGCCGGAGACGCCCAGGCCGAGCCGGAACCGGCCGCCGGAGAGGGCGTCGATGGTCGCCGCGGTCATCGCGGTCATCGCCGGGGTGCGGGCGGGGATCTGCATCACCGCGGCGCCGACGTCGATCCGCTCGGTCTGGCCCGCCATCCAGGCCAGCATGCTGGGCGAGTCGGAGCCGTAGGCCTCCGCCGCCCACACCACCGAGTAGCCGAGCCGATCCGCCTCCTGGGCCAGAGCCAGGTGGTCGGCCGGCGTGCTCCACGCCGTCTGGTATCCGAGGCTGAGCCCGAGTCGCACTGGTCCTCCCACCATCCGCACCACAGGTCGCATCAGGTTACGCAATGGGAGCGGTGCAGCGGATCACGGGCTCACCTCGAACACGTCACACCCGCCCGGCAGGTCGGGCAGGAACTTGACTCCGGGCGAGGATATCCGTGACGCCGGGTTCGAAATAAGGTTCACCCATGCAACAGCGACCGCTCGGCCGAAGCGGGCTGGCGGTTTCGCGGCTCGCGCTCGGCACCATGACCTGGGGACGGGACACCGATGCCGACGACGCAGCCGCCCAGCTGAAGAGTTACCTCGACGCGGGCGGCAACCTCGTGGACACCGCCGACGTGTACGCCGACGGCGACGCGGAGGCCGTGATCGGGTCCCTGCTGGGCAGCCTGGTGCCGCGCGACGATCTGCTCATCGCCACCAAGGCGGGGCTGCGCCCGGGCAGCGGCCGCCGCCGGGACGGCTCCCGGGGGCACCTGCTGCGGACCCTGGAGGCCTCGCTGCGCCGGCTCGGCACCGACCACGTCGACCTCTGGCAGGTGCACGGGTACGACCCGGACACCCCGCTGGAGGAGACGCTCTCCGCGCTCGACCACGCGGTGTCCAGCGGCAAGGCCCGCTACGTCGGGGTGTCGAACTTCTCCGGCTGGCAGACCGCCCGCGCCGCCGCCTGGCAGGCCGCCTGGCCGGGGCGGGCCCCGGTGGTCGCCGCCCAGGTGGAGTACTCGCTGCTGGAGCGGGGCGTGGAGCGCGAGGTGCTGCCGGCCTGCGAGGCGATGGGGCTGGGCGTGCTGCCCTGGTCGCCGCTGGGCCGCGGAGTGCTCACCGGCAAGTACCGCAACGGTCGCCCGGCCGACTCCCGGGCGGTGTCGCCGCACTTCGAGCGCTTCGTCGCCACCTACCTGGAGCCGCGCTGCTCCAGCATCGTGGAGGCGGTGGCCATCGCGGCCGGCGGCCTGGGCGTGTCGCCGCTGGAGGTGGCGCTGGCCTGGGTCCGGGACCGGCCCGGGGTGACCGCGCCGATCCTCGGCGCCCGGACCGTGGGCCAACTGCTCGGTGCACTGCAGGTGGAGCGGATGACCCTGCCGGAGGAGATCGTCATCGCGCTGGACGACGTCTCGGCCGTGCCGGTGGGCTACCCGGAGCGGGACGGCTGACCGGGCCGGGAGCGATGAGGGCGACGCGGGTCACCGTCAGGGGGTGGCGGCCGGCTGCGGAGCTGGGCAGCATAGAGGTCATGGACTACGAGTACGCGCCGCTACGGTTGCCTTCGAACGTTGATCGGTTGACCGCCGCGGCGCAGCTGGCGATCCAGGCGGAATTCTCCGGTTGGGAGTTGGCCCGGGTGCGGCTGTACCGGGACGGCACGCGGCAGGTCATGTTGCGCCGTCGCCGGGTCAACCAGCCGCAGCCGGGCCTCTCCTACTGACGGCGGGCCCGACGCGACCGTCCCGGGGCCGGCACCGCACGGTGGGCCCCGGGGCGTCGCTGCCTAGTGGGCGTGGTCGTGCTCCTCGTCGAGCTCCAGGAACGGGTGCTCGTCGAGCCGGCCGACCAGCCGGTCGTCGGCGGCCGGCTGGAACGGGCCCACCGGGTCGTCGTCGTCGAAGGACTCCAGGTCGACCGGGGTGCCGACCTCGCTGACCATGACCACGCCGTCGAGCGGCTCCAGCTCCGGCACGTCGAGCGCGGAGAGCGAGCCGTCGCCGCTCTGCAGCAGCTCCAGCACGGCCTCGCCGACCCCCTCGACCGCGGCCGGCTCGTCCTCCTCCGGGGTGCCCTCGCGGCGGGCCGCCTCGGCAGCCCGGATCAGCGCGGACACGCTGGGGACGCGGTAGTCCCGCCGCTGCCGCACCGAGACCACCCGCGGGTGCGGGTCGGTCGCCTCGACGCCCTCGGCCCCGCCGAAGCGCTCGTCGGCCTCGTCGGGGTCGATCGACTCGACGTCCCACGGTGTCACCTCGCCGAACGCGTCGAGCAGCTGCTCGTCGTACTCGAACGAGGCGTTGTTCAAATTGACGTACGCCTGCCAGACGGCGTCGTCGTCGATCCGGCCCTGGGCGGCGCGGACGGCGGCCAGGTGGGCGCGGGCCGCGTCGATCACCCGCTCGAGGGCGGCGTCCAGCTCACCGTGCTGGTCGGTCATGTGAGGCAGTCCCTTCGCGATGGGGGTGCTTCCGCGCCGGCGGTGACGCGACGGGCACGGTCAGCAGCTGCGGAGAAAGCGATCCAGAACCCGCACGCCGAACTGTAGTCCGTCCAGCGGAACCCGCTCGTCGATGCCATGGAACAGGCCGGAGAAATTGAGGTCGGCGGGCAGCCGCAGCGGCGCGAAGCCGAAGCAGCGGATGCCGAGCTGGGAGAACGCCTTGGCGTCGGTGCCGCCGGAGAGCATGTACGGCACCGGGCGGGCGCCCGGGTCCTCGGCGCGCAGCGCCGCGGACATGGCCTCGACCAGGTCGCCGTCGAAGGTGGTCTCCAGGGCGGGCTGGCGCTGGATGTACTCGATGGCGATGTCCGGCCCGACCAGCTCGCGCAGCTGCCGCTCCAGCAGCTCGCTCTGACCGGGCAGGCTGCGGCAGTCGATGGTGGCGGTGGCCCGGCCCGGGATGACGTTGTCCTTGTAGCCGGCGGCCAGCCGGGTCGGGTTGGCGGTGTTGCGGATGGTGGCGCCGATGATGTTGGCGATCGGGCCGAGCTTGGCGATCGCGGTCTCCGGGTCGTCCGGGTCGATCTCGATGCCGAGGACGTCGGAGACCTCCGCGAGGAACGCCCGTACGGTGTCGGTCAGCACCACCGGGAACCGGTGCCCGCCGATCCGGGCGACCGCCTCGGCGAGCGCCGTGACGGCGTTGTCGTCGTGCACCATCGAGCCGTGGCCGGGGCGGCCCTTGGCGTGCAGGCGCAGCCAGTCGATGCCCTTCTCGGCGGTCTCGATGAGGTAGAGCCGCCGGGACTCGTCCACCGAGTAGGAGAAGCCGCCGACCTCGCCGATCGCCTCGGTGCAGCCGTCGAAGAGGTGGCGGTGCCGCTTGGCGAGGAAGTGCGCGCCGTAGTCGCTGCCGGCCTCCTCGTCGGCGGTGAAGGCGAGCACGATGTCCCGGGACGGGCGGACCCCGGTGCGCTGCCAGCCGCGGACCACGGCCAGCACCATCGCGTCGAAGTCCTTCATGTCGATCGCGCCGCGGCCCCACAGGTAGCCGTCGCGGATCTCGCCGGAGAACGGGTGCACCGACCACTCGTCGGGGTCGGCGGGCACCACGTCGAGGTGGCCGTGCACGAGCAGCGCGTCCCGGCCCGGGTCGGTGCCGGGGATCCGGGCGACCAGGTTGGCCCGGCCCGGCGCGGACTCGAGGAGTTCCGCGTCGATGCCGACCTCGGCGAGCTTTTCGGCGACGTACTCCGCGGCGCGACGCTCCCCGACGCTGGTGTCGTTGTCCCCGGTGTTGGTGGTGTCGATGCGCAGCAGGTCGCGGCAGAGGTCCACGACCTCGTCGGTGGGGTCGGGTCGGGCGGAGGCGGCGTCGCTCGTCATCGCTTCTTCATACCAGTCGGCCCGGCCGCCGGTCGGCCCCGGTGGGGGCGCGGTTTCGCGGATCGCGCGGGCGGGTACCGCCGGACCGCCACGCCCGTCGATCCGGGCCACCTGAGGAGGGCACCATGACCGTCCCCCTGCCGCCGCTGCCGCCCGCCGCCGACGACGCGTACCGGCCGGGCGGCCGGAGCCTGGCCGACCTCGTGGACCGCGAGCACCGCGCGCTGCTCGGGCTGGCCGGGCAGGTCACCGAGCCGGGCCTGGACGCGGCGCGCCGCCGCGAGGTGCTGGACGTGCTGACCGCCGCGGTGTCCCGGCACCTCTCCGCCGAGGAGCAGTATCTCTTCCCGGCCGCCCGGGCGGCGGTGCCGGACAGCGTCGAACTGGTGGAGCGGGAGATCGAGGCGGACGCCGCCCTGTTGACCGCGCTGAAGGGACTGTCCGGGCCGGACGACCCGGCGGTGGCCGACGTGGCCGACCGGGTGCGCCGGCACGTGAGCCGCGTCGCCGCGCTGATGACGCCGCTGCGCGAGGTGGCCAGCGACGCGGACCTGATCCGGCTGGGCAACCGGTGGCAGATCGCCGAGGAGGCGGCGCCGACCCGGCCGCATCCCGGCACCCCGGCCACCCCGCCCTGGAACAAGATCGTGGAGCCGGCGGTGGGCGTGCTGGACAAGGTGCGCGACGTGGTCACCGGGCGCCGGACCCGGCTGTCTGACCTGGAGCGACCCCGCGACGCCTGAACCCTGGCCCATACAGCTATACCGATGCCGGAGAGCCCTTCCGCCGACCCGCTCGGTGGTCCTACCGTCACCGTATGAATCTGGAGCTGCGACACCTGCGGGTGGTCTGCGCGATCGCGGAGACGGGGAGCGTCACCAAGGCCGCCTCGACGCTCGGCCTGGCCCAGCCGGCGCTGACCGCCCAGCTCCAGCGCATCGAGCGGGCCCTCGGCGGGCCGCTGTTCGAGCGGGACCGCCGGGGCGCCCGGCCCACCGCGCTGGGCGAGCTGGTGCTGGACCGGGCGCGGGTGCTGCTGCCGGCCATGAAGGGCCTGCAGGACGAGGCGGCCCGGCTGGCCGGGGCGGGCGACCTGCTGAGCCGCTACCGGTTCGGCGGGGTGAACAGCCCGATCCTGGGCCGGCTGGTGCACCGGCTCGCCGCCGAGCGCCCCGACGTGCAGATCAGCACGTACGCGTCCTGGTCGGTGGACGAGCTGGCCCAGCTGGTGGCCGGCGGGCGGCTCGACTTCGCGCTCACCGGAGTGTGCGGGGACGCCACCCCGTCCGCGGAGTCGGGGCTGAGCTGGCGGGAGGTGGCCGTCGACCCGGTCTTCGTGCTGCTGCCGCAGACCCATCCGATGGCCGACCGCGACGAGGTGAGCCTGGTCGACCTGCGCCGCGAGCAGTGGGTGGCCGCGCCCGGGGACGGTTGCTTCGGCGACTGCTTCGCGGCCGCCTGCGCCCGGGCCGGATTCACCCCGCGCAAGGTCTACGAGGCCGATGTGCGGGCCTGCCTGGACCTGGTGGACGCGGGCGAGGGGGTGGCGCTGTGCCAGGCCACCTTCCGGCCGGTGGCCGGGCTGGTGACCCGCCGGCTGGCCGGGACACCGCTGCGCTGGCGGCTGCTGCTCGGCTGGCACCCGGACGCCCCGGCGGCCCGGGTCGCCGAGCCGGTGCTGGAGACGGCGGTGGCGGCCTACACCGACGCGCTGGCCAACCACCCGGACTACCTGGCCTGGCTGCTGGCCCACCCGGACTTCGGCGCGCAGCCGACCACGGCGAGCGGGGTGCGAACCGCCTGAGCGCGGGTATCTGCCCGGCATGACTGATCTGTACCCCGCCGCCGACCAGCGGGAGCTGCTGCGCCAGGCGGCCGCCGCGCACACCGCCGCTTCCGCCGACCTGGAGGCGTTCCTGCGCCGGTTGCCGGAGGTGCCCGAGCCGGCCGACATCACCGAGTACGCCAACCTGCTCACCCGGGAGGAGCGGGCCCGCGGCGACCGGCAGGACGCGGCCGACGCCGCCGGACTGCAACTGCCCAGCATGGAATCCGAGTAACCGGCCGACGGCGACGGCACCCGGGAGCAGAATCCCGGGCGCCGTCGCGTCGTGCCGTCAGCGTTCGACCAGGACCGCGCGGGGCGCGGCCAGCGTTCGGCCAGGACCGCGCGGGCGCGCGGTCAGCGTTCGATGAGGACGTCGTGGCCGAGGTCGAGCAGGGAGTGCCGCCACTCGTCGTCGGCGTTGCCCCGGCTCGGTTTCGCCGCGGTCAGCTCCCGGATCCGATCGATGGCGTTCCGCATCACCTCGATGTCGTCCGGGGTGAGGTCGACCTTCCGCTTGGTGAGCACCTGGAGGATCCGCCGCCCCGGCTCGGGCAGGTCCAGGTCGGGGTTCGGGCCGAACGCCTCCTCCCCCGAGCCCCGGGTGAGCAGCCACCGCCGCAGCTGCTCGGAGGGGACGTTCACCTCGGCATGGAAGTCGTCCCAGATCACCTCGACCTCGGGGTCGAGTCGCGCCTCGCGTACCATCACGCCTCCTCTCCCGACGGCGACCCGGACGGCGTCTGGTCGCCCTCGCCCTTGTCGGTGTCCTGCTTCAGGCCCTCCGGCGGCACCTTGACCCGGGCCGGGTTGGCCGTCGGGGGCGCGACGATGGGTTCGGTGCGTTCGGTGTCCTCGCGGGTCTCCTCGGGTTCGGTCATGTCCGCCCTCCGATCCGTCGGGGCTCGGGCGTCTTCCCTCATCGCGGATGGGACGTCGCCGCGGCCGTGTACCCGCGGTCGCTGGCGCCCACCTCGATGGCGAGCTGGCCGTCCCGCGCGTCGACGGTGACCTGCTGGCCAGGCGAGATCTCGTTCTCCAGCAGCATCCGGGAGAGCCGGTTGTCGACCTCGCGCTGGATCACCCGGCGCAGCGGCCGGGCGCCGAACTCGGGCTGGTAGCCGTGCTCGGCCAGCCAGTCCACCCCGGCGGTGGTGAACTCGATTCGGATGTCCTGGGCGTGCAGCCGGCGGCGGGTCTCCTCCAGCAGCAGCCCGGTGATCTGGCGCAGCTGCTCGGCCTCCAGCCGCTGGAAGATGATCACCTCGTCGATCCGGTTGATGAACTCGGGCCGGAAGTTCTCCTGGAGGCGGCGCATAAGCCGCTCCCGGAGTTCGCTGGTCTCCTGCTCGCCGGGTTCGCCGGCGCCGAAGCCGACGGTGCGCTGGGTGCCGGTGATCAGCTCCGAGCCGAGGTTGCTCGTCATGATCAACACGGTGTTCTTGAAGTTCACCGTGCGCCCCTGGCTGTCGGTGAGCCGGCCGTCGTCGAGCACCTGGAGCAGGATGTTGAACACGTCCGGGTGGGCCTTCTCGATCTCGTCGAGCAGCACCACCGCGTACGGGCGGCGGCGCACCGCCTCGGTGAGCTGGCCGGCCTCCTCGTAGCCGACGTACCCGGGGGGCGCGCCGACCAGCCGGCTGACGGTGTGCCGCTCCTGGAACTCGCTCATGTCGACCCGGACCATCCGGTCGGCCTCGCCGAACAGCGCCTCGGCGAGGGCCCGGGCCAGCTCGGTCTTGCCGACGCCGGTGGGGCCGAGGAAGAGGAAGCTGCCCATCGGCCGGTTCGGGTCGGCCAGCCCGGTACGCGAGCGGCGCACGGCCTCGGCCACGGCGCTGACCGCCTCGTCCTGGCCGACCACCTTCTCGTGCAGGTGCCCCTCAAGGCGCAGCAGCCGGTCCCGTTCCTCCTCGGTGAGCTGGTTGACCGGGATGCCGGTGGCCCGGGAGACCACCTCGGCGATCTCCTTCGGCCCGACCTCGGGCACGTGGTTGGGGCCCTCGTCGCCGCGGGCGCGGCGGACCTGGTCCTCCAGCTCGGCGAGCCGGTCGCGCAGCGTGGACGCCCGCTCGTACTGCTCGTCGGAGACGGCCTGCTCCTTGTTCCGGCGTACCTCGTCGAGCTGTTGCTCCAGGTCGCGCACGTCGGCGGCCGGGGTGCGGGTGCGCAGCCGGACCCGGGCGCCGGCCTGGTCGATCAGGTCGATCGCCTTGTCGGGCAGGTACCGGTCGGTGACATAGCGGTCGGAGAGTTCGGCGGCGGCGACCAGCGCCTCGTCGGTGAAGCGGACCTGGTGGTGCGCCTCGTACCGGTCACGCAGGCCGCGCAGGATGGCGACGGTGTCCTCGACGGTGGGCTCGGGGACCAGCACCGGCTGGAACCGGCGGGCCAACGCGGCGTCCTTCTCGATGCTCTTGCGGTACTCGTCCAGCGTGGTCGCGCCGATCACCCGCAGCTCGCCGCGGGCCAGGGCGGGCTTGAGCATGTTGGACGCGTCCATGCCGCCCTCGCTGCCGGCGCCGCCCGCGCCGACCAGGGTGTGGATCTCGTCCAGGAAGACGATCAGCTCCTCGCGGTGGGCGCGGATCTCGTCGATCACCTTCTTGAGCCGTTCCTCGAAGTCGCCACGGTAGCGGGTGCCGGCGACCAGGCCGGCCAGGTCGAGCTGGATGACCCGCTTGCCGATCAGCGTCTGCGGGACGTCGCCGTCGCAGATCCGCTCGGCGAGCCCCTCCACGATGGCGGTCTTCCCGACGCCGGCCTCGCCGATCAGCACCGGGTTGTTCTTGGTCCGCCGGGACAGGATCTCCACGGCCTGCTCGATCTCGTCGGCCCGGCCGATCACCGGGTCGATCTGGTCCATCCGGGCCAGGTCGGTGAGGTCCTGGCCGTACTGGTCGAGGGTGGGGGTGCCCCGGTCGGGCTTCGGGCCGGCGCCCGGGCCGCGCTCGGCGCTGGCCGCCTGGAGCGACTCGGGCTGGATCCGCCCGGCGGCGAGCATCCGGCCGGCCGGCGACTCCGGGTTGAGCGGCAGGGCCATCAGGATGTGCTCGGGGCCGATGTAGTTGGCGCCCATGGCCCGGGAGAGCTGGTGCGAGTCGAGCAGCGCCCGCTTGGCCGCCGGGGTGAGCGACAGGTTCGGCGGCACCTCCCCCTGGGGCGCCCCTTCACCGCGCCCGCCGAGCGCGTTGACCAGCGCGTCCGGGTCGGCGCCGGCCCGGCGGACCAGGTCACGCAGCGGCTCGCGCTGCAACGCCGCCCACAACAGGTGGTCGGTGTCCAGGTCGTTGCTGTGCTTCTGGGCCGCGCGGCGGGCCGCGTCGGCCAGCATCTCCCGCGCGTCGGCGGTCATCAGCCGGGTGATGTCGACCCGGTGCGCCGGCCGGCGTCCCCCCTCGCCCCGCCCGAAGTACCGGGCCAGGAATTCGTCCCACGGGTCGTTGCCGAAGTCACCGGGTCCCATCATCTCTGTCCTCCGCAGTCGGTCGGCACGGCCGCCGGGGCGCGACAAGGCGCGGCACGGTCGGCGGTGGCTACCCGGCGGTCGGCGCGGCAAACGCGGGTGGGTGGCACGCTGGGGGCATGGAGACCAGACCGCTGCTGATCGTCGACGGCGCGAACGTGGTCGGCTCGCGGCCGGACGGCTGGTGGCGGGACCGGGCCGGGGCGGCCGCCCGGCTGCGGGACAGGCTGGTGCCCCTGGTGGAGGCGGGCGTGCCGCCGGAGCTGCCGCCGCCGGTGGAGGTGGTGCTGGTGGTGGAGGGCGCGGCCCGGGGCGTCCCGGCGGTGCCCGGGGTCGCCGTGGTGTCCGCGCCGGGCTCCGGCGACGACACCATGGTCGAGCTGGTCGCGGCCACGCCGGACCGCCGCCGGCTGGTGGTCACCGCTGACCGGGAGCTGCGGGCCCGGGTGGGCGCGCTCGGGGCCGAGGTGTACGGACCGCGCTGGCTGCCCCGCTGACCGGTCTCCGGGACGCCGGCGCGTCCCGTGGACGGGACCCGAGGGTTCGCCGCCGGGACCGACCGGTACCGCACACAGCGCCTTTGCGCACGTCAGGGCGGTAATCGGACAGCCGGGCACGAACGCCGCGAGGGCGGATGTTCGCCCACCCGTCGGGATGGGTTGTAATGGAGATCTCCCCGCCCCCAGGAGGTCCCCGTGGCGAGCGTCGCCGAGCTGAAGGCAGCCATCGATGTGGCTCTCCAGCAGATAGCAGACGGGCAGACCGCGGTGCAGGCGGCCGGCGAGAAGCTGGCCGAGGCGCAGCAGACCCTGGCCGGCGCGCTGGAGGGCAGCGGCCACGAGACCGTCGACGCGGCCCAGGCCTCGCTGACCCAGGCCAGCCAGGAATTGGAGGAGTGTCTCGCCGCCACGCTGGTGGCGGTCGAGCAGGCGCAGCTCTACGTCTCGACCCTCTGAGGAACGGTCGTGTCCATCATCGAGGACATCGGCGCCCAGGTCCGGGCCGCCGCCGAGGAACTGCCCCTGGCCCAGCTCGCCGCCGCCCTGGAGAAGTTCGGCCAGGCCACCGAGCGGCTGCGCTGGGTGCGCCAGGAGTCGGCCGACCCGATGGGGGTGCCGGAGCTCTCCGCGGCGACCGAGCACGCCGAGACCGCCGGCTACGCGCTGCGCGTGGCGCAGGAGCAGCTGTCGGCGTACCTGGCCGCGATCGGGCTGGCCGCCGACGGGGCGCCCGCGCCGAAGGCCACGGACCGCCGGCCGAGGCACGACGCGGCCCGCGGCGAGGTGGCGCCCCCGGCACCGGACGCCGCCGCGGCACGGGACGACCAGCCGGCGGTGCGGCGCTGGTGGGCCGTGCGGGTGGCGGAGCTGACCGGCGGCCGGGAGGGCCCGCCGGACGAGCCGGACGAGCGGGTCGAGGACTCCCGCGAGCTGCTGCGCCGGGTAGTGACCGGGATCCGCGCCGGCGACCGGGACCGGCTGCACCGCGAGCTGCGCCGGGCGCACGCCGACATCGGGCTGGGGCTGGCCGCGATCGCCCCGCCGATGCTGCGCGGCCTGGCCGGCGAGCTGCTCGGCCACCCGCCGCGCGCCGACGACCTGGGCCGGCTGCGCCGGGAGCTGGACGGGCGGGTCCGCGACCTGCTGCCCGGGTTGCCCCCGCCGGTGCTGGACACCCTGCTCACCCGGGTCTGCCGGATGCCCCCGCCGCGCCGGGCCGACGACCAGGAGCAACCGCACGCCGCCGACCCGGCGGTCACCGCCGGGGTGGTCACCGGGGTGCTGCTCGACCGCCTCGGCCGGGACCTGCCGAAGGACACCGGGGATCGGGAGCCGTCCCGTGGTTGACGTCCGCGCGCAACTGGTGACGCGGGTCCGGGGGATGCTCTCCGAGGCCCTGGGCGCCACCCGGAACCGGCTCGCCGCCGCCGACGCCGACCTGACCGCCGGCCGGGAGCGGCTGGCCCGGGTGCGGCGCGCCGCCGCGGCCGTACCCGAGCGGGTGGGCGCGCAGCGGGACCGGCGGCTCGCCGAGATCGACGCCCGGCACGCCGCCCGGATCGCCGAGCTGGCCCGCCGCGCCGCCGACGCCGCCGGGCGGGAGGCCCCGGGCGCGGCGTCCACGCCGTGGGACCGCTGGCAGGCCACCCCCGCCGGCCGGGCCGAGCCACCCGGCGCGGTCCGGGTCGGCACGGTACGCATCCCCGGCGCCGAGCCGGTGCCGGCGCTGGTCCCGCTGCTCGACGCCGGGCACGTACACCTCAACGGCAGCGACCGGGAGGGCGTCGCCGCGGTGGTGCCCGCGCTGCTGCTGCGCTCGGTCGGCCGGGCCGACCCCGGCGCGGTCCGGCTCTTCGGGTACGACCCGGAGCACCTGGGCGGCGGGCTGGCCGGGTTCGCCCCGCTCGGCACCGCCGGGCTGCTCACCTTCGTCGGCCCCGGCGGCCTGGGCCGGCTGCTCGACGACCTGGTGGAACAGATCCGCCGGATCAACGAGACCGTGCTGGCCGGCGAGTACGGGTCGCTGCGCGAGCTGGCCGCCGCGACCGGCCGGCGCCCGGAGCCGTGGCGGGTGGCGGTGCTGCTCGGCGGCGACGAGCTGTCCCGGCACGAACGCGGCCAGCTGGACCGGGTGACGCGTACCGGGGCGGCCTGCGGCGTGCACCTGGTGGTCCGCGGCATCGACCTGCCCGACGGTCCGACCGTCACCCGGCTCGTGGTGGACCCGGACGACGCCCGGATCGGCGGCCTGCCGGTGGTGCTCGACCCGCCGCCGCCCGCCGGGCTGGTCACCGAGACCTGCCGCACGGTGGCCTCCCGGGTCAACGCCGGTCCGCCGCCGGCGCCCTTCACCGACCTGCTCCCCCCGCCCGGGGACTACTGGCGGGAGGACTCGGCGCACGGGCTGACCGCGCCGATCGGCGACGGCCCGCACGGGCGGCCGGTGCTGCTCACCCTCGGCGACTACCCGCCGCACGCGCTGATCGGCGGCCCGTCCGGCACCGGCAAGACCAACCTGATCTTCGCCTGGATCGGCGCGCTGGCCGCCCGCTACTCCCCCGCCGAGCTGGAGTTCTACCTGCTCGACTTCAAGGAGGGGGTGTCCTTCGCCCGGTTCGCCCAGGGCCGGCGGGACCCGAGCTGGCTGCCGCACATGCGGCTGGTCGGGATCAACGTGAACACCGACCGGGAGTTCGGCCTGGCGCTGCTGCGGTTCCTCGCCGAGGAGCTGCGCCGCCGGGCCGACGCGGCGAAGAAGCACGAGGTCACCAAGCTGGCGGAGCTGCGCGCGGTGGACCCGACCGGGCACTGGCCGCGGATCGTGGCGGTGGTCGACGAGTTCCAGGCGCTGCTCGCCGGCCGGGACGTGATCGCCCGGGAGGCCGCCGACCTGCTGGAGGACCTGGCCCGGCGCGGCCGGTCGCAGGGCATCCACCTGGTGCTCGCCTCGCAGGACGTGCGCGGCATCGAGGCGCTGTGGGGGCGACCCGCCCTGGTCGCCCAGTTCACCCTGCGCATCGCGCTGCCCAAGGCGCTGCGCATCCTGGCCGAACGCAACGATGCGGCCCAGTCGCTGCCCCGGCACCACGCCGTGGTCAACGCCGAGTCGGGCCTGGCCGAGGGAAACGAGGTGGCCCGCGTCCCGTCGGCGAGCGACTGGGAGACGTGGAGCGAACTCCAGCACCGGCTGTGGCGGATGCGCCCGCAGGACGCGGCCCCGGCCCGGCTCTTCGACGGCGACGCGATCCCGAAGCTGGCCGAGGCGCCCGACTTCCGCGCGCTCACCGCCCCGGAGCAGGGGGTGCCGCGCACCCCGGCGGCGCTGCTCGGCGAGATCATCGACGTGCAGGCCCGCTCGGCGGCGCTGCGGCTGCCCCGGGCCCCCGGGCGGAACCTGGCCGTGCTCGGCACCCGGGTCGACGAGGCGTGCGCCGTACTCGACGCCGCCGCCCGCTCGCTCGCCCGGCAGTACCAGCCCGGCACCGCCCGGTTCTCCATCGCCTGCCTCGACCAGGACGCCGACCCGGCCGCCCGCGCCCTCTACGAGGACCTGGCCGACGACGCCGCCTGGTACGACGAGGAAACGGTGCCGGAGCTGATGGCGGAGGTGGGCGACGCGCTCGGCGCCCCGGGCACCCCGCAGACCCCGCACTTCCTGCTGCTCTACGCGGTCGACGCGGCGGCCGGGCAGCTCGCCGGGAAGGCCGGCCGGCGGACCGGGCTGGAGCAGCTGCGCCGGATCCTGCACGACGGGCCGGAGCGGCGTACCCACGTGCTGGCCTGGTGGCGCGGAGTGGCCCGGATGCGCGTCGACCTGGGCGGGCCGGCGGCCCGGACCGACCAGATCGGCGCCTGGGTGGCGCTCGACGTGCAGGGCGCCGAGCTGGGCTCCTCGCTCTACCCGGGCACCGGCGGGCCGGACTGGTACCCCCGCCCGTGGCGGGGCCTCTACTTCGACCGGGCGGTGCACCGCACGGGACAGGTGATCATCCCTTATGGTCCCTCCCGATGAACGCACCGGTCTCCAGTGACACGTACACCGCCCAGATCCGCCGGCTGGCCGACCTGACCGCCCGGGTGGCCGCCCAGCGCGCCGAGGCGCACGGCTGGTACGCGCGGCAGGTCGCCGCCGCCGACCGGGCGGTGGCCGACGCCGCCGAACAGGTCCGGCGGGCCGAGGCGGAGGTGACCGAGGCGCAGCGGATGGTGGAGCGGGTCGACGCCGAGGTCGCCCACCTGTGGGGGCAGCTCCGGGCCCGGATCGGCGCCGGTAGGCGGCGGCTGGGAAACCCGCCCGGACCGGCCCCGGACGCCACCGGCGACCCGTTGCCGCTGCTGCACGGCGTACGCGAGCTGCTGGAGCGGACCCGGCAGCCGGGCGAGCTGCCCAGCTCGGCGAACCCGCTGCTGGTCGGCTGCGGGATCGGCGGCGCGCTGGTGGCGTACGCCCTCGGCGCGGGGGCGCGGGCGCTGGGCGCCGGCTCCGGTGGGGACCTGGCGGTCGGCATGCCGGTGCTGGCGCTGGTGGTAACGCTGCTCGGCCCGCTGGTCGGGTTGGCGCCGGCCCGCCTGCTCGCCGACCGCCGGCACGCCGTGCTGACCCCCCGCCCGATCATCCTGGTCGCCGCCGCCGGCCTGGCGACCACCGCCCTCCTGCTGACCCTCACCTTCACCCGCTGACCCGGGGTTGGGGGTCAGGCCGGGGTGAGGACGGCTTCCTTGAGGAGGCGGCGGGCCAGGACCAGGCGGTCGGCGTCGTCGTCCAGGCCCGGTAGGTCGCCGACCCGGGTGACCTCGCCGGCGAGCAGCGCGCGCAGCGCCGGCTCGCAGGTGCCGGGCAGAGTCACGGTGCGGTCGAACAGGCGCAGCGCCACCTTCCCGTCCCCGGCCGGGGTGAGCTGCCAGCGCAGGCCGGCCCGGGGCGCGACCCGGCTGTCCGCGTCGAGGGTGGCCAGGGCGGCGGCCTGGGCGAGAGGCCGGATCGGCGCCGGGCGGGCGGCGGGCCAGGCCCGGGCGCGCAGCCGCGCGGCCACCGCGGCCGGGTCGGCCCGCAGCAGCCAGTCGCGCAGCGCCTCCACGGTCTCGGTCAGCTCGGGCTCGATGGCGTCCGGGTCGGCCACGTCGACGCCGAACGGCAGCCCGGCCCGCAGCCGGGCGTCCTCGGCGGCGAGGGCCAGCAGCTCCTCGACCAGGGCGTACCGGGTCAGCGCCCGGATGCCGACGGTCAGGTGCAGCGAGCTGGACTCCTGCGCCTGGGCGCTGTGCAGCCAGCCGCGCGGCAGGTAGAGCGCGTCGCCGGGTTCGAGCACCACGTCCAGCGCGGGCCGGCCCTCGGCGGTGGCGGCCACCTCGTCGGCCCGGCCGCCCCAGGGCTGCTTCTCGAGCGGGTCGGGCAGCACGGGCGGGTGGATCCGCCAGTGCTTGCGCCCGTCGACCTGGAGCACGAACACGTCGTGGGTGTCGTAGTGGGTGGCGAAACCCTGGCTGCCGGCCGGCGTCAGGTAGGCGTTGACCTGCAGCGGCTGGGCCAGCGCGGTGCCCAGGTCGCGGGCGAAGTCGACCAGCGCCGGCCAGGTCCGGTGCAGGCCCTGGAGGACCAGGGTCGCGCCGTCGGCGTACAGGGCCAGGATCTTCTCGTCGAGGACCTGGTCGTCGATCTCGGCGCCCGCGCCGCCGCCGCCGGTCCAGCGCGCCGCCGGCACCAGCTGGCCGTCCTTGGCGACCCGCAGGAACGGGGTACGCAGGCCGCGCCGGCTGAGCAGCTCATCGGCGTCGGCGGGGCTGAGCAGGTCGGTGAAGCCGGCCGTGTTGGGGAGCTCGGCCGCCCGGGACAGCAGCGGGCTGCGCCCCCAGTGGTCGGCGGCGAACTTGGCCGGCTCGACGGCCACGCAGCGCGCGAGGGCCTCGGTCGCGGAAGACGCAACCGCCGGGCGGCTGCGGCCGCCCGGCGGGTCGAGGTGCGTCATGGCCATCCGTCAGGCGCTGCCGTCGGCGCCGCCGTCGCGCTGACCGGGGGTCGCGCCGCCGTCGGCCGGACCCTCGGCGCTGCCGTCCGCGCCGCCGTCGTGCTGCCCCGGGGTCGCGCCACCGTCGGCCGGGCCCTCCGCACCGCGGTCGGCACCCTGGTCGGCGCCGCGCTCCGCGCCGCGGTCGGCACCGCCGTCGGCGCCACCGTCCTGCTGGCCGGGGGTCGCGCCACCGTCGGCCGGACCCTCGGCACCGCCGCCGCTGGTGGTCTGCATGTCGTCGTCGTTGAGTGCCATGGGTCTCCCTCGGTGTGCCGCCCCGTCGTCGGGGTCCGTGTGCAGCGGGTGGTACCCCACGCCCGATCTCCTCTAACCACACCGTAGACGCCGGGGCCCGGCCGCACGGACGGTTCGCCGGGCCCCCGGCACAGGTCACCCGTTGCGGCAGGTCACGCCGTCGCGCCCCGGTCGGCGCGGACCCGCCGGGCGGCGGGCGGCCGCGTCCGGTGCCAGGATGGCGGGAAGGGATCACGCGGGAAGGGGGTGGCCGTGGGGCAGCCGGAGCCGTTGACGCCGCTGGCCGAGGACTGGCAGCGGGCGCTCGCCGTGGTGGCCCACCCGGACGACCTGGAGTTCGGCGCGGCCGCCGCGGTGGCCCGCTGGACCGGGCAGGGCAAGCAGGTCGTCTACTGCCTGCTCACCAGCGGCGAGGCGGGCATCGACGGGATGCCGCCGGAGCGCAGCCGGGTGCTGCGGGAGGAGGAGCAGCGGGCCTCCGCCGCCGTGGTCGGGGTGGACACCGTGGAGTTCCTGGGCTTCCCCGACGGGCTGCTGGAGTACGGGGTGGCGCTGCGCCGCGAGATCGCCGCGGTGGTGCGCCGGCACCGCCCGGACATCGTGCTCACCAACAACTTCCGGGACACCTGGGACGGCGCGTACGCGCTCAACCAGGCCGACCACATCGCCTGCGGCCGCGCCACCCTGGACGCGGTCCGCGACGCCGGCAACCGGTGGATCTTCCCGGAGCAGCTCGCCGAAGGGGTGCAGCCGTGGTCGCGGGTCCGCGAGGTGTGGGCGGCCGGCTCCCCGCAGGCCCGGCACGGGGTGGACGTGACCGCCACCTTCGACCGCGGGGTGGCGTCGCTGCGGGCACACGGGGCGTACCTGAGCGGGCTCGGCGACGGCGATTTCGACGCCGAGGAGTTCCTCGAGGGGCTGGCCCGGCCGGCCGGCACCCGGCTGGGCGTCCGCTACGGGGCCGCCTTCGAGGTGTTCCGGATCGACCTCGCCTAGGCGGCCGCGATGATCCTGGTGGGCACCTCGGGCTGGCAGTACCGGGACTGGCGGGAGCGCTTCTACCCGGCGAAGCTGCCGCAGCGGCTCTGGCTGGAGCACTTCGCGGCGCGGTTCGCCACGGTCGAGGTGAATAACGCCTTCTACCGGCTGCCTGAACGGGACACCTTCGTGGCCTGGCGGGACCGCACGCCGGACGACTTCTGCGTGGCGGTGAAGATGAGCCGCTACCTCACCCACATCAAGCGGCTGCGGGACCCGGCCGAGCCGGTGGCCCGCTTTCTGGACCGGGCCACCGGGCTGGGCGACCGGCTGGGCCCGGTGCTGGTGCAGCTTCCACCCACCATGCGGGCCGATCCGGCGGCCCTGGACGCGACGCTGCGGCTGTTCCCGCCGGATGTCCGGGTGGCGGTCGAGCCGCGGCACCCGTCCTGGTGGACCGACGGCACCCGGCGTGTCCTGGAGCGCCACCGGGCGGCGCTGGTCTGGGCGGACCGGCTCAGCCGCCCGGTCGCTCCGCTGTGGCGCACCACCGACTTCGGCTACCTGCGGCTGCACGAGGGCCGGGCCCGGCCCTGGCCCCGCTACGGTCGCGCCGCGCTGGCCACCTGGGTGCGCCGGCTGGCCACCGCCTTCCCGGCCGGCGAGCCGGCGTACGTCTACTTCAACAACGACCCGGGCGGGGCGGCGATCGTGGACGCGGTGGCCTTCGCCGGGCTGGCCCGGCGGGCCGGGCTGCCGGTCACCCGGACGCCGCCGGCCCGCCCCGCCGGAGTGGCGGAGCGGGCCGGGGACGGCTCCGGTCAGGGAATCAGCTGACCCAGGTCCTGCGGCATGTTGGACTTCACGTCCTGCCACTCGCCCTGCGTCACGTGCCGGCGCAGGGTGTCGAGCACCACCTGCACCACCCGCTGCGGACCGCCCTCCACGTCGTACGGGAAGCCCTGGCGGACCTCGTAGAGGAAGTCGTCGCGGTTCAGCTTGATCGGCACGTTCTCCGGCTGCCAGCCGTCGAAGTAGATGCCCCGCAGCAGCACCGGCAACTGTTGGGCGAACTCGGTGCTCTCCTGCACCGGCATCCGGTCCCGCAACAGGTGCAGCACCGTGCGCAGCGCCGCGTAGGACTGGTTGCGCTGCTCCTTCGGCCAGCCGTACGCCGACTCGATCTCCTTGAGGATCACGTTCGTCTTGTCCAGCGAGGACTCGAACGCGGAAATCAGCTGCTCAGCCATCTGCCCACCCCCGTGCATCGGTTTCCCAACGTCGGTCGTCGGTGCGTCCCGGCGGCCCACTGGGCCCCCGCCAGAGCCGGGTCGGGCTGAACCGACCGGGCCGCTCGCCCCGCCGGGGCAGGTCGGACCTGCCGACCACGTGCAGCACCCCGCCGCGGCGTCGATCCGCTACGACCCGCACCGTCATGACCCCACCTCCTCCTCGGGCGCGCGGTCGTGTCGGTCGACGGACCGCGCACACCGTCCATGCTGCTCAGGCATCGGGTGAGGCGGCCTCACCCCGGGCGGGTGAACCGTCAGCCGGCGTCGAGCAGACCCGCCAGGGTGGTCGCGTTGCGCTGCGCGTAGTCGCGGTAGCAGTTGTTCATCAGCACGTGGTTCCGCTCGGCCTCACCGGCCAGTTCGCGCAGCTTCGGCGCCCAGTCACGCAGCTCCCGGTCGGAGTAGTCGTAGCCGAACTTTTCGTGGATGTCCTTGCTGGTCCATTTGTCGCTGTGCCCGTGGAAGCGGACCACCGCGAGGTCCGCGGTGGCCGCCAGCACCGGGGGCACGGACGACTTGTGCCCCTGCGGCATGTCCACGCAGACGAACGGCAGTTCATGCTGCCGCAGGAAACCCAGCGTCTCCTCGGCGTTGTCGCCGTCGAACCAGGAGGCGTGCCGGAACTCGAAGACCGGCCGCAGCGGTTCGCGCCGCCGGGCCACCTCCAGCAGGTACTGCTTGTTGTCCCGCCGGATGGTGAACCACGGCGGGAACTGGAACAGGATGGCGCCCAGCTTGCCGGCCTCGACCAGCGGGTCGAGGGCGGACAGGAAGCGGGTCCAGACCTCCTCGTACGCCTGCGGCGGCAGGTCGTCCGGGTAGAGGTTCTTCTTCTCCGTCTCGGGGCGCAGGTCCTTGTAGAGCGCGGACACCCGGGTCGGGTGTCCGGTCAGCAGGCTGAACGCCTTGACGTTGAAGGTGAAGCCGGGTGGGGTGCGCTCCACCCAGAGCTGCGCGGTCCGCTCGGCCGGCGGCGAGTAGTAGGTGGCGTCCACCTCGACCAGCGGGAACTGCCGGGCGTAGTAGGACAGCCGCTTCTCCGGTGTGTCGGCGCCGGCCGGGTACCAGCCGGAGTCGAGCAGGGTCCGGTCGGTCCAGGAGGCGGTGCCCACCTTGATGTCACCCATCTGGCGAGTCCACCGCTACCGGGACCGACCGGCAACCCGGGCCTCGCTCAGGCCGCCCGCCGCTCGCGGGTCTGCTTGCAGGACACGCAGGAGGTGGCGGACGGGAAGATCTCCAGCCGCTCCACCGGGATCGGCGCGGAGCAGCCCTCGCAGAAGCCGTAGGTGCCCTCGTCGAGCCGGGTGAGCGCGTGCTCGAACTGGGCGCGCCGGTCCAGGATGGTGCGCAGCAGGGACTGGGCGGTGTCCCGCTCGGCGGTCTTGGTGCCGCTGTCGGCCTGGTCGTCGCCGGCGGTGTCGCCGACCTCGACCAGCCGGAGCACCTGGCTCTGCAGCACGGCCTGCTCGTACTCCGCGGTCAGCTCGTCGTACCGCGACTTCAGGGACTGCCGGATCTGGTCGACCTCCGCCTGGGAGCGGCCCGTGGCTGTCGTGTCGTGGACGAGCATCGCTGCCTGCCTTTCCTGGGGCCTCATACCGGTCCGGGGCGGCGAGCGCCCCGGAACGTGGTCCGATGGATGCACGGACGAGATCACCCGTGCTCTGTGAGCCGGGCGATTACCCGCCCGCTGCGCGGGTCAAACCGGGGACTTCCGCGTTCTTCGTCGCCGTTCGTGCGCTGTTGCGCCGCCGGACCGTCCCCGTCCGGGCCGGCCCGGCGCCGGTCGTCCGGAACGCGCTGTTCGTCCGGAGTCAGCCGACCTCGACCAGGGCGGGGTGCCGGGGGTCGTCGGCGCGGACCACCACGTCGGCGAAGGAGGCCGGGTCGACCTCGTCGGCGTACCGGGCGAAGGCGGGCAGGGTCCAGCGCAGCTCCGGGTCGGTCCGCCGGTGCAGGGCTGCCGGGGAGAGCACCAGGTGGACGGCGACGTCGAACGGCAGGCCGCCGCCGAGCAGCAGCGCGCCACTGACCAGGACCACCCCGCCGGGCGGCAGGTCGACGTACGGGGCGCGGCTGGCCCGGTCGGCGGCGGCGTCCCAGAGGGACGGGAGCAGCCGCCCCGAGCCGTCCGGGCCGGCCGGGTCCAGCACCTCCCGGCGCAGGCCGGCCTCGTCGACCCAGCCCTCGTAGTAGGCGTCCGGGTTGGTCCGGCCGTGCTCCAGGCGGATCGACGCCGGCCGGAGGAAGTCGGCGGCCCGGACGTGCAGCACCGGGCGGCCGGCGGCACGCAGCGGCTCGACCAGGGCGGCGGCGAGGGCGTCCGGCTCGGCGGCCGGCGGCCCGTCCACGGCCACCCGCAGCCGGCCGGGCACGGCGGCGCCGGCGAGCCGGTCGGTCAGCTCGGTGACGAGAAGCTCGGGCGTGATGGGGCGGACGCGCATCCGACCATCCTGCCCGGCGGGCGGGACGGCTCACCACGCGATCTGCCGGGCGGTCGGGGCTCCGTCCGGAGGAGGATCGGCACGTGGTGGCCGGACCCGGTGGCGTCAGCCGGTGCGGTCGATGGTGACCCGGGCGTCGTCGGCGAGCCGGTAGCCGACGCCGTAGACGGTGGTGACCAGCGGGACGTCCACCCCGACCTTGCCGCGCAGCCGGCGCACGTGCACGTCGACGGTGCGGACGCCGGCGTGCTCGTACCCCCAGACGGCATTGAGAAGTTGCAACCGGGTGAACACCCGGCGGGGGTGGGCGACGAGATGCAGCAGCAGGTCGAACTCCAGCCGGGTCAGCGGCAGCGGCTCTCCGTCGCGCAGCACGGACCGGGACGCGGCCAGGATGTGCAGGGTCGGGATGGTCGGCGCGAGCGGACGCCCCGGGGAGCGGCCGGCCGGCACCGGATCGGGGCGGCGCTCGACCGGGGCGGTGCCGGTGCTGATCACCGCGTCGCCGCGTTCGAGCAGCTCACGGGCGGCGTCGAGCAGCCGGCGGGCGGCCGGGGTGAGCGACTCCTCACAGGCCAGCGGGATGTTCAACGTCACCGTGAGCATCGGCGCCGAGGTGTTGGCGGGACGCCGCTGGCCGCCGGGGGGACGACCCGGAACCGCGGGTTGGGACGTATGCCATCCGGCGCGCGACGAGGCGGGGCTGACCGACATGGTCCTCCTTGGCTGGTCCGGGTATCTCCCCACGGCCCGGGACGCCGCTTCATCGATGCTTCCCGGCGCCTGTGCGGGGGTCAAGGGGCGGCTGCGTTGCATGAATGTGACAATTGACGAACACATCGGAGCCGGTTGCTCGCTCTCCGTACGAGGCCCGTTGATTACAGCAGAGCGGCGAGTTGACCCGTTACGGGGGGTCCCTGACCGGTTCACAATGGCCGGTGCCCGGCCGGGTGGCCCGGAAACGTGAACGCGGCGCACCCGGGATCCGGGTACGCCGCGCACCGGCCGGCGGGCCTCAGCGCTTGCGGTCCACCACGATCCGGGCCTCGTCGGCGAGCCGGTAGCCGATGCCGTAGACGGTGGTCACCAGCGGTGTGTCGACGCCCAGCTTGGCCCGCAGCCGGCGTACGTGGACGTCCACGGTGCGGGCCACCGCGTGCTCGTAGCCCCAGACGTTGGCGAGCAGTTGCCGCCGTGTGAACACCCGCCGGGGATTTTCGGTGAGGAAGAGCAGCAGGTCGTACTCGATCCGGGTGAGGGTCACCTCGGCGCCGTCGTGCCGGACCCGGCGGGTGCCGGTCAGGATGCGTACCGCGCCGGGCTCCTCGGCCTCGGCGGGCGGCTCCGGCGGCGCGTCGGCGCGGCGCAGGTCGTGCACCGCGCCGGCGGCCTGGTGCTCGGCGGGCCGGAGCACGCCCTCGCCGGACGTGGCGAGTTCGTCCAGCAGGTCGACCAGCCGGGCCAGGCCGGGCGTCAGCGCGCCGGCGCCCAGGTCGAGGGTGATGGTCAGGGTCGGGGCGGTACGCGGCCGGGGCGGCGCCGCCCGCTCGGGACGGCCCGGCCGGGCCGGACGGGAGGAGATGGCGACGACGGACATGGGGGCCTCCTGTGCGAGCGGTCGCCCCGCCCCACCGGGTGCGGCGGGGCGGTCAGCGGAGCGCCCGGCCGGCGGTGACCGGGGGCGCGGCGGACGAGGGTCGGAGCGGTGGGATGGGGCCGAGGGTGGGCAGGCCGGCGATGCGCCAGGCGGCGAAGCCGCCGGCCACGTCGGTGGCCCGGTGCAGGCCGAGGTCCTGGAGGGCGGCGGCGGCCAGCGACGAGGTGTAGCCCTCCTGGCAGAGGACGATGACCGGCACGTCGTAGTCGACGGCCTGGGGCAGCCGGGTCGGGCAGCGCGGGTCGAAGCGCCACTCCAGGACGTTGCGCTCGACGGCGAGGGCGCCCGGCACGGTGCCGTGCGCGGCGCGCTGGCCGGCCGGCCGGATGTCGACCAGCAGCGCCCCGCCCCGGACCGCCAGGTGGGCCTGCTCGGGGTCGAGCCGGCGCAGCCGGGCGCGGGCGGCGGCGAGGGTCTCGTCGATGCCGCGCGAGCCGGGTGGCGGGACCGGACAGCTCCCGGTGCGGGTGGGGGTCTGCGCCATCGTGGCGTCCTTCCGTGTGGCGGGGGTCGGGCACGGGAGTGCGGGCCGGTTCACCAGGCGATCCCGGCCTCGGCCACCTCGGCGACCAGGAGCCGCCCGGCGGCGAGGCGGTAGCGGGTCATCCGGCGCAACGCGGGCCGGTAGACGTGCACGCTGACCGCCGGCTGGTCACCGCGGTTGGTGACCACGTGCACGTGTCGGGGGCCGAAGCGCCGGCCGGCGCCGGCGGCGAGCCGATGTGGGCGCAGCCGGCCGCCGCTGACGGTCTCCTCGGTGAGGGCGCCGGCGACGACCAGGAAGGCCCCCGAGGAGCCGCCGTGGTCGTGCAGGTCGGTGCCCTGCCCGGGCAGCCAGCTCAGCGCCCACACCTCGTGCTCGGCGTCGGCGGCGAGCCGCGCGTACCACCGCTCGGCGCGGTCGAAGCGCAGCGGCACCGGCCAGCGGGCCGGGTCGGCCCAGCGGTCGGCGACGTCGAGCAGGTCGGAGGGCTCGGAGCTGGTCATCGGCGGGGCATCCTCACGGTACGGAAGCGTGCGTGCCCTTCACTATAGGCTTCAAACCCTATAGGTTTAGTAGGTAATTTTGAATGCTGGGACGACCGGGGCCGCCCCTCGGGAGGTCAGCGCAGTAAGGGCGGGCCCACCCGGTAGCCGGGGACCGAGGGCCAGCGCACGGTGAGCACCACCGACTCGCGCTCGGCGTACCAGGAGTGGTCCACACCCCGGCCCCAGACCACGTAGTCGCCGGGGGCGCGCAGCACCACGGTCCGGTCCGGCAGCTCGATCCGGAACGCGCCGCTGATCAGCACCAGCAGGGCGGTGCGCCGCTCGCCGGTGGCCCATCGCGAGCGGGTCTCCCCGGCCGGGTGCACGCCCCACTTCACCTCGACCTCGGTGCTGTGCCGGACGTCGCCCAGCGGCTTGAAGTGGCCCAGCAGCCAGCCCGCGTCGGTCGCCCCGTCCACCGCCGCGTTGCCGACGTACACCCGATCGTCCATCCACGCCTCCCCTGCCGGCTCGGCAAGCTACCACCCCCGACGGGCGGCGGGACGGTATACAGGGGCGGTGGAGGATCCCGTACCCGAGCAGATGCGCACGGCGGCCGGCGCGCTGCTGGCGGCGCTCGACGAGCCGGCCCGGCAGCGGGCCCGGCACGGCTTCGACGACGAACCGGCGCGCCGGTGGCTGGAGTACCGGCCCCGCCCTCGCCCCGGCGTCAGCCTCGCCGACCTGACCGGCACCGCCCGCAAGGCCGCCCACCGGCTGCTCGCCACCGCGCTCAGCCCCGCCGCGTACGCCCAGGCCATGGCGGTGGTGGCGCTGGAGGAGGTGCTCGACCGGGCGGAGGGCTGGCGACGCGGCCGGCACAGCGGCGACTACTGGGTGGCGGTTTTCGGCGACCCGGCCCGCGACGACCGGTGGGCGTGGCGGTTCGAGGGGCATCACCTGTCGGTCAGCATGACCGTGGTCGACGACCAGGTCTCCCCCGCCCCGATCTTCCTCGGCGCCAACCCGGCGACCGTCCGGCACGCCGGTCGGCCGGTCTCCCGGCCGCTCGGGCCCGAGGAGGACCTGGCCCGCGAGCTGCTCGACGCGCTCGGACCGGCGGGCCGGGCCGCCGCGATCGTCGCCGACGAGGCGCCGGCCGACATCATCAGCGCCACCCGGCCCACCGCGCCGGGCCGGCTCGACCCGCTCGGCGTACCCCGGGACCGGCTCACGCCGACCGGCCGTGCGCTGCTCGACCAGCTCGTCGCGCTCTACCTGGACCGGCTCCCGCCGGAGCTGGCGGCCCGGGAGGCGGGCCGGCTGACCGGCGGCGAGCTGCACTTCGCCTGGGCCGGCCCGGTCGGGCCGGGGCAGCGGCACTACTACCGGATCCAGGGCGACGACCTGCTGATCGAGTACGACAACACCACCGAGGACGGCAACCACGCGCACACCGTGCTCCGCCGCCCGGCCAGCGACTTCGGGGGTGACGTGCTGGCCGCCCATCACGCCGCCGCGCACTGACGCGGGCCGGGTCAGTGGCGGCGGGCCTCGATGAGGAAGCGCCGGGCGTGCGCCACGAACGGGCCCTCGGCGCGGATGCGCACGTGCAGGCGGCGCAGCTCGGCGCGGTAGCGGTCGACGGTGAAGCCGGGCACGGTCCAGACCACCTTGCGCAGGAACCAGACCACCGCGCCGACGTCGTGGAACACGGTGCGCAGGGTGGCCGTGCGCACGTCCACCACGGTCAGCCCGGCGGCCTCGGCGGCGGCGACCGCCTGCTCCGGGTGGCGGCTGGCCGGCGGTGGCAGCGGCCCGAGGATGGCCTCGCTCAGCTCACGGACGGTGCCGGCGCCGATCTGCTGGGACAGGTAGCTGCCACCGGGGCGCAACACCCGGGCGATCTCGTCCCACCAGGTGTCCACCGGGTGCCGGCTGACCACCAGGTCGAACGAGGCGTCGCGGAACGGCAGCGGCGGCCGGTCGGCCACCTGGACCACGGCGGCCCCGATCCGGCCCAGCGTCCGCCGGGCGACCGGCACGTTCGGCGGCCACGCCTCGGTGGCGACCAGCAGTGGAGGCGGGACGGGAACCTCGGCCAGCACCTCTCCCCCGCCGGTGTCGATGTCGAGTGCGGCGCCGGCCGTGGCCATCCGGGCGCCGACGAGGCGGGCGTATCCCCAGGGCGGGCGTTCCTCGGTGGCCCGCCCGGCGAGCCAGGAGAAGTCCCAGCCCTCGACCGGCGCCGCCGCGCCCTCGGCGATCAGCTCGTTCGCGCCCTGTCCGCTGTTCACCGGCAGAGCCTGGCCGTCGGGGCCGGCCGGCGGCAAGGCGTTTTCAGGCCTTCGGGCGGATGATCTCCACGGTGGCGCCGGGGATGTCCCGGAGCGTCTCGAAGCCGGTCGGCTCGGCGGCCCGGCGCCGGTCGAACTGGCGCATCAGGCGGGCGCCCAGCCGCACCCCCACCGCGCCCACGGCCAGCGCGAGCAGTTCGGTGACCACCTCGACGCCGGTCGCGCCGCGCTGCGGCGCCTGCGCCCGCATCAGGCAGGTGAGCAGGAACAGCGCCGCCATCGCGGCGTTGACCAGGTTGAACGTGATCGCGGTCCGGCGGGTCCGGTCGGCCCGCACGTCCCACAGGTCGACCATCCCGGCGACCGTGGTGAGCGCGGCCGCGATCAGTGCGGCGACCGCCGTCCAGTAGCCCACCTCGCCCAGGAAGTCCGGACCGCCGGCGACGTCGGCCAGGTCGAAGACCGCGGCGCTGACGAAGAGTCCGAACGGGAACGTCACCAGCATCGGTTGGATCGGGTGTCCCTGCACGCGCAGGCGGCTCTCCATCGGTTCCTCCCCAGGTCGGTGCAGCTCACCAGTTCAGGGTGCTACCCGAGGCCCACCGGGGCGAAACGAATGTCGCTCAGTTGTCCCGCGGCCGGGAGACGGTGAGTACGAGCCGCTCGGCCACCGCGCGCAGCGGTATGTCCAACGAGGAAGCGGCGCTGCGGAGCACGTCCAGCGCCTCCGGGGCGGGACAGCCGCGCTGCGTCATGATCACGCCGACGGCCTGCCCGACGACGCCCTCCGCCAGCGATGCGGTGTCGAGCTGGCCGGCCCGGGCGGCCTGCCGCTCGCGGTCCCGGGTGGCCGCCAGCAGCAGCCCGGCGTGCTCGGCGAGGAGCATGGCGGTGAGCTGGTGCCGGGGGGTGAGCGCGCCGGGTGACTTGGCGTAGAGGTTGATCGCGCCGATCAGCTGCTCGTCCACGTCCACCGGCGCGGCGATCACTCCGTGCACGCCGAGCCCGCGGGCGCGCTCCGCCCAGGTCGGCCAGCGCGACTCCCCCGCCAGGTCGGCCGCGGTGATCATCTCGCGCCGCCGGATCGCGGTCATGGCGGGCGTGTCCGGGCCGTGCCGCAGGTCGTCCAGCTCCGCCCGCCCGGGGTCGGAGGCGGCCACCCCGGCGGGCTCGCCGGCGCGCAGCGCGGTGAAGCCGCAGCAGTCCACCCCGGGTACGGCGTCCCGGGCGATCCGGACCAGCCGGTCCAGCGCCTCGTCGAAGTCGGCGACCGCGATCAGGCCGGCGGTCAGCTCGCGCAGCAGCGCGGCGGTCTCCAGCACCCCGAGCGTGTCGATCATGGGCTCCCGCATGTCGAGGTTCACCGGACCACGGCCTCCGCTACCTCCGCGTCCGTGCACGCGGTGTCCCCGTCCGGCGCCGTTGCCTGTCCCATGTTCGCTCTCTCCCTGACTCGAAGCCCCGCCCTACTACCCTCCCAAACCAGGAACGAAACCGCGCAAAGGGGTCCCTTCCGGCGCGGTGAGCGCCGGAAGGGACCCCTTTGCGGACGGTCAGCGGGAGCCGGAGATGAGCCGCCGCCCCACCGAGGCGATCAGCCGGTCCAGCTCGGAGCCGAACGGGTTGTCGTGCACCAGGTACGTCCAGGTGGCGGTCGGCCGAACGAGTTTTGCGGCGTCGGGCTCCCACCCCTCGTCGAACTCGGTCTCCTCGAAGGTGGCGATGGTCCGCGTCTCGATCTCGGGGACCAGCGCGTTGAACGCCGGCACCGCGCTGCGGTGGAACTCGTCCAGCGGGTCGAGCCGGCCCAGGGCCCGCAGGTGCACGCCCTCGCGCACCTCGGACAACTCGGCCAGGTGCTCGGCCCAGAGCCGGTCCAGGTGATAGAGCGCGATCGACCGGGCCACCTCGGCGAGCAGGTCCTCGTCCATCTCGCCGGCCTTCTCCGGCACCCGCTCCAGCAGCATCAGCGCCGCGATGTCGCTGGTCAGCAGCCGCTCCCGCCGCTCGGCGAGCGCCTTGCGCTGCTGTTCGATCACCACGCTGTAGCGCCAGGTGTTGCGGTGGATCTCGTGGTTGACGCCCTCGGCGACCCGCTGGGCGTGCTCCACCGCGTAGTCGACCTGCGGGTCGGTGACCAGGCCGTCGGCGTTCATCCGCGGCGACGGCGGGACGGTGTCACCGGCGTGCCGGACGACCAGGTCGTCCTCGAGGCTGACGAGGAAGACCGAGCCACCCGGGTCGCCCTGGCGGCCTGCCCGGCCGCGGAGCTGGTCGTCGACCCGGCGGCTGTCGTGCCGGCCGCTGCCGATCACGTAGAGGCCGCCCAGCTCGGCGACCCGCTCCCGGTCGGCCTGGTCGCTGCCGCCGAGCCGGATGTCGACGCCCCGGCCGGCCATCTGGGTGGAGACGGTCACCGCGCCGTACGCGCCGGCCTCGGCGATGATCGCCGCCTCCTCGTCGTCGTTCTTGGCGTTGAGGACCACGCAGGGCACCCCGGCGGCGTGCAGGCCGGCGGCGAGGCCCTCGGACTCCTTGACGTCGAGGGTGCCGACCAGCACCGGACGGCCGGCCTCGTGGCAGCGCTTGATCTCGTCGATCAGCGCCTCCTCCTTCTCGGCCCGGGTGGCGTAGATCCGGTCCGGCTCGTCCTCCCGGATGCACGGGGTGTTCGGGGGGATCACCGCCACCTCGAGGCCGAAGAACTCGCGGAGCTGGTCGCCGACGAGGACCGCGGTGGCGGTCATCCCGCAGACCTTCGGGTAGAGCGCGATGAACGCCTGCACGGTGATGGTGCCGAGCACCTCGCCCTCGGCGGTGGCGTCCAGGCCCTCCTTGGCCTCGACCGCCGCCTGGAGCCCGTCCGGCCAGCGGCGGCGCTGGGCCACCCGGCCGCGCATCTCGTCGATCAGCTCGACCGACTTGTCGCGGACGATGTAGTCCACGTCGCGGTGCAGCAGGGCGTGCGCGTGCAGCGCCACGTTGACCGCGGAGAGCTGCGTGACGTGCTCCTCGTCGTAGAGGTCGATGCCGCCGAGCTTGGCCTCGACGGTGGCCAGGCCGACCGAGGTGAAGGCGACGCTGCGGCCGTCCTCGGCGATCGTGTAGTGCCGGCCCTTGCGCAGGCCGCGGACCAGCGCGGCGGCGGCGTGCACCGGGTCCTGCTCGCCGGGGACCGCGCCGGCGAGCACCATCGGCACCCGGGCCTCGTCGATGAGGATGGAGTCGGCCTCGTCGACGATCGCGGTCTTCAGCGGCGGCTGGACGCGGTCGTCGAGGTCGGTGACGAGCTGGTCGCGGAGGAAGTCGAAGCCGGCCTCGCTGACCGCCACGTAGGTGACGTCGCAGGCGTAGGCGGCGCGCCGCTCCGCGGGGGTGGACGCCTCGTTGACCCATCCGACGGTGAGCCCGAGCAGGGTGTAGACCGGGCCCATCCACTCGGCGTCGCGGCGGGCCAGGTAGTCGTTGACGGTGAGCACGTGGACCGGGCCGTTGCCCATCCGGACGTGCCCGTACGCGGCGATGGTCGCGGTGAGCGTCTTGCCCTCACCGGTGGCCATCTCGGCGACCTTGCCGGAGAGCAGCGCCATGGCGCCGAGCAGCTGGACGTCGTACGGCCGCTGGTCGAGGCCCCGGCGGGCCGCCTCGCGGCCGACCGCGCAGATCTCCTCGTAGCCCGTGGCCTGCCCGGCGGCCTCGGTCAGCTCCGCGTCGGAGAGCTTCTCCAGCTCCGCCTCGCGGGCCTCGATCGCCGGCAGCAGCTTCTCCAGCGGGGCCAGGTCGACCGTCGTCCCCGGGCGCTCGAGGAACCGCCGGAACCTGCTCTTCAGACGTTGCGACACACCCATGAGCGGCAACGGTACGCGAACCGGAGCCGATTGTGACCCCCGCCCGGCGCGGGCGCCGGGCCGTGTCCGTAATTCGGACTGTTTACGCAGGTCAGGGCGTTTCCGGGATCATCCGACGAGGAGCTGGTGGGTGGCCAGCTCGCGGTAGAGCGGGCTGGTCGAGGTCAGCTCGTCGTGGGTGCCGACGGCGACCACCCGGCCGGCGTCCAGCACGACGATCTGGTCGGCGTCCACCACCGTGGAGAGGCGGTGCGCCACGATCAGCAGGGTGCGGCGCACCGCGACGGCGTCGATGGCCCGGCGCAGCGCGGCCTCGTTGCGGGCGTCGAGGTTGCTGGTCGGCTCGTCGAGCAGCAGCACCGGCGGCCCGGCCAGCAGCGCCCGGGCGATGGCCAGCCGTTGCCGCTCCCCGCCGGAGAGCAGCACACCGCCCTCGCCGACCTGCACGTCCAGCCCGTCCGCCGTCCGTTCGGCCAGGTGCCCGAGGTTGACCTCGTCGAGCACGGCGCGCAGCCGGTCCTCGGCGGCGTCCGGTGCGGTGATCAGCAGGTTGTCCCGGAGCGTGCCGGCGAGCACCGGCGCCTCCTGCTCGACGTAGCCCAGCCGGGCCCGCAGCGCGTCCCGGGGCAGGTCGCGCACGTCCACCCCGTCCAGGCGCAGGGCGCCCCCGGTCACCTCGTAGAAGCGCTCCACCAGCGCGAGCAGCGTGGACTTGCCGGCGCCCGAGGGGCCGACCAGGGCGGTGCGGGTCCCGGCCGGCACGGTGAAGCTCACGTCGTGCAGCACCGGCGGGCCGCCCGGATAGCCGAAGCCGACCCGGTCGAACTCGACCGTTGCCGGCCCGGTCGCGCGTGGCAGGGCGGTCGCCGGGGCCGGCCGCTCGTCCGCCCCCTCCGCCGGCACGGCGAGGATCTCCTCGATCCGGGCCAGCGCGCCGAGCCCGGTCTGCAGCTGGGTGTACGCGTGCACCGCCTGCCCCAGCGGCAGCACCAGGAAGAACAGGAACATCACGAAGGCGACCAGGTCGCCGACGCCGATCGCCCCGGACGCCACCCGCGCCCCGCCCACGGCCAGCACCAGCAGGAAGGCGCCCTGGACGGTGACCGTGCCGGCCGGACCCACCACGGCCTGGGCCCGGGCCACCCGCAGCCCGGCCGCGTACGCCTCGGTCGCGCTCTCCACCACCGTGGCCGCCTCCCGCCGCTCGGCCCGGCTGGCCCGGATGGTCCGGGCTGCGGAGATGGCCCGCTCGACGGCGGAGGTCATTTCGCCGACCCGTTCCTGAGCCCGGCGGGCCAGCCCGCGGACCCGCCGGGCGACGGTGAGGGCGAAGCCGAGGCCGACCGCGACGGCGGCCAGGGTCACCCCGAACAGCAGCGGGTCCAGCAGGAGCATGGCGGTGCCGGCCCCGAGCACCATGACCGCCCCGGTGACGGTCTCGAAGAGGCCGGAGGTGACCACCGCCCGCAGCAGGGTGGTGTCCGCACCGACCCGGGAGAGCAGGTCGCCGGTGCGGCGCCGGTCGTACTCGGCGATCGGCAGCCGCAGCAGGTGCCCGGCGAGCCGACGCCGGGTGCCCAGCACCAGCCCCTCGGCGGTGCGCTGGAGCAGGTAGTCGCGGAGCCCGCCGAGCAGCGCGCCGGCCACCACGAGGGCCACCAGGGCGGCGACCAGGGTGACCACCGGGCGGCCGGCGGTGATCCGGTCCAGCACGCTCCGGGTGAGCAGGGGCTGGGCCAACGCTGCCGCGGCGCCGACGAGCGACAGCGCGCCCACCGCCACGAGGGTGCCGCGGTGGGCGCGCAGGTACGGCAGCAGAGCGGCGAGCCCGGGCGGGCGGCCGGCTTCGGTGGTCATGGCAGCACCGTAACCGGGCCCGCCCAGGGCTCAGCCGGTGAGCACCACCTGCAGCTCGGACCGGCGCCGCTCGGCCAGGTCGGTGAGCAGCGCCGGCGCCTCCTCCAACGGCACCACCGCGGAGACGAGGTGCTTGCGGATCAGGTCGCCGTACTGGCGCAGCAGCTCGATGGTCTCCGCGGAGAGGCGCTCCCGGTCCCAGGTCTGGGCCAGACCGCGCGGCACCCGGCCGATCTGGGCGCAGCGCAGCGACAGCCCGTTGTGGTGGAACTCCTCGCCGAGCCGGACCGCGTCCGCGCCGGCCTGGTAGAACGCCAGGTCGATCACGGTGCCCTGCGGGCGCAGCAGGCGCAGCGCGAGGTGGAGCGCCCAGTCCTGGCCCCGGCACTGGAAGACCACGTCCGCGCCCCGGTCACCGGCGGCGTGGTTCCAGCGGGTCTTGAGCACCACGGCCGGGTCGTCCGCCGCCGGGTCGAGGGTCTCCAGGCCGAGCGCCTCGGCCACCTCGCGGCGGGCCGGGGTGGGGTCGAGGACCACCACGGAGGCGGCGCCGTGCCGCCGGGCGAACAGCGCGGTGAGCAGCGCGACCACCCCGCTGCCGACCACCGCCACCCGCCGGCCGCGCACCCCGTCGCCGAGCGAGCGGACGTCGGTGCCGCACAGGTCGGCGGCGGCGTGCAGCAGCCCGTTGGCGCAGATCGGACCCATGTGCGCGACGTAGACGCCGAGCAGCGGGTCCAGGTCGTCGGGCAGCGGCACGAACCGCTCGGCGACCGGGTCGGCGACGTATCCGCTGCGGTGGCCGTACGTCATCGCGCCGACCGTGCCCACGGCTACCGCCGGCGTGTGGCTCTCCACCACCCGGCCGACCTGCATGTAGCCCAGCCGGGTGACCGGGTACGGCGTGCTGGCCTCGCCGGGCTGGAACAACCCGAGGCCGGCGTTCCAGGTGACGTGCAGGTAGGGGTTCGTGCCCTTGACGTAGCTCAGCTCGGTGCCGGCGGAGACCCCGCTGTAGAGGGTCTCCACCCGGAAGGTGCCCTCGCGCAGCTCGGCCGCGTCCTGCTCGACCAGCTCGACCCGGCCGGGTCCGCTGACCACCACCACCCGGTCACGCATCGACGGTCACCCCCGTCGGCTCGGCCGGCGTCGCGTCGGCGACCGCGGCGGTGAGCCGCGCCGCGGGCCCGGTGGGCAGCGCCACCGCCCGCCCGGTACGCGCCGACTCGGCCACCGCGAGGGCGAGCCGCTGGGTGCGCAGCGCCTCGGCGTACGGGACCCGGACGTCGTCGCCGACCCCGCGGACCGCGTCGACGAAGGCCCGGTCGACGGCCACCCGGGCGCCGTCCGGGTCGGCGGGCAGGTGCCGCTCGCCGTCGGCGTCGCAGACGCTCAGGCCGTCCTCGGCCAGCGAGAGGGCCAGCCCGTCGGCGAGGATCTCCAGGCCGGCCCGGTGCTTCCAGCCGAGCACGCAGGCCGCGGCGAGGGTGCCGACCGCGCCGGAGGCGAAGCGCAGGGTGGCGGCGGTGACCGAGTCGATGTCCGCGCCCTCCACCGGCGGCGGGCTGCCGTCGCCGTACGCGGTCACCTCGGTCGCCTCGCCGACCAGCAGCCGGACCAGGTCCAGCACGTGCGCCGCCTGTTCGACGACCGGCCCGCCGGAGCGGTCCTGCCGGGCCCACCAGGCGACCGGCGGCACCTTGTCCAGCCAGGCCCCGTTGACCATCCGCACCGGACGGCCGGCGAGCAGTTGCCGGGCCTCATCCACCACGTGCAGGTAGCGCCAGTGATGGCCGACGGCGGTGAGCAGGCCGCGCCGTTCGACCAGCGCGGCGACCCGCTCGGCGGTCTCCAGGTCCACCGCCACCGGCTTCTCCACGAACATCGGCACCCCGGCGGCGATCACCGCCTCCTCGACCGGGCCGTGCGCGAACGGCGGCACGCAGACGTACACCGCGTCCGGGCCGGCGGCGAGCAGGTCGTCCACGTCGCGGTAGGTCCGGGCGCCGTGCGCGCCGGCGAGCGCCTCCGCCGCGTCGGGGGCGACGTCGGTCACCCCGAGCAGTTCCACGTCCTCGAAGCCCGTCAACACCCGGGCATGGCGCTGCGCCACCCCGCCGGCTCCGACCAGTCCAACCCGGCACGTGCGCATCTTCTCGACCCTCTCACCGCTACGACAGACTGCGAAAAGCACTCCCCGGGCGGCCGCGTGGTCAAACGCGGACGGACGCGCAATCAGACGTTCACCGCGTGGGAACCCGCCGGTGGCCGGGGCGTGATCAAGCTGTTAGGCATGATCCGGTTAGCACGGGCAGGGAACTGGGAAAACCAGAAGCCCGTGGTTCCGCCACAACCTGGGGGTGTGCCCGTGCGGGATACAGATTCGATCGTCTCACCTGTGGTGGAGGCGTGGGCCACGTACCGCACCACCTCGGCCGACGACTGGCCGGCACGGCGCCTGCTGCGGGCCAAGGGCGGGAGCCGGGTCAGCGTGGTGCTGCCGGCGCGCAACGAGGAGGCGACCGTCGGCGCGATCGTGTCGACGATCCGGCAGCACCTGATGGACCGGGTGCCGCTGGTGGACGAGCTGATCGTGGTGGACTCCCGGTCCACCGACCGGACCGCGCAGGTGGCCCGGGCCGCCGGCGCCGAGGTGGTCAGCCAGGACGCGATGACGCGCGGGCTGCCCCGGCTCACCGGCAAGGGGGACGCGCTCTGGGCCGGGCTCGCGGCGGCGGAGGGCGACGTGGTCGCGTTCGTCGACGCCGACCTGCGGGAGTTCCGGCCGCACTTCGTCACCGGGCTGCTCGGGCCACTGCTCACCGACCCGTCGGTCGAGTTCGTGAAGGGCTTCTACCACCGGCCGCTGGTCGGGGCGACCAGCGTGGAGGCCGACGGCGGGGGCCGGGTGACCGAGCTGATGGCCCGGCCACTGCTCAACCTGTTCTGGCCCGAGCTGGCCGGCTTCGTGCAGCCGCTCGCCGGCGAGTACGCCGGCCGCCGGGAGGTGCTGGAGCAGGTGCCCTTCGTCTCCGGGTACGGCGTGGAGACGGCCATGCTCATCGACCTGCTGGAGCTGGTCGGGCTGGACGCGCTGGCCCAGGTGGACCTGGGCGAGCGCAAGCACCGCCACCAGGACACCGCCGCGCTGGGCCGGATGTCGGCGCAGATCATGCTGACCGCCTGGTCCCGCCTTCAGCGGCGCGGCTGGGCGGCGTCGGGGCTGGAACCGACCGCGCTGCTGACCCAGTTCCGGCGGGGTGGCTCGGAGGCGCTGCCGAACCTGGACCGCGAGATCGTGGTCAGCGACGTCTCGATCGAGGAACGGCCGCCGCTGGCGGAACTGCGACACCGGGTGCCGCGGCGCCGGGTCGCGGCATGAGCACCGCCGACGAAAGGGACCGCGCATGACTCTCACCGTCCTGATGAACGCGGGTCCCTGGTTGTCCGTGCCGCCGCCCGGCTACGGCGGGATCGAGAACGTGGTCGCCACGCTGGTGCCGGAGCTGCGCAAGCTCGGCGTGCGGGTGGTGCTCGCCTCGGTGGAGAGCAGCACGCTGCCGGTGGACGAGAAGATCGCGGTCTTTCCGGACGGGCAGTTCCACGCCCTGCAACGGCCGTACAACCAGGTCTGCGGGGTGTCCCAGGCGCACCTGAACGGCGTGGTCCGCGCCCTGCACAGCCGCGACGACATCGACCTGGTGCACGACCACGTGGAGGCGGTCGGCCTGGCCACCCTGGCCGCGATGGGCCCGGACGGCCCGCCGGCGCTGCACACCCTGCACTGGGACCTGGCCAAGCACCCGGAGCTCTACGGCAACCTGGACGGCGGCGACCGGGTGCGGGTCAACGGCGTCTCCGCCGCACAGCTCGCCCGGGCGCCGCGGGCCCTCCAGCAGCACTCGGTCGGCCACGTGCACCTGTCCACCCCGCTCGCCGTCGACGCGGACCGCCGGCCGACGGCGGAGAAGGGCGAGCACGTGGTCATCCTGGGCCGGATCAACCCGGGCAAGGGGCAGGACCTGGGCGTCCGGCTGGCCCGGAAGGTCGGCTTCCCGCTGGTGCTGGCCGGCCCGGTCGGCCCGTACCACCGGCCCGAGGATCTGGCCGCGGCCGGTGACGAGGCCCGGCAGAACCCGGACGTGCGGTTCTTCTACGACGAGGTGGCTCCCCATGTCGACGGCGACCTGGTGCGCTGGGTCGGCACCGTCGCCGGGCAGGAGCGTGACGACCTGGTGGCCGGGGCGCGGGCCTCGCTGTTCCCGCTGCGCTGGGAGGAGCCCGGCGGCACCGCGGTGGTCGAGTCGCTGGCGCTCGGCACGCCGGTGGTGGCCACGGCCCGCGGGTGCCTGCCGGAGCTGATCGAGCACGGCCGGACCGGGCTGCTCACCACCCACGAGGAGGAGCTGGGCGACCTGGTGCTGGCCGCCGGGCTGCTCGATGACGACGAGTGCCGGCGCGAGGCGGCCGCACGGTTCACCCCGGAGCTGATGGCCCGGCGGTACGTGGAGCTGTACGAGGGGGTCCGCCGGCTCGCCGCCCCGCCGTTGCAGCTCGCCTGAGGCCGTACCGTCCCCGGCCCGGACCGTCCCCGGACGGTCGGGCTCGACGCGTGCGTTTGCCCCCCGGTGTCCCGGGGAAAGCCGCGCGGTCCCTGTCAGCTAGGAGGCCGGCATGACGAACTCGATGGCGCACGCGCGTGGGCGACGCAACCCGGCGGACGGCCGGGCGCCGGTACGCCGGGCCGCGGCGACCGTCGGCGTGCTCTTCCTGGTGATCGGCGTGCTGGGCTTCATCCCCGGCATCACCACCCACTTCGGCGACATGAAGTTCGCCGGGCACGACTCCGACGCGAAGCTGCTCGGGCTGTTCCAGGTCTCGGTGCTGCACAACATCGTGCACCTGCTGTTCGGCGTCGCCGGCCTGCTGCTGGCCCGGACGATCTCCGGAGCCCGGACGTTCCTGATCGGCGGCGGCGCGATCTACCTCGTGCTCTGGCTCTACGGCGTGGTGGTCGACCACGACAGCGGTGCGAACTTCTTCCCGCTCAACGGCGCGGACGACTGGCTGCACTTCCTCCTCGGCGTGGGCATGATCGCCCTCGGGCTGCTCACCACCCGGGCCAGCAGTCGCCGCTGACCGGGCGCCACCCGGGCCGGATGTCCGGTTTCACCCGCCCCGGCCATGGGTACGTCCCAGGTTCCCCCGACGAGACGGAAACGAGGGCCTGGGATGTCGACCCGGATCAGGTGCGAGGTCCGCGACGAGTCGCCGGTCACCGTCGTTCGGCTGGCCGGCGCGCTCGACCTGGGCACGATGCGCTCGGTGCACACGGTGCTGGACCGTTGCCTGGCCGCGCAGCCGGACGCCCTCGTGGTCGACCTGGAGAGGCTGGACGTCACGGATCCGCTCGCCCTCTCCGTCTTCGCCGCCGCGGCCCGCCGGGCCGCGGACTGGCCGGCCGTCCCGATGGTGCTGTCCGCCCCGCCGCCGGAGACGGCGGCCTGGCTCACCGAGACCACCGCCTGCCGGGTGGTGCCGGTCCGCCGCGACTGCGCGGAGGCGACGGCGCTGGCCGGCGCGGTGGCCGCCCCGCGGCTGCGGGCCCGGCTGGAGCCGGTGGCCGGGGCCTGCCGGCGGGCCCGCGAGCTGGTCACCGAAGCGTGCGCCGGGTGGAACATCCCGGAACTGGCCGGCCCCGCCTCGCTGGTCCTCAGCGAACTGGTCGGCAACGTGGTCCGGCACGCCGGCACCCCGATGCAGGTGACACTGACCCTGCGCCGCCCCTATCTACGGGTGGCGGTCATGGACGGCAGCCCGGCCGAGGCGCGGGTGGTGATCGACCGCGACCTGCGAGCCGAGGGCGGGCGGGGGCTCATGCTGGTCCGCGAGCTGGCCCAGCGTTGGGGCAGCGCCCCGGCGGGCGCGGGCAAGGTGGTCTGGGCCATGCTGCCAGCGAACTGACCGAATTCTCCGCTCTCGCCTGGTTTGATGGTAGTGGGCCGGGTACGCGTGCCCGTCCTGTCTGCCGTCACACGGGGTGAGAAGCCATGCGCAAGCGGGTAGTCACGGAGCCGGCCCGAGACCGGGGGCCGGCGATCCTCGCACCGGCCCGGTTCGGCGGTTATCCCGGCCCGGTCCGGGAGGCGACGAAGGGCGACACCCTCTGGCGGCTGCTGCGCACGACCGACGCGAAGCTCATCGGCCTGCTGTACCTGCTCACCTCGTTCCTGTTCTTCCTGATCGGCGGCGTGCTGGCGCTGGTGATCCGCGCGGAGCTGGGCCGGCCGGGAATGCAGATCGTCTCCCCCGAGCAGTACAACCAACTGTTCACCATGCACGGCACGATCATGCTGCTGCTGTTCGCCACGCCACTGGTCTTCGCCTTCGGCAACTACATCGTCCCGCTCCAGATCGGCGCACCCGACGTCTCGTTCCCCCGGCTCAACGCCCTGGCCTACTGGCTGTACCTGTTCGGCGGGTCGATGGTGCTGGGCAGCTTCGCCACCCCGGGGGGCGCGGCCGACTTCGGCTGGTTCGCGTACACGCCGTTGAGCACGGGGCAGCACAGCCCGGGAGTCGGCGGGAACCTGTGGGTGGTCGGCCTCGTGGTCTCCGGCCTGGGCACCATCCTCGGCGCGGTCAACATGATCACGACCATCATCACCCTGCGCGCGCCGGGCATGACGATGTTCCGGATGCCGATCTTCACCTGGAACCTGCTGCTCACCAGCCTCCTGGTGATCTTCGTGTTCCCGCTGCTCGCCGCCGCGCTCCTGGCGCTGGGCTCGGACCGGATCCTGCACTCGCACGTCTTCGACGCCACGACCGGCGGGCCGATGCTCTGGCAGCACCTGTTCTGGTTCTTCGGCCACCCCGAGGTCTACATCGTGGCGCTGCCGTTCTTCGGCATCATCACCGAGATCATCCCGGTCTTCTCCCGGAAGCCGATCTTCGGCTACACCGGTCTGGTGCTCGCCACGATCTCGATCACCGTGCTGTCGATGACCGTCTGGGCGCACCACATGTTCGTCACCGGGCAAGTGCTGCTGCCGTTCTTCAGCATCCTGAGTTATCTCATTGCGGTGCCCACCGGGGTGAAGTTCTTCAACTGGATCGGCACCATGTGGAAGGGCCAGATCACCTTCGAGACGCCGATGCTCTTCGCGGTCGGCTTCCTGGTGACCTTCCTGTTCGGTGGCCTGACCGGCGTGCTGCTGGCCAGCCCGCCGGCCGACTTCCACGTCTCCGACACGTACTTCGTGGTGGCGCACTTCCACTACGTGCTCTTCGGCACCATCGTGTTCGCGGCCTTCGGCGGCGTCTACTTCTGGTTCCCGAAGATGACCGGGCGGCTGCTCGACGAGCGACTGGGCAAGATCCACTTTTGGACGATGTTCACCGGCTTCCACATGACGTTCCTGGTGCAGCACTGGCTGGGCGCCGAGGGCATGCCCCGCCGGTACGCCGACTACCTGCCCGGAGACGGCTTCACGGTGCTGAACGAGGTCTCCACCATCGGGTCGTTCATCCTCGGCGCGTCCACCCTGTTCTTCATCTACAACGCCTGGAAGTCCTGGCGGTACGGCGCCATGGTGACCGTCGACGACCCGTGGGGCTACGGCAACTCCCTGGAGTGGGCCACCACCTGCCCGCCGCCGCTGCGCAACTTCGACCGGATGCCGCGGATCCGCTCCGAGCGGCCCGCCTTCGACCTGAAGTACGGCCCGCTGGTTTCCGACCTGGGCCGCGACCTGCCGCAGCGCACCACCAAACCCCCGCAGCACTTCATGGAGGAGCTGCACCACGAGCGGCACGTCCCGGAGTCGCCGGCCGCCGAGGGCGCGCACGGCGCACGCGAGGCCGTCGAGTACCAGCCCGCACCGCAGTCCGGCGCCCGGCCGATCGACGTGCCGGAGCCGGAGGAGGTGCGCCGGCCCAGCTTCGACGAGACCGACGAGCCGGAGGAAACCCAGCTGGGCCCGCAGCGCAGCAAGCCGTCCCACCCCCGCTGGGAGCACCCCCGCGGGCCCGGGGACACCGAGGAGAACTGAGCAGGACCACCCATCCAAGGAGGGCCGGCGCCGTCGGGCGCCGGCCCTCCTTGTCACGTGCGGGTCAGTCGGCGGCGGGCAGGCCGGCCGCGGCGAGCGAGCGGCGCACCGCGGGCTGCACCCGGGTCAGCCGCAGCGGCACCCCGGTGCGGGCGGCGGCGTCCCGGCCGGCCATCAGCGCGGCGATCCCGCCGGCGTCGAAGCCGCCCGCGCCCACCAGGTCGACCACCACCTCGCTGGGCTGCCCGGTGACCGCCTCCAGCATGGCCCTGCGAAGCTGGTTGGCGCCGTCCCGATCGACCTCTCCCCCGACCTCGACGACCACCCGGTCGCCGTTCTGCTTCACGGAGATCCTCGCCTTGGCCGGCTCGGACTCGGCCGCGCCGTTCTGCCAGGGTGGCGGGGCGTCGGCGAGCATCGCCTGACGCAGCCAGGTCAGCGCCCGGGACAGCAGCCGGGACACGTGCATCTGCGAGATGCCGAACCGGGCCGCGATCTCGGCCTGGGTCTGGTTGCCGTAGAAGCGCATGGCGAGGATCCGCCGCTCACGCCAGGGCAGCCGGTGCAGCAGGCCGCTGACCGTGACGCGGTCGTCGACCGACTCCAGGGCGTTGTCCGACTCGCCGACCAGGTCGCCGAACTCGGCGGAACTCTCGCCGCCGACCGGCGCGTTGAGCGACGCCGGGCTGTAGCCGGCAGCCGACTCCAGGGCGGCCAGGATCTCCTCCTCCGGCGTCTCCAGCCGCTCGGCCAGCTCGTGGACCGTGGGCGCCCGGGACAGCTCGCTGGTCAGCGCCGCGGTCGCCTGCCCGACCTCCAGGATCAGGTCGCGCAGCCGACGCGGCACGTGCACACCCCAGGTGCGGTCCCGGAAGTGCCGTTTGATCTCGCCGACGATGGTGATCGCGGCGTACGCGGTGAACGAGCCGCGCTCCGGGTCGTACCGGTCGACGGCGTTGACCAGGCCGAGACGGGCCACCTGCTCCAGGTCCTCCAGCGGTTCCCCGCGGCCCCGGTAGCGGCGGGCCAGCCGGCCGGCGAAGGGCAACGCGAAGCGGACCAGGTCGTCCCGCGCCTCCTGCCGCCGCTCCGGTGGCAGGCCGGCGATCCGTGCCGCGTACGCCAGCGCCGCCGCGTCGAGGTCCTCCAGGCCCCGTTCGGTGGGTGGTGGTGTGGGTGTGGTGGTCTGTCCGAACATCCGCGCCTCCCTCAGGAAGGTCCCCCGCCCGGATCGGAACCGGTCGTGCGCGTGGTTGGGCCACGCCGGGCCGGAAGTTGGGTTACGTGACGGAACGTCGGAAGCGGCGGCCGCCCGCCGCACGGCGTCGTGGGCCGTTCCGCGGCGAGCGGTGTTCCCGCTCCGTAGGTACTCAATCACGGACCGCAGGATCGCGAGGATGTTTCGCCAGGTTGGTCGGCGACCCGCCGACGGCCGGCCTCAGGAGAGCAGCAACCCCTGGTGGGCGCCCGCGTCGCGCAGCGCGGCGAGGGCCTCGGCCATCCGCAGCGGCGGCGGCACCGGGAGGTCGTACGGCTGGTTGCGCAACACCTCCGTGGCACGCCGGGTGGGGACCGCGGTGACCGGGTAGCCGCGCGCCGAGCCCCGGTCCAGGGCGCGCCGGCGCCGCCCGAATCCGGCCACCGCGAGCCACTGCGGCAGCCCCGCGAGGGCCGGCGAGCGGACCCCGGGCGGCTCGGGCAGCACGTCCACCGAGCTGAACGGCTCGCTGCCGGCGAGCCACCACTCCACCCCCTGCACCCGCCGCCGCGTCGCGTTCTCGCACCAGTAGGGCACCAGCCCGGCCCGGATCACCTGCCACGGGTCGAGCAGCCGGCCGCACTCGACCACCAGGCGGTCGCCGGTCTTCCCGGCCCGGCGCAGCCAGCGGCGGTAGAGGTCGGCGGTCGCGGCGCTCAGCGCGTCCGGCTGGGGGACGACGACCCGGTGCAGCGGGTGCCCGTGCCGGCCGCCCCACTCCCGGGCGTCGTGCTCGAAACCGGACTCCACGCCGTTCTCGGCGAACGCCGCCGGGGAGGTGACGTCCGGGGGCGTCCAGCGCGCCCCGTCGCCGCCGGCCGAGCGGAGCACCTGGCGCAGCGCGTGCGCGTCCGGGTGGAAGTCGACCGGGTCTAGCCCGCTCGCCGGGGAGCCGACCTGGAAGCTGTGCCCGCTCCCCTCGTCCCGCACCGGCCAGGTGCGCGCGTCGTGCAGCAGCAGCACCGGCGCGCCGGGCTCCAGCCCTTCGCTGAGGAACCGGGCGTACGCCGCGGGCAGCGCCCGCCACCGCAGCGCGAGGGCCACCGTGGCGCCCGCCGAGGCGCCCCGGCTGGCCGGGCAGTACACCTGCCGGACGTGCACGCGCGGGTTGCCGGCGAGCAGCCGGCCGGCGAGCGCGGCCCCGTGGTCCAGCGCGGCGTCCGGGCGGTCCACCGCGCCCGGGGTCCAGTGCGCGGACACTTCGAACGCGGCGGGCAGCCAGGGCACCCCGAGCGCCACCGCCAGGTGCGCCGCCGCGCCGTGCGGCGAGCCGAGCACCGCCCCGGGCCAGCGGCGGGCCGGGTACTGGCCGACGAACCACCCGGCCACCCGCTCGGCGTCCACCTCGGCCACCTGGGCGGGGGTGAGCGCGGCCCGGCCGGCGGCCCGCGCCGCGGCGGCGCGGCGCACCGGCTCCGGGGCCCCGGTGAAGCGGGACAGCGGGCCCGGGTGGCCGAGGTCGCCGCAGTCGTCGCCGCGCAGCGCCCGCGCCGTCACCGCGACCAGCAGCCGGGCGGCGCTGCCCACGGCGACTACCCGGTCCCCGGTCGACCCCACGGGCACCTTGCGCACCGGCTCCACCTTCCCTCGTTCGCTCACCACGCGGCCCGGCTTCCCGTCCCTCTGGGGTCTAAACGGGGCATCCCCCCACGGGTCGGACCAATCAGCGGGCGGGCGGCGGCACCACGCGGGGCACGCACCGCACCCAGGCACGTCGTTCCGCCGTGCCCCGCCGTCCCGGGTCGAACCGGCACTTCCGCGCGCGGCCCGACGACGAGAAAATCTTGGAGAGCTGCCGTTCCGCTCGAACGGCAACTCTCCAAGATCGCAAACGCCGGCTTCGATCCGTTAGACGAGGTCCTCCGCCTCCACGGCGGCCTCGGCCTCCAGCACCCGCTCCCGCACCCGCCGGGCCGCATCCCCGTCGGCGAACAGCCCACGCAGGTCGGCCAGGGCCGGCTCGGGCGGGTCCAGCGGCACGGCCGGGTCGACCACGGCCTCGAACACGCTGGGCCGATCCGCGGCGAGCACCTCGTCCCAGGCGGGACCGACCAGGTCGGGGCGGTCCACCCGCACCCCGTGCAGGCCGAGCAGCCGGGCCCAGCCGGCGTACGGCACGTCGGGCCGCCGGTCGGCGAACGCACCGGGCGGTCGTCCGCCACCCGTCCCGGACTGGTCGCGGTTGTTCAGCACCAGCACCACCAGCCGGGGATCCCGCCACTCCTGCCAGTGGTGCGCCACCGTGATCAGCTCGGCCAGCCCGTTGAGCTGCATGGCCCCGTCGCCGAGCAGCGCGATCACCGGCTCGTCCTGGCGGGCCAGCTTGGCGGCCACCGCGTACGGCAGGGCGCAGCCCATCGAGCCGAGCGTGCCGCAGAGCTGCGCCCGGACGCCGGTGGGCAGTTCCAGGTGCCGGGCGTACCAGTAGATGACCGAGCCGACGTCCACCGCGACGGAGCCGCGGCGCGGCAGCCGGGCGGAGAGTTCCTGGAGCACGAGCTGCGGGTTGAGCGGCTCCGCCGGGGCAGCGGCCCGCTCGGCGGCGGCCTCCCGCCACCGGTCGACCGAGCTCTCCACCACGCTGCGCCACTGCGGGTTGGGCCGGTCCGGCACCCGGCCCAGCAGCGCGCGGAGCGTCTCGGCGGCGTCGCCGACCAGCGGCACGTCCACGGGATAACGGGTGCCGATGCGCCGGCCGTCGATGTCGATCTGGATGGTGCGGACCTGGCCCGGCATCGGGAACCAGTCGGTCCACGGGTCGTTGGTGCCGACCAGCAGCAGGGTGTCACAGCCCCCCATGAGCTGGGCGGCGGCGGTGGTGCCGACCTCGCCGAGCACGCCCGTGTGGAAGGGCAGCCGCTCGTCGAGCACCGGCTTGCCCAGCAGCGAGGTGGCCACGCCCGCGTCGAGCCGGTCGGCGAGTGCCATGACCTCGTCGGCCGCGCCGTGCGCGCCCTGGCCGACCAGGATCGCCAGCCGCTGACCGGTGCCGAGCAGCGCGGCGGCGGCGTCCAGATCGGCGTCGTGCGGCAGCACCCGGGCCAGCGGCTCGCCCGGGGTCGCCGACATCACACCGGCGACCTGCGGCTGCAGGTCCGGGACGGCCGCCACCTGGAGGGCGCGCGGCAGCACCACGCAGGTCGGGCTGCGGGTCGCCGCGGCGGTGCGGAACGCCTGGTCCAGCAGGCCCGGCACCTGGTCCGGCGTGCGGCCGTAGCGGACGAACTGGTTGCAGACGTCGCCGAAGAGCCGGCTCAGCCCGATCTCCTCGTGCGCCCCGCCGAGCGGGCCGGTGACGTCCTCGCCGACGATCGCCACCACCGGTTTGCTGTCCAGCTTGGCGTCGTAGAGGCCGTTGAGCAGGTGCACCGCGCTCGGCCCCTGGGTGGCCAGGCAGACCCCGATCTCGCCGGTGAACTTGGCGTGCCCGGTGGCCATGAACGCGGCGGTCTCCTCGTGTCGGGCGGGGACGAAATCCGGGTCCCCGCCCGCGGCGTCCAGCGCGGCGACCAACGGGGCGATCGCCGCCCCCGGGTAGCCGAAGGCCCGAGGCACTCGCCAGGCCCGCAGCCGTTCGACGACCAGGTCCGCCACCGTACGGTCAGCCATTGCCCCGCCCGGGCGTGCTGGCGTCGACGTAGCGCAGCACGGCGCCGACCCCGTCGGTGAGTTCCGGCGCCTCCTCCGGCGCGAGCACGGTCAGCTCGGCGTCGGTGCCGATCAGCGCGCGCAGCAGCGCGGCGTCCGCGCGTACCTTCTGCGGGTCGGCCACCGACATGTCCGCCAGCTGCTGTGGGTCGGTGGCGATCTCGGTCGGTTCGGGCCCGATCCAGAGCTTGCCGTTGGCGGAGGCGTCGTCGACGATCAGCATGGTGTCGACCTGGTTCCGTTGCAGGGCGGAGACCACCGCGTCCAGGCCGGCGCCGACGTCCTCCTGCACGCCGAAGCGGTCGAGCGCGGCGGCGATCCGCTGGTCGGCGACCTCGGCGATGGTCTGCACGGTGATGTCGTCCATCAGGGTGTCGTCGGCGCCGATGTAGTCGCGGGAGCCGGCGTCGGTGCGGACCAGCACGTCCTGCCAGCGCTCCGGCAGCTGGGCGGCGATCATCCCCGTCGCCCGGATGTCCCCGGCCACCACCACCACGTCCGCGCCGACCCGGTCGGCCAGCTCGGCGGTGGCCGCGGCGGCGTCACCGGCGTTGTGGTGCCACGCCTCCATGGCGGCCCGCTGGTAGCGGGACTGCGACCAGCCGCCCGGCTGCACCCGGCGCAGCTGCCAGCTCTCCCGTCCCGTCACCCTCGCCCGGCGCGGCACCCCGCCGGCGCTGACCGCGACGACGTCCGCCCCGGTCCGGTCGGCCAGCACCCGCACCCAGGCGATCTGCTCGCCGCGCTGGGCGACCAGCGGCATCGTGTGCGGCAGCGCGGACCAGCTGGCCAGATCGCGCAGCGGCGGCGCGGATAGGTACTCGGTGAGCACCACCCGCCCCCGGTTGGCGAAGACCGCGATGCCGTAGTCGCCGGGCATCGGATCGTGCCGGCGGACCACCTCCTCGACCGCCTCGACGGTCGCCTGGTCGGCGCCCTGCCCGATCAGGTTTCCCTTGAGCGCGCGCCAGCGCAGGTCGACCTGCGGACGCGCGTCGTGGGTGTCCCGGGAGGCGTCCAGGTAGACCGAGCACCAGGGCCCGGGACGGTCGTAGAGCGGGCGCAGGAAGGACAGCTGCATGCTCGACCCCTTTCCAGCTCGGCCGCACGCATACCCGCGCGACCCCGGATGTCACCTTCCGGGGCGGGCCGTGACCGGCGTTCATTCACGTCGTTCAACCCGAGGAATCGATACCATCAGTGAACGGAACGGAACTCTCGGTGGTGAACATGGACACGGAGCTGCACATCCGGCGCGCCGTCCACCCGACGGAACGGATCGTCACCGGCCGGTTGGTCCGCCTCATGGAGGGCTACGCCCGCGAGGTGCGGGTGGGGCAGCCCGTCCTGGTCGCGGTGCTGACCGCGGCGGGCGTGGTGGGGCTGCTGCTGAGGGTGGTGCGCGCCCTGCTCAGCCGTGGCGGCGGGGGCGCCCGGCGCAGCTTCAAGGAGCTGAAGCAGGGGCCCGAGTTCCTGGTCACCCCGGTCCGGGTGCGCGACGCGGCCGGCCGGCTGGTGGAGGTGGAGCTGCACGGCCACCTGCCGCAGAGCGCCCTGCACCCCGGCGACCACGTGCAGCTCACCCTCCGCCCGCAGCGCGACGCCGACCTGCCGCCCCGGATCGAGCGGATCGTCAACCTGACCACCGGCCAGCTGCTGACCCCGCGTACCGCGACGGTCTGGTCGCACCTGGGGCCGGCGCTGCTGCTGCAGGCGATGCTCGGGGTGCTGCTGGTGGCGGGCGTCGCCGCCTGCTCCGCGCTCGGCTAAAGGTTTCCGCTGCCGCCGCCCGGGGCACCGCCTGGCTCATGTTCCCCGGATTCACCCTGGCGGAGATCGACCTCGGCGCGGTCCGGCTGCGGGTCCGGCACGGCGGCTCCGGGCCGCCGGTGGTGCTGCTGCACGGGCATCCGCGTACGCACGCCACCTGGCACCGGGTCGCGCCGCTGCTCGCCGCCCGGCACACCGTGATCTGCCCCGACCTGCGCGGCTACGGCGGCTCGTCGAAGCCGCCGAGCGACCCGGCGCACACGGTCTACTCCAAGCGGGCGATGGCCGGCGACGTGGTGGCGCTGCTCGACGCGCTCGGCCACCCCCGGGCGGCGGTCGTCGGCCACGACCGGGGGTCGTACGTGGCCATGCGCACCGCGCTGGACCACCCGGACCGGGTGACCCGGCTCGGCGTGCTGGACGGGGTGCCGATCGGCGAGGCGCTGGCCCGCTGCGACGCCCGGTTCGCGGCCCGCTGGTGGCACTGGTTCTTCCTCGGCCAGCTCGCCAAGCCGGCCGAGCGGGTGATCAACGCCGACCCGGACGCCTGGTACGGCGGCTCGCCGGAGGCGATGGGCGCGGAGGCGTACGCCGACTACCGCCGGGCCATCCACGACCCGGCCACGGTGCACGCGATGTGCGAGGACTACCGGGCCGGGCTGGGCCCGGATCGGGCGGCGGACGACGCGGAGCAGGCCGCCGGCCGGCGGATCGGCTGTCCGGTGCTCTTCGCCTGGTCAGGGCGGGACGACATGGTTGAGCTGTACGGCGACCCGGCGGCGATCTGGCGGGACTGGGCGGACGACGTGCGGGCGGCCTCGATCCCCTCCGGCCACCACATGGCCGAGGAGGCGCCCGGAGAGCTGGCCGCCCTGCTCAGCGACTTCCTGGCCGGGTGACCCCGGCGGTCAGCCGACCGGGGTGAGGGACCGGTCGGTGGGGGCCGGGGTGGCCAGGAGGCCGCGGCGGCGCGCCCAGCGCTCGAAGAGCACCGTGGCGAACGGCGGCACGGCGCAGGCCAGCGCGATCGCGGTGTGCCACAGCGACCAGCGCCGCTGCCGGGCCACCACCAGCACGAGCAGCCCGTACGCCACGAAGAGCGCGCCGTGGACCGGGCCGAACACGTGCACGCCGATCTCGTTGCGCGGCGGCCCGTACTTGACGGCCATGCCGGCCAGCAGGGCGGCCCAGGAGCAGGCCTCGGCGATCGCCGCTGCCACGAACAGCCGGATGGTGGTCTCGCGCATCCGGCCATGCTAGCCAGCCGCACCCATCGGACCGGCCGGGACACTGTGCGGCGCGACAGGGATCACCGGCGGGAGAGCTGGGTAGTAATGGGTCCCCCGGCTCTTTCCCCGCGCCGCCGTGGCGTGCGAGGTTAGGGGGACCAACGGTGACAGGGTGGTGACCATGGGCGAGGACGTCGGCGTGCGCACCTTCAGCCGGGAGGACCGGGCCCGCTACCGCGACAAGGTGCGGCGCTGCCTGGACGTGTTCGCCGAGATGCTGCGCGAGTCCCGCTTCGACGTGGAGCGGCCGATGACCGGGCTGGAGATCGAGCTGAACCTCGTCGACGGCGACTCCCAGCCCGCCATGCGCAACGCCGACGTGCTGGAGGCGATCGCCGATCCCAGCTTCCAGACCGAGCTGGGCCAGTTCAACATCGAGATCAACGTGGCGCCGCGCCGGCTCACCGGCACCGGCACGGCGCAGTTCGAGGAGCACGTCCGGGCCAGCCTCAACGCCGCCGAGGAGAAGGCCCGCACGGTCGGCGCGCACATGGTGATGATCGGCATCCTGCCGACCCTGCGCCCGGAGCACCTGACCGCCGCCACGCTCTCGGCCAACCCCCGCTACGCCCTGCTCAACGAGCAGATCTTCGCCGCCCGGGGCGAGGACTTGCGGATCTCGATCAGTGGGGTGGAGCGGCTGGCCACCACCGCGGACACCATCACCCCCGAGGCGGCCTGCACCAGCACCCAGTTCCACCTCCAGGTCAGCCCGGCCCAGTTCGCCGACTACTGGAACGCCGCGCAGGCGATCGCCGGCATCCAGGTCGCGCTCGGCGCGAACTCGCCGCTGCTGTTCGGCCGCGAGCTGTGGCGGGAGACCCGGGTCCCGCTGTTCCAGCAGGCCACCGACACCCGCGCCGAGGAGATCAAGGCCCAGGGGGTACGCCCCCGGGTCTGGTTCGGGGAACGCTGGATCACCAGCGTGTTCGACCTGTTCGAGGAGAACGTGCGCTACTTCCCGGCGCTGCTACCGGTCTGCGACCCGGAGGACCCGGCGGAGACCCTGGCCGCCGGCGGCGTGCCGAAGCTCGCCGAACTGCGGCTGCACAACGGCACCGTCTACCGCTGGAACCGCCCGGTCTACGACGTGCTGAAGGGGCGCCCGCACCTACGGGTGGAGAACCGGGTGCTGCCCGCCGGGCCGACCGTGCTGGACACCGTCGCCAACGGCGCCTTCTACTTCGGTCTGGTCCGCGCCCTCGCCGAGTCGGACCGGCCGCTCTGGTCGCAGATGTCGTTCAGCGCGGCCGAGGAGAACTTCACCAACTGCGCCCGGCACGGCATCGACGCCCAGGTGTTCTGGCCCGGGCTGGGCTACCTGCCGGTGACCGAGCTGGTGCTGCGCCGGCTGCTGCCGCTGGCCCACCACGGGCTCGACCGGTGGGGCCTCGACCCCGCCGAGCGGGACCGGCTGCTCGACATCGTCGAGCAGCGCTGCCTGACCGGCCGCAACGGCGCCACCTGGCAGGTGGAGACGCTGCACCGGCTGGAGTCCGCCGACCACCTGGACCGGCCGGAGGCGCTGCGCGAGGTGGTCCGCCACTACGTCGACCTGATGCACAGCAACCGGCCCGTCCACGAGTGGCCGCTGCCCTGACCTTCCCGGCTCAGAGCGGGGACGGGTCGTCGCGCAGCCGGCTGTAGAGCCAGCCGTCGCGCCAGGCGCCGGCGCGGAACTCGCAGGCGCGGGCGATCCCCTCCAGCTGGAAGCCGGCCTTCTCCAGCGACCGCTGCTCGGCGACGTTGAGTGGCCCGCCCCGAGGATGGGGAACGGTCGTCGATCCGCAGGGTCGATGCCCGGCGGCCCTCTACTGGGACGTCCGGCTGCTCGCCCGCCACGAGATCATTCCCTGGTACCCGACGGCCCCCTGGGCCTGACCGGGCGGTGCGGGACCGGGCCGGCCGGCCCGGTCCCGCACCAACGTCAGAGCGCCACGATCGCGGCAGACTCCGGCGGCAGTTCGATCCCGTCGCGCATCACGGTGACCCCCTCGGAGGTGGCGAGCAGCACCCGGCGCACCACGCCGGGCAGGTTGATCCGCTGCGGCTTGCCGGCCAGGTTCGCCACCACCAGGCAGCCGCCGCGCCGCATCAGCAGGAACTGGTCGCCGTGGCGCACCTCGACGTGGCTGAGCCGCGGGTCGGACAGGTCGGGGCGGCGCTTGCGCAGCGCGATCAGCCGCCGGTAGAAGTCGTACATCTCCCGGTGCTCGGGCTTGTCCAGCTCGGCCCAGTCGAGCCGGGACCGGACCAAGGTCTGCGGATCCTGCGGGTCGGGCACCTCCCCCGGCGGCCAGCCGTGCGCGGCGAACTCGCGCCGGCGACCGGCCGCCACCGCGGTGGCCAGTTCCGGCTCCGGGTGGCTGGTGAAGAACTGCCACGGGGTGCTGGCCGCCCACTCCTCCCCCATGAACAGCATCGGGGTGAAGGGCGCGGTCATCAGGAGCGTGGCGCCGACGCGCAGCAGCCCGGCGGAGAGCGTGGCGGAGATCCGGTCGCCGGTGGCCCGGTTGCCGATCTGATCGTGGTTCTGCAGGTACGCCACGAACCGGTGCCCCGGCGTGCGCTGGCGGTCGACGGGCCGGCCGTGGCTGCGGTTGCGGAAGCTGGACCAGGTGCCGGCGTGGAAGAAGGCGCCGGTCAGCACGTCGGTGAGGCACTCCAGCGAACCGAAGTCGCCGTAGTAGCCCTGCCGTTCCCCGGTGAGCAGGGTGTGCAGCGCGTGGTGGGCGTCGTCGTTCCACTGGGCGTGCAGGCCGTACCCACCGGCTTCCGGCGGGGTGATCAGCTTCGGGTCGTTGAGGTCGCTCTCGGCGATCAGCGACAGCGGCCGGCCCAGGTGCGTGGAGAGCGCCTCCACCTCAACCGCCACCTCCTCTAGGAAGTGGGTGGCCCGGGAGTCGGGCATGGCGTGCACGGCGTCCAGCCGCAGCCCGTCGACGTGGTAGTCGCGCAGCCACATCAGCACGCTGTCGACGATGTAGCGGCGCACCCCGTCGGAGTGCGGCCCGTCCAGGTTGACGGTCCGGCCCCAGGTGTTGCTCTGCTCGGTGAGGTACGGCGCGAAGCGCGGCGCGTAGGCCCCGGAGGGCCCGAAATGGTTGTAGACGACGTCGAGGATCACCCCCAGCCCCTTGGCGTGTGCCGCGTCGACGAAGCGCTTGAGCCCGTCCGGCCCCCCGTACGGCTCGTGCGGCGCGTACCAGCAGACCCCGTCGTAGCCCCAGTTGTGCTCGCCGTTGAAGGCGTTGACCGGGAGCAGCTCGACCAGGTCGACGCCGAGGTCGACCAGGTGGTCGAGGCGGCCGATCGCCGCGTCGAAGGTGCCCTCCGGGGTGAAGGTGCCGATGTGCAGCTCGTAGAGGACGCTGCCGGGCAGCTGCTGCCCGGTCCAGCCCTGGTCGGTCCAGTCGAAGGCGGCGTGGTCGTAGCGCCGGCTCGGCCCGTGCACGCCCTGCGGCTGCCAGGCGGACCGGGGGTCGGGCAGGGCCCGCTCGTCGTCGTCGAGGAGGAACGCGTAGTCGGTGCCGGGTCCGGCGCCGGGCACCTCGACCCGCCACCAGCCCTCCGGACCGGGACGCATGTCGTGGTCGGCGACGCCGGGCAGGCGCAGCCGCACCCGGGCGGCTTCGGGCGCCCACACCGTGAACTCGGTCATGCGGCAGCCTCCACGGAGTCGGTGGGAGCGAGGAGGGCGACGGGATAGGTGCTCAGCAGATCGTGCATCAGCAGCTCAGCCCCACTGTAGACCCGACCGGTGAACACGTCCGTAACACTGTTGCCGGAAATCGCCAGCGTCGTGTCGCCCCAGCCGCCGGTGCGGGCCAGCCGCAGCGGCAGCCGGGTGGCCACCGCGATCGCGCCGCCCCGGTCGAAGGCCACCGCGTGCGGGCCGGCCGGCCCTCGCGCCGGCACCGGCCGGTAGCCGGTGAACAGCTCCGGGTGGGCCCGGCGCAGCCGCAGGGTGCGGGAGACCACGAGCAGCTTGGCCGCGCCGTCGGCGGCCACCGCCGGCCGCCAGCCGGCGTCGAGCCGGGCCAGCAGCTCCCGGCGTACGGCGAAGTCGACCGGGCGGCGGTTGTCCGGGTCGACCAGGGAGTTCTCCCACAGCTCGGTGCCCTGGTAGGTGTCCGGCACGCCGGGCATGGCGAGCTGGACCAGCTTCTGCCCGAGCGAGTTGGACCAGCCGGCCGGGGTGATCTCGTCGGCGAACGCGGTGAGCTGGGCGTGCAGCTCCGGGTCGTCGTACATCCGATCGACCAGAGCGTGCAACTCGTGCTCGAACCCCGGGTCGGGGTCGGCCCAGCTGGTCGACACCGACGCCTCGCGGGCGGCCTTCTCCGCGTACCCGTGCAGCCGTTCCCGGTCGATGGGCCAGGCCCCGACGGCGGTCTGCCAGAGCAGGTGGGCCAGCGCCGGATCGGCCAGCGGTGCGTGGGACATCCAGTCGGCCACCCGCTCGGCCCAGCGCCCGGGCAGCTCGGACAGGACCGCGAGGCGGGCCCGGACGTCCTCGCCGCGCTTGGTGTCGTGGGTGGAGAGCGTGGTCATGCTCGCCGGCCAGCGGACCTGCCGGGCGGCGGCGAAGCGGTGGAACTCGGCCGGCGGCACGCCGAAGTGGGCGGGGCTGCCGCCCACCTCGTTGAGCGCCACGAACCGGCTCCACCGGTAGTAGGCGGTGTCCTCGACCCCCTTGGCCATCACCGCGCCGGACAGCTGCGGGAAGCGGGCGGCCAGCTCGTGGTCGGGGTCGCGGAGCCGGGCGGTGATCGCGTCCAGGACGGCGGTCAGGTCGGGGCGGCGGCGGCCGGCCTCGGAGCGGGCGGCGGCGAGGTGCCGGGCGCCCTCCGGCGGGTAGCCGCGGTAGACCGGGAAGCAGGCGGCCAGCTCGGCGAGGGCCGCCCGGACCTGCTCGCCGGGCAGCTCGGGGACGAGCGCGGCGAGCCGGCTCAGCTCGGCGGCGAGCAGCCGGGTGGCCGCGGCCAGCTTGGTGTCGTGGGTGAGGTCCTCCCAGGAGGTGTGCCGCCCGGTGAGCCGGCCGTCCAGCGCCGTGAAGTCCGCCTCGGCCTCCGGGTCGACGAAGAGCCCGCCGGCCGCGGGCAGGGCGTCGTAGCCGGTGGTGCCGTCGACCGGCCAGTCCGGCAGCTCCTCGCCGTACTCCAGGATCTTCTCCACGACCAGCCAGGCGCCGGGCGCGGCGGCGCGCAGCCGGGCCAGGTAGCCCGCGGGATCGCGGAGCCCGTCCGGGTGGTCGACCCGGATGCCGTCGAGGTCGCCGGCGGCGGCCCAGCGCAGGATCTCCGCGTGGGTGGCGCGGAAGACCTCCGGGTCCTCGACCCGCAGCCCGGCCAGGTCGGACACGGCGAAGAACCGGCGGTACGTCAGCTCGGTGTCGCCGCGCCGCCAGTTGACCAGCTCGTAGTGCTGCCGGTCGTGCACCTCGCGGGGCGTCCCGTCCCCGGTGCCGTCGGCGATCGGGAAGCGGTGCTCGTGGTAGCGCAGCTCCCCGTCGACCACCTTGAGGTCGTCGAGGGCGTCGGGGCTGTCGGCGAGCACCGGCAGCAGCAGCCGGCCCCGGTTCCAGTCGATGTCGAACCAGTCCGCGTACGCCGAGGCCCGGCCCCGGCGCAGCACGTCCCACCAGGCCGGGTTGGCCGCCGGCCGGGCCACCCCGGCGTGGTTGGGGACGATGTCCACGACCAGGCCGAGCCCGGCCGCCCGCAGCGCCCGGATCAGGCGCTGCCGGCCACCCTCGCCGCCGAGTTCCGGGTTGACCGCGCGGTGGTCGACCACGTCGTAGCCGTGCTGGGAGCCGGGGGTGGCGGTGAGCAGGGGCGCGCTGTAGAGGTGGGTGACCCCGAGGTCGGCCAGGTAGCCGGCGAGGCCGGCGGTGGCGTCGAGGTCGAAGCCGGGGCGGACCTGGACGCGGTAGGTCGACCCCACCCGCGTCGTCGTCGCCGTCGTGTCATCGGGGTGGGGGGTGTCGGGCATGGGTCAGGCCGTCCTCTCCAGGACCAGCAGCGAGCGGTCGGGGACGCAGACGCTCCCGCCCGCCTCGACCGTCAGGCTCTTCTCCGGATCCGGGTCCGCGGTGCTGATGACCAGCTCCCACCGCTGCCCGAACTCGGCCGGCGGCAGGGTGAAGTCCAGCGGCGCGTCGTGCGCGTTGAACAGCAGCAGGAAGGAGTCGTCCCGGTGGCGCTGGCCGTACTGGCCGCGTTCCGGGATACCCTCGCCGTTGACGAACAGGGCCACCGAGCGGCCGAAGTCGTTGCCCCAGTCCTCGCCGGTCATCTCCCGGCCGTCCGGGGTGTACCAGGCCAGGTCGGGCAGGGCGGTGCCGGCGGCCCGGCCGCCGACCGGCAGCCCGGTGAAGAAACGCCGCCGCTGGAACACCCGGTGCCGCATCCGGAACTCGGTGAGCCGCTGGACGAACCCGACCAGGTCCTCGTCGGCCTGCTCCCAGTCGACCCAGGCCAGCTCGCTGTCCTGGCAGTAGGCGTTGTTGTTGCCGCGCTGGGTGCGGCCCAACTCGTCGCCGTGGCCGATCATCGGCACGCCCTGGCTGAGGATCAGGGTGGCCAGGAAGTTGCGCCGCTGCCGGGCGCGCAGGGCGAGCACGCCGGGGTCGTCGGTCTCCCCCTCGACGCCGCAGTTCCAGGAGCGGTTGTGGCTCTCCCCGTCCCGGTTCTCCTCGCCGTTGGCCTCGTTGTGCTTGTCGTTGTAGGAGACCAGGTCGTTGAGGGTGAACCCGTCGTGGCAGGTGACGAAGTTGATGCTGTGGAACGGGCGGCGCCCGTCGTCCTGGTAGAGGTCGGCGGAGCCGGAGATCCGGGAGGCGAACTCGGCCAGGGTGGCCGGCTCGCCGCGCCAGAAGTCCCGCACGGTGTCCCGGTACTTGCCGTTCCACTCGCTCCATTGCGGCGGGAAGTTGCCCACCTGGTAGCCGCCCGGGCCCACGTCCCACGGTTCGGCGATCAGCTTGACCCGGCCGACGACCGGGTCCTGCTGCACCACCTCGAAGAAGGTGGAGAGGCGGTCCACCTCGTAGAACTCCCGGGCCAGGGTGGCCGCGAGGTCGAAGCGGAAGCCGTCGACGTGCATCTCGGTGACCCAGTAGCGCAACGAATCCATGATCAGCTGGAGCGAGTGCGGGCTGCGCACGTTGAGGCTGTTGCCGGTGCCGGTGTAGTCGACGAAGTAGCGGCGGTCGGACTCCGAGAGCCGGTAGTAGCTCGGGGTGTCGATGCCCTTGAAGCTCAGCGACGGCCCGAGGTGGTTGCCCTCGGCGGTGTGGTTGTAGACCACGTCGAGGATCACCTCGATGCCGGCCGCGTGCAGCGCCTTGACCATGCCGCGGAACTCCTGCACCTGCTGGCCGAGCCGGCCCAGCGCCGAGTAGCCGTGGTGCGGGGCGAAGAAGCCGATGGTGTTGTAGCCCCAGTAGTTGCGCAGCCCCAGGTCGGCCAGGCGGTGGTCGTGCACGAACTCGTGCACCGGCATCAGCTCGACCGCGGTCACCCCGAGCCGCTTGAAGTAGTCGATCATCACGGGCGAGGCGATCGCCGCGTACGTGCCGCGCAGTTCCTCGGGGATGTCGGGGTGGCGCATGGTCAGCCCGCGCACGTGCGCCTCGTAGATCACCGAGTGGTGGTAGGGCGTGCGCGGCGGCCGGTCGTTGCCCCAGTCGAAGTACGGGTTCACCACCACCGACTTCGGCATGAACGGCGCCGAGTCGGTGTCGTTCCGCCGGTCCGGGTCGCCGCCCACCTCGTAGTCGTAGACGGCCGGGTCCCACCGGACCTCCCCGTCGACCGCCTTGGCGTACGGGTCCAGGAGCAGCTTGTGCGGGTTGCCGCGCAGCCCGTTGGCCGGGTCCCACGGTCCGTGCACCCGGTAGCCGTAGCGCTGGCCGGGCTCGATGCCGGGCAGGTAGGCGTGCCAGACGTAGGCGTCGACCTCGCGCAGCTCGACCCGGAGCTCGGCGCCGGTGTCCCACTCGTCGAACAGGCAGAGCTCGATCTTCTCCGCCACCTCCGAGAAGATCGCGAAGTTGGTCCCCATCCCGTCGTAGGTGGCGCCGAGGGGGTAGCTCTCGCCCGGCCAGACCTGCATGTCGCTCCTTCGGCCCATGATCACGAGCGCACCGGACGGGCGGACCGCCGGTGCGCACGCCGCTAATGCCCCGCCACACGCTCCGCCAATCCACCCGTTCGGACCGTAACCGAAATCCACCCACCTGAGGCGGCCTGGACCTTCAGGTGTTGTCCGTCACGATCGCCCTTTTTGAGATGCGGGTTCGCGCCGGATGGCTTTTCCTGGATCGCGGACACGCGTGCCCGCGCGGGTCCGCCCGGCCACTCGGCCGCCCCACCACACTCCCACGCCGCCAGTGACGTCGGCGCGCACCAGCATGCATGGACGGAGATCGATGTGACCACCCTGCGGGTCGGCGAGCAGCCCGCCGCCGCGCCGGACCGGACCCACCGGCCCACCCTCACCTCCCGCCCGACCGTCCCACCGCAGCCCGGCGTGCCGCCCCGCACCCGGCGCATCCTCATGCTGTCGTGGGAGTACCCGCCGGTGCTCGTCGGCGGCCTCGGCCGCCACGTGCACGCGCTCTCCGTCGCCCTGGCCGCCGCCGGCCACGAGGTCACCGTCGTCACCCGGCACGCCGAGGGCGCGCCGCTGGAGGAGTACGCCGACGGCGTGCGCATCGTCCGCGCCGCCGAGGACCCGGTCACCTTCCCGCTCGCCACCGGCTCGCTGCTGGCCTGGACGATGGCGTTCAACCACACCCTCACCCGGGCCGCCCTGCGCGCCGCCGAGTCCGGCGCGTACGACGCCATCCACGCCCACGACTGGCTGGTCGCGCACACCGCCATGACCCTGCGCGAGCACCTCGACGTGCCGCTGGTCAGCACCATCCACGCCACCGAGGCGGGCCGGCACCAGGGCTGGCTGCCCGAGGAGATGAACCGCACCATCCACGGCGTCGAGCACTGGCTGGCCGCCGAGTCGGGCCGGGTGATCGTCTGCTCCGGCTACATGCGCGACGAGGTGAGCGCGCTGTTCGGGGTGGACCCGGCCCGGGTCGACGTGGTCCCCAACGGGGTGGAGCCGCACCGCTGGCGGGTGCCCGGCTCGGCGGTCGCCGCCGCCCGGGCCCGGTTCGCCGGGGACGGCCCGCTGGTCACCTTCGCCGGCCGGCTGGTCTACGAGAAGGGCGTGCAGCACCTGCTGGCCGGGCTGCCCCGGCTGCGCGACCGGCACCCCGGACTGCGCGCGGTGATCGTCGGCGACGGGCCGTACCGGGCGACCCTGGAGGCCGAGGTGCACCGGCTCGGCCTGGGCGCCACGGTGAGCATGCCGGGCTTCCTCGGCGGCACCGACCTGCCCGCCGTGATGGCCGCCTCCGACTGCTTCGCGGTGCCGAGCATCTACGAGCCGTTCGGCATGGTGGCCCTGGAGGGGGCCGCCGCCGGCGCACCGCTCGCGGTGTCCCGCACCGGCGGGCTGGCCGAGATCGTCGAGCCCGGCGTCACCGGTCTGACCTTCGCCCCGCAGGATCCGGACGGGCTCTCCGAGGCGGTGCACGCGCTGCTCTCCGACCGCGACCGGGCGCGGCTGCTCGCCCGGCGCGCCCGCGCCATGGTCCACGAGCAGTACGGCTGGTCGGCCATCGCGTCCCGCACCGCCGCCGCGTACGCCGCGGCGATCGCGGGCGACGCCGCGTTCACCGCCGCCCGAGCCGAGCAGCGGATGACCCTCGGCCGGGCCGTGCCCGCCCTGCCGGAGGGCAACCTGCTCGCCGCCGCCGGCCTGCGCTGAGCCCGACCGCGACGGCCGCCGACCCACGCGTGGGTCGGCGG